>JAYVCH010000035.1:0-21073 GCA_043750055.1 Fibrobacteria bacterium
ACGGCGGAATTGATTGCGCCCATCGCCATGGCCAAGGACTTACGCTTCGCGATTCGCGAAGGCGGAAGAACCGTAGGCGCTGGCGTTGTAACTGAGATTTTACTCTAAGATTTGAAAAGCGACCCGGTTTCATGCCGGGCCCGTTCTGTGAAATTTTGATGCATTTGGGATTCATTAAAAGAGGTAATTGACAGTGGCAGGAGAAAGAATCAGAATCCGGCTGAAGTCGTTCGACCACCGCATGATTGATCGGTCGGCGGCGGATATCGTTAGGACCGCTCGGAACACGGGTGCAAAAATTGTGGGACCGATTCCGCTCCCTACTAAGAAGAGGATCTTTACTGTGATTAGGTCTCCGCATATCGACAAGACGTCGCGGGAACAGTTCGAATCACGGACTCATAAGCGTTTGATCGACATCATAGACTCCACTCCGCAGACCATCGACTCCTTGATGAAGTTGGATCTGCCCGCGGGCGTGGAAGTGGAAATAAAGGTTTGATATGTTGGGACTAATTGGAACCAAACTGGGAATGACCCAGATATTCACGACCGAAGGTAACAGCGTTGCCGTCACCGTGATTGAGTTGCCTCCAGCAACCATCATGGGACTAATGACTGCTGAGAAAGATGGCTATAAGGCCATTAAAATCACCTCTGGCGTTGCTCGGCAGAAGAATCTTGACAAAGCCACCGTGGGTCAATTTAAGAAAGTTGGAATTCCCGCCGGAAAATATATGGCCGAATTCCGTCTTGAAGACCTTTCTGAATGGGAAGTCGGCAAGCAGTACAACGTTTCGATTTTTGAATCGGACAAAGAAGTCACCATCACGGGTACCACCAAGGGCCGTGGCTTCGCAGGTACCATCAAGCGTCATAAATTCCAACGCGGACCGACAACTCACGGTTCTCAGAACACTCGTCAACCTGGTTCCATCGGAGCACATACCTATCCCGGACGTGTTTTTCCGGGACAGCGCATGGCTGGCCATCATGGCGACCGGAAGCAAACCACCAAGAATCTTGATGTCGTCAAAGTCGATGTTGAGAAGAATCTACTGTTCGTCCGGGGCGCGGTTCCCGGATGCAAGAACAGCAAAGTCATTGTGAGGAAGCAGTAACATGGCAAAGGCAAAACTTCATGCCGCCGATGGTGCGTACAAGGCCGAGCTCGACCTTCCCGCCAGCCATTTTGAGCAGCCCATTAGCGAAGCGGCCATGTTTCAAGCCGTTGATACCTACCTTGGCAATCAACGCCAGGGAACGCATAAGACTAAGACTCGCGCCGAAGTAAGCGGCGGCGGTAAGAAGCCTTGGAAACAAAAAGGAACGGGAAATGCCCGTCAGGGTTCTAACACTGCTCCCAACTGGGCACGTGGTGGTAAAGCTCATGGCCCTATCCCTCACTTGTACAAGCGGGATTTGAACAAAAAAGTAAAACGTCGTGCCTTACTTTCAGCTTTGACAGTCAAAGCCAATGAATCAAGCATCTATGTTTTCGAGAAGCTACTTTTGTCGGCTCCTAAAACCAAAGACTTAGTTAAAGTCATCAAGACTGCAGCCTTAACGGGTCAAAAGAATTTGTTCTTGGTGTCCGAAGCAAGCGAAAACTTGATTCTTGCCGCCCGCAATATTCCTGATGTTTTGGTTCAGCGCATATGGGACATGAATACTTATTCGCTGATCAATGCTAAGAATATCATCTTTACGGATTCCGCTCTGAAAGCATTGACTACGGAGACTGAGGCTACGACGGCCGAAGTCGTCGAGGCACCGAAAGCAAAAGCCGCAACCAAACCCAAGGCCAGCAAAGCTGCGAAAGCCGCTTAAGGGAAAACATGAAAGCGACTAAGGATATTTTAGAATTCCCATGGATGACGGAGAAGTCAACCGCCATTCGTCAAACCTCGAACCAATTTGTGTTCAAGGTGAAGACAACGGCCAATAAAATCGAGATTAAGCAAACTATTGAAGCTCGCTTTCAGGTTCGCGTTGAAGCCGTGAATACGATTAATGTACAGGGCAAGTTGAAGCGCACCCGAGGAGTACTCGGACGTCGCAATGCCTGGAAAAAAGCTGTGGTTCGCTTGGTTGAAGGCGACACCATCAAAGAAATCGAATAAAACGGACTCTGGGAGAAAAAGATGCCACTTAAGTCATACAGGCCGTTGACAGAGACGCAGAGGTACAAGAAAATCTTGGACTTCGGTGAAATCACTACCAACGAGCCGTACAAGCCTCTTACTGAAGGTCGGAGAGAAAAAGCGGGACGTAACAACCGCGGAATTATCACCATGCGTCGTCGTGGTGGTGGGCATAAGCAATTGCTCCGCTTGGTCGATTTCAAACGTGACCGGGTAGGTATGAATGCCACAGTGGAAACGATCGAATATGATCCGAACCGCTCCGCAAACATCGCTCTCATTCGCTATATCGATGGACAACGTCATTATATCATCGCCGCTGAAGGCATGAAGGTTGGTGACGTGATTGTGAATAAGGAAGATGCCACTCTCGAAACGGGTAACGTTCTTCCTCTCGGAAAAATTCCTTTGAACACATATATCCACAATATTGAATTGAAACCTGGAAAAGGTGCACAAATTGCTCGCTCTGCAGGAACTCAAGCCGAAATCGTGGCTAAAGAAGGTGGCATGGCTCAGGTCAAGCTTCCCTCTGGTGAAATTCGCCATATCTCCATCGACTGCAAAGCCACCATTGGCCGTGTTGGCAATGGGGATCATATCAATGTTGTAAGCGGCTCAGCTGGCCGTTCGCGGTGGCTCGGCAAGCGTCCGAAGGTTCGCGGCGTTGCCATGAACCCTGTCGATCACCCCATGGGTGGTGGCGAAGGTCGTACCTCCGGTGGTGGCCATCCTGTGTCACCTTGGGGAAAAAAGGCCAAGGGCAAGAAGACACGTAATAACAAGCGAACCGATAAGTTCATCGTTCGCCGTCGTCCGAAGAACGTTTAAGGGGATATAGAATGACGAGATCGCTAAAAAAAGGCGCGTTCATTGACAGTCACCTCATGAAGAAGGTGAAAGACATGGGCTTGGCTACTAAAAAGTCCGCCATCAAGACCTGGAGCCGACGTTCCACGATTTCTCCAGACTTCGTGGGTAATACCATCGCAGTTCATAATGGAAAAACGTTCATTCCCGTCTTCGTCTCTGAGAACATGGTTGGACATAAACTGGGTGAATTCGCTCAGACTCGTACTTTCCGTGGTCACGTCAAGACCGAGAAGGCCAAACCCTCAGCGCCGGCTGCGCCAGCGGGCAAGAAGTAGTAGGGAAGAACAATGGAAGCGATTGCAAAAGGGATGTATCTCCGCTCATCCACCAACCGTATGCGGCAGGTGGCAGACATGGTTCGCGGAAAGCCAGTGGAGACTGCCATCGGCATTCTGTACGGACTTAAGCTCAAGAAAAAGAGCGCGCGCATGGTAGATAAGGTCTTGAAGTCGGCAGTTGCCAACTTCCAAGTCAAGAGTGAAGTAGCCGGTTCTAAGTCGAAGAATTTGGTCGTGAAAACGATCACCGTGGACGCAGGCCCCTTGATGAAGCGCATCAGGGCCCACGCGCAAGGGCGCGCGTTCCGCATCGAGAAAAAACTAAGCCACTTGACTGTGGTTGTGTCGGATTAAGCGGAGGTAGACATTGGGACAGAAAACCCATCCAGTCGGATTTAGACTTGGCGTCATTAGGACCTGGAATTCCAGGTGGTACGCTGAAAAAAGTTTCGCGGATCTTCTTTATGAAGATATGATGATCCGTCGTTATCTTAACAAGCGTCTAGGCCATGCCAGCTTGTCCAATGTGGGCATCGAGCGCACCGTGAAGGAAGTGACTGTGAATATTTTCACAGCGCGACCAGGCGTTGTCATAGGTAAAAAGGGCGAAGAAGTAGAGCGCATCAAAGGCGAGCTACAACACTTGACCGGAAAAGACATTTACATCAACATCCGCGAAATCAAGCGCCCAGAAGTCGATGCCAAACTCGTGGCTGATAACATCGCTCGCCAGTTGGAAAAGCGCGTCGCCTTCCGCCGGGCTATGAAGAAAGCTGTTTCCAGTGCAATGCGCCTTGGAGCCCTTGGTATCAAGATTCAATGCGGTGGTCGTTTGGGTGGTGCAGAAATCGCCCGGGTAGAGAAGACTCGTGATGGAAGAATTCCTTTGCAAACGCTTCGTGCGGATATCGATTATGCGCAAGCTCGCGCCGAGACAACCTATGGCACAATTGGTGTAAAGGTTTGGATCTTCAAGGGCGAGATTATTAAGAGAGACGACGTTTCCACCATTGATGGAGAAAGGGCCATGGCCTAAAATGCTAAGCCCAAAGAAATTAAAATACCGTAAGATGCAGCGCGGAAAAATGAAGGGCGTTGCCCCTCGTGGAACCGACTTGGCTTTCGGCGAATTTGGAATACAAGCCCTGGAATCGGCTTGGGTCACCAACCGCCAGATTGAAGCAGCCCGTATCGCTATGACGCGTAAAATTAAGCGCGGTGGTAAGGTTTGGATCCGGGTATTTCCGGACAAGCCCTTCACGAAAAAACCTGCTGAAACCCGTATGGGTTCCGGTAAGGGTAATGTGGAAGGTTGGGTTGCCGTAGTCTTGGCCGGTCGCATCCTATTTGAAATGGGTGGAGTGGATCGAGAATTGGCTATGGAAGCGCTGGGTGTAGCAGCTCAAAAGTTACCCATCAGAACTAAGATTTGTGAGGTGGATAAAAATGGCTAAGGCTAAGACTCGGGAACTCCGGGATATGGCGACGGACGTCATTCAGACTAAGATCAATGAGCTTGAAGCGAACCTCTTTACGATGAAGTTTCAGGCCAGCATGGGCAAGTTGGAAAACACATCCCTCTTGCAGACTTCACGACGGGATATTGCCCGCGCCAAGACCGTGCTCAAGCAGAAAGCCACATCGGGCAAGTAAGCCCGAACGCGAGGAAATATGGAAGAACGAGCAAGTAGGAAGGTCAGGTCGGGAATCGTGACCAGTGACAAAATGGATAAAACTATTACGGTCGCTGTGGTCAACAGAAAGTCCCATCCCATCTACGGCAAGATTCTGACCACAACGGTCAAATTGAAGGCCCATGATGATGAAAATTCGGCCAAGGAAGGCGACACCGTGGAAATCATGGAAACGCGCCCCTTGAGCAAAACCAAGCGTTGGCGCTTGGTCAGAGTTGTCGAGCGCAAGAAGTAGGACGGAGAAAGGTAAAAGATGATTCAGCAGCAGACGAAACTTAACGTCGCCGACAACTCCGGGGCCAAGGAAGTCATGTGCATTAAGGTACTTGGCGGTACCCGAAGGCGCTATGCCAGCTTAGGCGACGTGATCGTCGTATCGGTTCGTGCAGCGACTCCGACTAGCGGTGTTAAAAAGGGAAGCGTTCAGAGGGCCGTTGTGGTTCGAACGACCAAGGAAGTTAAACGTAAAGATGGATCGGCGATTCGTTTTGGAGATAATGCTGTCGTTATCATCAACGAAGCCCGGGAACCAAAAGGATCCCGCATCTTTGGACCTGTTGCTCGCGAACTTCGCGAAAAACAGTTCATGAAAATTGTGTCTTTGGCGCCGGAGGTTATCTAGTTATGTCAATCAAACTGAGAAAACACGACAGCGTTAAAGTTATCTCCGGCAAGTCCAAGGGAACTGTAGGCCGCATCATCACGGTGCTTGCCACGGAAAATAAGGTTATTGTTGAAGGTGTAAACGTGGCAAAGAAACATCAGAAGCCCGGCCGCGGATCCGAAAAGGGTGGAATCGTAGACAAGGCAATGCCTGTCCATGTTTCCAACGTGATGTTGATGAATAAGAGTAATGAACCCGTTAAAGTGCGGAAAACCGTCGAAAACGGAAAACGCATCCGGGTTGAAAAAAAATCCGGAAAGACCATAGACTAAGCATCTGCTGAAAGGTCAAAGAGAATAATGCAACGGCTTAAGGAAAAATACCAGAAGGAACTGATTCCTGCACTCATGCAGGAATTGGGCCTCACCAATGTAATGGAAGTCCCACGGCTTGAAAAAGTCGTAATCAACATGGGCGTTGGAGAAGCGACTGGAAATCAGCGTCTGATCGAAGAAGCGGTGGGAACACTCGCCGCCATCACCGGCCAGAAGCCCATTCCAACTCGCGCGAAAAAGGCAATCTCGAATTTCAAAGTTCGTGAAAACCTGCCCATTGGCGTCAAGGTTACCTTGCATGGCGAGAAGATGTGGGATTTTGTTGAACGGTTTATCACTATTGCGCTTCCACGCGTACGTGATTTCCGCGGAGTTCCCAAACGTGGGTTCGACGGACGCGGGAACTATACCATGGGTATCAAGGAACAGATTATTTTCCTTGAAATCAACTACGACAAAATCAGCCAGATTCTTGGCATGGACATTAGTTTCGTCACAAATTCCAAAGATGATGAGGGTTGCCGAGCACTCTTATCCGCATTGGGAATGCCGTTCCGTAAGCAGTCGGGAGAATAGAGATAATGGCAAAGAGATCGATGATTGAAAAACAAAAACGTACCCCAAAGTTTGTGGTACGTGGGTACAACCGTTGCCGCCGTTGCGGACGCCCCCGCGCATTTATGCGCCGGTTTGGGTTGTGCCGCATCTGCTTCAGGGAAATGGCCCTGCAAGGTGAAATCCCCGGAATCACGAAGGCTTCCTGGTAAGCCGCGCAAGCGAGCTTTAAAGGAAATGCAAGGAGAAAAGAGCTAAGCATGAGCGGAATCACAGATCCCATCGGCGATATGCTGACAAGAATCCGGAATGCCACCAGGGTTGGAAAAAGGGTGGTAGAAATGCCCTCCTCCGGCCTTCGAAGAGAAGTGGCAAAAATTCTGGTACGGCGTAATTTCGTACAAAAATTCGTTATCGTCGATGATGGTAAGCAGGGTTTAATGAAAATCCTTCTGAAATACACCGACGGACAACCGGCCATCCAAGGCATCCAACGAGTCAGCGCCCCAGGGCGAAGATCGTATGCCCGGGCAACGGGCCTTCCCAAGGTCATGAATGGCCTAGGTATGGCCATCGTGTCCACGTCCAAAGGTCTGCTGACCGATTATGAAGCTCGCGAGCAGAATATCGGTGGCGAAGTCATCTGCAAGGTTTGGTAGGAGTTATCCATGTCTAGAGTAGGTAAAGCGCTTATCAACATCCCCACGGGAGTCAAGCTCAATGTGAGCGGCCAGAACGTGACCGTTGAGGGACCTAAAGGGAAACTTATGTTCGTCATGAACGAACGCATAACCCTGGAAAATACGGAAGGCGTTGTTTCAGTGAAGCGACCCTCCGATGCTAAGACGGATCGTGCACTTCATGGCACTTCCCGAGCGGTCATCAACAATATGGTGACGGGTGTTACCAAAGGATTTACCAAGGAATTGGAAATTCGCGGAGTGGGTTATCGCGGCGAACAGAAAGGCAAAGCAGTTAGCTTGCTTCTCGGTTATTCGCATCCAATCCTATTCACCCCTCCCACAGGCGTTAATGTCAAAATGGACGGAAACGTGAAAGTTATTGTAGATGGAATCGATCGACAAGCCGTTGGTCAGGTAGCGGCCACGATTCGTGGATTCAAACCCCCAGAACCCTATAAGGGCAAGGGTGTACGATATATCGGCGAAGTTGTTCGGCAAAAGGAAGTTAAGAAAACGTAATCCGTTATTGAATTAATTGCTCACTGGGCCATAAGGGCTTGGCGACCAAATGGTTTTTCGAAACCGAAAGAGGATAAGAGATGTTTGCGGATAAGGCTGTTACAAGACTGGTCAATAGAAAGGCCAGACACGAGAGAATTCGTAAGAAGATCGATGGCACCACGATTCGGCCGCGCCTTTGCGTGCGTCGCAGCCTCAACCATATCTATGCCCAAATTGTCGATGACTCCAATGGCAAATCACTGCTTTTGTTGTCTTCCCTCTCTCCTGAACTCAAACCTTCTATTGAGGGCAAGAATAAAGTTGAGACCTCTAAAGAATTAGGCAAACTGGTCGCCAAAAAGGCCCAGGAAGCCGGAATTAAAATTGTGGTTTTCGATCGTGGCGGAAACTTGTTCCATGGCCGAGTTAAGGCTGTGGCGGATGCCGCCCGTGAAGCCGGACTGGAGTTTTAAATGGCTGGTATGAATCAACCCCAGGGTAGAAACAACCAAATGGAAAACGGCGAAAAGTCGGAATACCAGGAGAAAGTTGTTGCCATCAATCGCTGCGCCAAAGTTGTTAAAGGCGGGCGTCGCTTCAGCTTTAATTCTATTGTCGTAATCGGCAATGGATCGGGTCGCGTCGGCATTGGATCGGGAAAGGCTAACGAAGTGGCAGAGGCTATACGTAAAGCTACCGAAAATGCTCATAAGAATTTGGTCGATGTTATTCTACGCGGAAAAACCATTCCGCATGAAGTCAACACGCGCTACGGCGCCGCCAAAATTTTCATGCGTCCTGCATCGCCAGGTACGGGTGTTATTGCCGGGGGTGCTGCGCGTGCTGTCCTGGAATTGGCTGGAGTTCATGACGTTCTCACTAAGAGCATAGGCTCGACCAATCCTCATAACGTGGTAAAGGCTGTGTTACGTGGACTACAGATGCAAAGAGGCAAAAAAGAATTCGCTGCCTTACGCCAAGTGGCTCCTAAGCCGGTGGCAGCAGCATCGACCGCCACTATCGCGGCGAAAGCATAAGGAACAACAATGGTAACCAAAGTTAAAATCACCCAGCTTGTGAGCGATGCGCGCACCAAGGTGAAGCAGATCAGGACCCTGGAAGCCCTTGGCCTCCACGGTATCCGAAAGAGTGTTATCAAGGATAAAGGCCCGAGCACGGATGGAATGATCCGGATTGTTGCCCATCTCGTAAAGGTTGAGGACGTAACATGAAGCTTTCTGATTTGAGACCTGTTAAAGGTTCGCGCAAGAAGCGATTCAAAAAAGGTCGTGGTCCAGGTTCGGGCAAGGGTAAAACTGCCGGCCGTGGTGGTAAGGGACAAACTGCACGTAAAAGCGGACCCGTAGGAGTGGCTTTCGAAGGTGGTCAGACGCCTTTGCAACGTCGTGTTCCTAAACGCGGTTTTAATTCCCATTTCCCAAATGACACGCAAGTGGTCAATCTGGGTGACTTGGATGCAAAATGCAGTGGTACTGTTACTGTGGCCGATATGGTTAAGGTGGGACTTGTGAAAAGTGCCAAACATCCTGTCAAAATTTTGGCAAAGGGAAAACTCACCAAAGCCCTACAGATTTCAGCAAACAAGTTCAGCGCCTCCGCCCTGGTAGCAATCCAGGCCGCAGGGGGAAAAGTCGAGGTTATCTAAAGTGCAAGCACTCCAAGGCTTCGCGAATATATTCAGGATCAAGGATCTAAGGGATAAGATTTTCTTTACCCTGGGTCTACTCGCGGTTTACCGCCTGGGAGGCTTCGTGCCTCTTCCTGGAGTAAATAGCCTTGCGATTGCCGAGTTCTTTTCCAAAAACTCGAACAACTTGTTCGGCTTATACAATACTTTCGTGGGCGGTGCTCTCCAACGGGCTTCCATTTTTTCACTTGGCATCATGCCTTACATTAGTGCCTCCATCATAATCCAATTGATGGGAACGGTAGTTCCGACTATAGCGCAGTACCAGAAGCAGGGTCAAGAGGGTCGCGCAAAGTTGACACAGTGGACTCGCTATGGAACCATTATCATTAGTGCACTACAATCCTGGGGTGTTGCGACCTGGTTGGGAAGTCAATCGACCCCAACAGGCCAAAGTCTTCTTGCTTCCGGTGTTGGACATTTTGGATTTACTCTTTTGACTGTTTTGACCTTGACCACGGGCACAGTCTTTATCATGTGGCTGGGAGAACAGATCACTGCGCGTGGGATTGGGAATGGGATTTCCTTGATTATTTTCATTGGTATTATGGCCCAAATGCCTCATGCCATTGCGAGCGAAATTGAAATGGTTCTCACCGGTGAGCGTAGCATTCCAATGGAAGCGGTCATTATAATGGTGGTGCTAGCCATTATTTGTTTCATTATTTTTATTGACCAAGGAACGCGCCGAATACCGCTTCAAAGCCCAAAACGTGTTGTGGGTCGAAAAGTCATGGGTGGACAGGCCAGCTTCTTGCCATTTAAAGTGAATACAGCAGGCGTGATGCCGGTTATTTTCGGTTCGGCAATCATGTTCGTCCCTGCACAACTTGCTTCTTTCTTTCCAGACATGAGTGCGGCCCAAAATTTTGGAAATGCCTTCTTACCCGGCCATGTAGTCTATTCGATTGTCTTCACAATTCTTATCGTGTTTTTCAGTTACTTCTACACCGCCATTATGTATAACCCTAAGGAAATTGCCGAAAATCTGAAGAAATCAGGTGGCTTTATCCCTGGAGTTCGCCCTGGACGTCGCACCGCAGAATTTATAGACCAAATTTTGACTCGGGTGACCTTGCCTGGTGCAATATTCTTGGCCTTAATCAGCGTGGGTCCTTTGTATTTGAAAGAAGCCATGAACATGCAGTTCTACATTGGTGGAACAAGCGTGTTAATCGCAATTGGTGTGGCCCTAGAAACACTTCGGCAGTTCCAAACGCATCTTCAAAACCAGCATTATGACGGTTTCATGCGCAAGGGCAAGATTCGTGGCCGGAGAGGGTTTTAATTGGCCAAGCAAGAAGGTATTCAGGTTGAAGGTCGGGTTCTTGAGGCTCTACCAAATGCCATGTTTAAGGTAGAGCTCGACAATGGGCATGTGATTTTAGCCCATATTTCGGGGAAAATGCGGAAAAATTACATCCGAATTTTACCAAATGACCGGGTTTTATTAGAATTATCGCCCTACGATTTATCGCGGGGCCGGATTACTTACAGGCATAAATAAGGGACGAGACAATGAAAGTCAGGGCATCTGTAAAACCGCGTTGTGAAGACTGCAAAGTCGTTCGGCGCAAAGGCGTTATCCGTATTATTTGCAAAAAAAATCCCCGTCATAAGCAGAGACAGGGCTAGGCCTTTGGGCCAGAGCTAGGAGAATTCAAAGTGGCACGTATTTCCGGCGTAGATATTCCTAACAACAAGCGGAGCGAAATCTCTCTGACTTACATATTCGGTCTGGGTCGCAGGTCCGCAACGGACATTTGCAAAAAGGCCAATATTGATCCAGGCAAGAAAGCCGGTGACCTGACCGATGAAGAAATCGGAAAGCTCCGCCGCGTGATCGAATCAGGTTACCAAGTGGAAGGTGATCTTCGTGCGCAAGTTGGCATGAATATCAAGCGCCTCGTGGACATCGCTTCCTACCGTGGCTTGCGACATCGCAAAGGCCTACCGGTTCGGGGTCAACGCACCAAGACGAATGCCCGCACCCGTAAGGGTCCGCGCAAGACTATGGCGAATAAGAAGAAGTAATTCGTAGACAGCAAGGATATTGTAATGGCAGACGAAAAAGCCGCCGACAAGGCGAAACCGGAAGAAAAACCCAAAGCAGCGAAAGCGGGCGATACGGAAGCGAAAGCTCCTAAAGCCGAAGCTACTGAAGGAGCCGAAGGCGAAGCCAAGGCCAAAATTAAGAAGTCCAAGAAGAAAGTGGATGTGCAAGGATGCTGCACAGTAAAAGCCACGTTCAACAATACCATCGTGTCTATCACCGATGTGCGGGGCAATGTGGTATCCTGGGGTTCACCAGGCAAGGTTGGCTTCAAGGGATCGCGAAAGAGCACGCCATTCGCTGCTCAAGTTGCTGCCGAATCAGCTGCTACCACCGCAATGGAAATGGGAATGCGCAAACTTGATGTTCGCGTCAAAGGAGCAGGCGCTGGCCGTGAGTCCGCAATCCGCGCATTGAAAGCCGCGGGTATGGATATCATGTCCATTAAGGATGTCACTGGAGTACCACACAACGGTTGTCGCCCGAAGAAACGCCGTCGAGTTTAATAGATAGATTCGTTTAGTAGGAAGATTCTCGAGGATCATGCTCGAAAATTTATCACAAGGATCGAGGTAATAAAAGATGAAATGGAAAGCTCTGCACATGCCGAAAGGCATCGCGAAAGAAAAAGGGGATTCCAAGTACGGTAAATTCCTCATTGAACCGTTTGAACGCGGTTGGGGAATCACGGTTGGTAATGCTCTTCGTCGAGTGTTACTGTCTAGCTTGCAAGGCGCAGCCGTAGTCTCCGTTAAATTTGAAGGTGTCTCGCACGAATTCTCCGCCTTGGAAGGCGTTAAAGAAGATGTAGCCGAGATCATTTTGAACATCAAACAATTGCGCGTCAAGCTTCTTTCGGATGAAGATGCAACCTTGCGTCTTGATATTTCCGGTGAGGGCGAAGTTCGCGGTGAGCACATTGAGGCCAATCCCGATGTGCAAATCCTGAATCCAGAATTGCATTTGGCCACTTTGAGCAAAAACGGAAGCATCACTCTTGAGCTTCGCGTTTCTGATGGCCGGGGTTATGTTGTTTCCGATGACTTGAAACGTGAAGATGACCCCATCGGTGTCATTCCAATCGATGCAAACTTTAGCCCGGTAACTAAGGTTGCCTATGAAGTTTCCGATACCCGTGTTGGTCAAAGAACGGATTTCAATAAGTTGGAAATGGAAGTATGGACCGATGGAAGCATTGATCCTGAAGATGCAATGGCATATGGCGCCAAGCTCTTGGTTGATCATTTGGAAATGTTTATAAACTTTGAAGGGGATCTCGAAGCCGCTGAAGAAGTTGTGAAGGATGAAGAAAAAGAACGCATTCGTCAGTTGCTCAAAATGCGCGTAGATGAGCTCGAGCTCTCCGTGCGCTCCAGCAATTGTTTGCGTTGCGCCAATATACATACCATTGCTGACTTGGTTCGTAACCAGGAATCAGAAATGCTTAAGTACAAGAATTTCGGACGCAAGTCACTGATTGAGCTCAACGAAGTGTTGAGTAACATGGGGCTTTCGTTTGGAATGGATGTCGACTACTATCTCGGCGACGAGAAGTAAGGAATACGGAGGTCTGGGAAAAAATCCCATACCTCTTTCCAGGAAAGATTCGGAGCGATAATGAGACACGGTGTAAAAATAAACAGGCTGGACAGGGCCACGGCCCATCGTAAAGCGATGCTGAACAATCTCGCCACTTCAGTGTTGTTGCAAGGGCTTAAAGAAGATCAAATGGATCGTCGCGTTGTGACGACAGTGGCCAAAGCCAAGGTTGTTCGGGGGTTGGTTGATCGCCTAATCACTTATGGCAAGAAGGGCGATTTGGCTGCTCGTCGACAAGCCGCTCGCTTTGTCAAGGACAAAACTGTTTTGGTAGGATTGTTCGATACTCTAGCCAAGCGTTATGTAAAACGTCCAGGTGGTTATTCCCGCGTACTGCGAATGTCTACCCGCGTTGGTGATTCCGCCGAAATGGCAATGATCACTCTAGTGGAAGAGGAAGTTCGGACAAAGACCAAAAAGCCTGCTCCCAAGGCAAAGGCTAAAGGCGAAAAGAAAGTGAACATTACTCAAGCCGAGCCGAAAAATTCGACGGTGGAGACTGTTAGCTCCACTGAAGTCTTATCGCAAGAAGTTCCTCCTAAGGGATAAGCATTTATCGAGGAAATCCGTTACTCAGTGGATTTCTTTCAAGTTGAATTACAACGCCTTCGGAAACGGAGGCTTTTTTATTTTTCGTCCGGAGGCTTTGGCTTAAATAGAATAAACTCGGCTTCCGGTTAGTATTTTAGATGAATGCCGCTTGAGAATGACAAAAATCTTTCTACGAGTTTGATTGCAAAGCTGGAAGCATTGCCAACCCGGCCCGGGGTCTATTTGATGAAAAATGGCAAGGGCGAAATCGTCTATATCGGCAAGGCCATCAATCTTCGCAATCGTGTTCGTAGCTATTTCAATGCACGTTCCCAAAATAACCATATGGCTTCGACTCTTCTTCGTGATGTCGCCAAAGATTTGGAATGGATCATAACCGATAATGAAGTTGAAGCGCTGATTCTTGAAGCCAACCTTGTAAACAAACATTCACCACGTTACAATGTGCAACTTAAGGATGACAAGCATTTTCCTTATATCAAAGTGACTTTATCCGAACCCTATCCACGTTTGGTCATTACTCGAAACGCCACTTCGAGCCCAGGAAAAGATGTTTTTTTTGGACCTTATACGAATGTTCGCGCCATGCGGAAGACAATCATACTGTTGAATAAGGTTTTCAGAATTCGGGATTGCGATCTCAAACTTCCGCCTGCTCAGCCTATTCGCCCTTGCCTTAGTTTTCACTTAAAGCGATGTGATGCGCCTTGTGCAAATTTGACCACGCCCCTTGATTATCGAATCCTTGTGGATCAGGCTGTTCTATTATTGAAAGGAAAGCATCGCGATTTAAAACGAGATCTCGAAGAAAAAATGCGGATGGCCGCGGAACGGGATCGTTTTGAGGAAGCCGGAAGAATTCGAGATCAAATACGAGATCTGGATTCGGTTAAGGAAGAGCAAAGAGTGGATTTAGGACCTGATCAAGTCCCGCGCGATTTAATTGCCGCGGCTCGAATTGGGAAGCTTGCGTGCATTTTGATATTAGAAATTAGGGATGGATATATTTCGGGCCGAAAAAATTTTGAAATCATTTGCCCATTGGAACAAGATGAAACTAGAGTGATCACCGAATTTATAAAGGGATATTACCTCCGACAGGGAGCCGAATCCATTCCGAGGGAAATTATTTTATCACATCCGACTGAAGTGGAAGACAACATCGAAGGTGCATTGAGGTGTTTACGAGGTGGAGCACTTGATTTAGAAGTACCTATCAAAGGGGAAAAGCGTCGCCAAGTAAACCTCGCATTAGAAAATGCCAAGCTGATGGTGGCGGAGATGGTGGCGCGTCGTGAAAGAAAGAATCGCCAAAGTTATCGCGTGACCGCCCTACATGAAGATTTGGGCCTAGCCCATCCTCCAGTTCGCATTGAAGGATTTGACATTTCGCATTTATCAGGAACCGACACCGTTGCCTCACAAGTTGTATTCATTGATGGAAAGCCAAGTAAAAAAGATTATAGGCATTACAACGTTAAAACTGTTGAAGACATAGACGATTTCGCATCTATGCGTGAGGTAGTGGGGCGAAGGGTGAAAAGGTTGATTGAAGAAAATCAACCTTTTCCGGATCTGATTTTAATCGATGGCGGCAAAGGCCAGCTCAGTGCCGCCCTCGATGCTTTGAGAGAATATGGTCGCTTGGAACAGCCGATTATTGGACTCGCCAAAAGATTGGAAGAAATTTTCTTTCCCGGACAAAGCGAACCCTTGATCATTCCCAAAACTTCCGCCAGCTTACAGTTGTTACAAGAGGTTCGGGACGAAGCGCATCGGTTCGCCGTTACCTTTCAACGATCTAAAAGGAAAAAATATTTGGAGGCCTCCTGGCTTGATGAAATCGAAGGCGTTGGAATTAAAATTAAAATGAAGTTGCTTAAGACTTTCGGAGCTCCTTCTGCGATCGAAGCTGCCCCTGAAGCTGAATTAACCAGGCTAGCAGGTAAAAAAATCGGCTTGAGAATATTTGCCTTTTTGGAAAAACGGAAGAAAACCGTTAACTAAAACCTTCGTGTCATTTATTTAATGTTGAGTAAGGGCTAAGAGTGTTTGCAACAGCCGAAAGCATTGATACTAAGGTTGATTCGAGAGAGGCCGCATGAGGTGAAACGGAGTTGTCTCTAGCGCCTTGACTTGGCTATTTCAGTCAACAGTTTTTGAACGCGGCTTTCCGGATCTACAGCCAAACCGATCTCCGTTACCATAGCGACTGTATTTATCCCACTGTTAAATAATTCTCGGAAATGTGATTTTTTTATTCCACCCATAGTCGTAAAAGGAATTGTACTCAATTTTGATAATTTCAAAACCGTAGCCAGTCCCAAGGCTGGGTACAGAGAATGTTCCTTTGTGGCAGTCGGAAACATCGGACCAATGTTAATATAGTCCACGGGTTGACTTTGGGCGGCCAACACCTCTTCTCGATTATGTGTGGACAATCCGATGATCGCGGTGGGTCCGAGAATGTCACGAGCCTCTTTTGGATCCATATCCCCTTGCCCTAAATGCACTCCATCTGCCCCGATTTTTTTTGCCGCATCCACTCGGTCATTAAGAAGAAGTAAGGCCCCATACTTTTTACATTCATCAAGGATAGATTCCGCCTCGAGGCAAAAATCAGTTTCAGATAATTCTTTATCACGATACTGAATAAACCGAACTCCTCCTTTTAAGGTGGCTCGAATAACCTCAATTTGTGGTCTTCCTCCGGTCAGGTTGTGATCGGTCACGAAATAGAGAGGTTTATCTTCGAGTGAAAAGCGGTCAGCCATCAGGGTTGAGTTTCTGAATTGAGGTTTATGGTTTTCGTTACCGGTTCAGGAGAAGCGGAAGTAGACTGTAACACCCTTATGAGTTGGAATAAAGTATTTGTCTAGCGCAAGCCTTCTTGAGGGCTAGAAGCTGACCCATACAGTTTGCGGGGGATTCGTCCTGCTAAATAGGAATCTCGACCAGCCTCACATGCTAATTTAAACGAATGCGCCATTCGCACAGGATCGGTAGCGCTGGCGATACCGGTATTACATAAGATACCATCTACACCTAGTTCCATGGCCAAAGCCAAGTCGGAGGCTGTTCCCATTCCCGCATCCACGATGACGGGACATTTTAAGGATTCCATAATGATGCGAATATTATTTCCGTTTAAAACCCCTTGCCCACTGCCAATGGGTGACCCTGCAGGCATCACTGCTTCGACTCCCAAATCTTCCAATTTTTTGGCCATCACCGGATCATCATTGGTGTAAACAAGCACAGTATGCCCTTCCTTCACCAAAATTTTAGAGGCTTCATATGTCGCAATTGGATCGGGAAGCAGGGTTTTTTGATCGAACAGAACTTCGAGTTTTAAATACTTCATGCCCTGAGCTTGGGCAAGATTGGCAATTCGTAACGCATCTTCGACATTGAACGCGCCGGCTGTATTTGGAAGGAGGACGAATTTTTTCGTATCGATGAAATTGAGGATGTTTTCCTCTTCCGGTCCCGTCAACTTGACTCGGCCAAGCGCCACTGTCACCATTTCCGCTCCCGAGGCTTCATGGCATTGTCTCATGGTTTCAAAGTCGGGGTATTTTCCTGTCCCTATAATGAGTCTGGATGAAAAGATTTTCCCTCCTAAAACAAAAAGCTTATCCTGATGCATTTCTTCTTCCTTGAACAGTCGGAGGTATTTTAGAAAAATAGGATTTTAACCCCTCGTTTGCTTTAAAACCTCCGTTGGAATTACCTAATTCCTCTAATTCATTAATTGAATTCAAGAGTGGAAGGCGGATTAAAGCCCTCGGGCTCTTGGTTTCCAGGAGGTAATCTCATATGATTAGCCCAAAAAAATCATTTTTCCCATAGATTTTCCCTAGGTTGAACATTAAGCTCGGATCCGCTAAAATATTGAAGGATCGGACCAGCAAGGTTATCTTTCGGGGTCTCACCAAAATTTCGGAGCCGACGATGAAAACAGGTATTCATCCTAATTACACCATGCAGTCTTTCACCTGTTCGTGCGGAAACGTGATCGAATTGCGCGCCACTATCCCGGGACAGGGCATAGAAATATGCTCGAACTGTCACCCGTACTACACTGGCAAACAAAAGATCTTGGACTCCGCTGGACGTATCGAGAAATTCACCAACCGTTACAGCTCTATCGTGGGCGGCAAGCGGAAGACGCGTGCTGTCTCGAAGGAAGCCCCAAAAGCTTAATGAACTTTTTCGCCAATGGTTTTCTAAGGTTGAATTGGACGCTTGCGTTCCTCACCAACCAACAACTCGAAAGCCTTGGCGGTCAAGCTGTCATTGAGGGCGTGCTCATGCGCAGCCCTCGATGTTTAGCGATAGCGGTACGTGCTCCTGATGGATCCATAGTACTCGAAAACCGCCAGTTCCTTTCCTTTTCCAGAAGACATAAAATTCTTGGCTTGCCAATTATTCGCGGTGCGGTATCTTTGGTGGAATCACTCGTCATTGGTATCAAAGCGCTTAATTTCTCGATGTCGGTTCAGGAAAAAGCCAACGTCGAAGCCATGCCGGTAAAGCCAGGACGATTCGACAACTTGTGGATAGCACTCAGCTTGCTTTCCTCACTCTTTTTAGCCTTGGGTCTTTTCCAGCTCTTGCCTTATTTTGTAGCCGGTCATCTCATAGGAGGTACAAAACAGTCTCCTGCGAATCCCATCTTGTTCAACCTAACGGCAGGTGTTGTTCGCATTAGCTTGTTGCTTGGATATATGTGGGGCATTTCTTTTCTAAAAGATATTCGCCGAGTTTTCCAGTATCATGGAGCGGAACACAAATCTATTTTTGCACATGAGCGGAAAGCTTCGTTGGATGTGGAGTCTGCGCGTCGACAAAGCCGTTTTCATCCTCGTTGTGGTACTTCTTTTATTTTAATCGTTGCCCTGGTTTGTATCGCTTTTTTCTCCGTTTTCGATGGATTTATTTGGCAGGTTTTCCACTATACTTATCCAACGGCCTTGCACCGTTTTGTCATGCATCTACCCTTTGTTCCCATGGTGGCAGGATTATCCTTCGAGGTGCTTAAGCTCACGGCCCGATATCAAGATTCATTTTGGGTTCGCCCGTTTGTCCTTCCCGGCCTTTGGCTGCAGAAGATTACGACTCAAGAGCCTGACAGTGAGCAATTGGAAGTAGCGATAGCTTCCATTCGTGCGGCTTTGGCTTAGCTTTTCCCCCCACTTTTTATAACATTTTTATACCATGGATTTTAAGGATCAAACGCGCAAGGTTGTAGAGCGCAGTGAAGAGCTGGAAAGCCAACTACAACGTCCAGACATTCTGTCCGACATGAATCGAATGACCGAGTTAAGTCGTCTCCATAAAGGGCTGGCTGAAACCGTCATTAAAGCGCGCGAATACCTAACCGTAATGGCGGATATTTCCGAATGGCAAAAAGCGGAATCCGACTCCTCCGATTCCGAATTGCAGGCATTGGCATTCGATGAGTTAAAAAAATTACGAGAAATACTTCCTGCTCTTGAGCAGGAACTTCGCATTCTTTTCATCCCCAAAGATCCTAATGATTCTCGAGGCGCGATCCTGGAAATCAGGGCCGGTACTGGGGGAGATGAGGCAAGTATTTTCTGCGGCGATTTGTATCGGATGTACAAATACTATATCGATTCACGCGGCTGGAAATGCACCCTACTCAGTTCCAGCGAAGGCACAGTTGGTGGCTTTAAGGAAATCATTTGCGAAGTTGAAGGCAACGGTGTCTATGGAGTACTTAAATACGAGAGTGGAGTGCATCGAGTGCAAAGGGTTCCAGAGACGGAGGCACAAGGTCGCGTGCATACCTCTGCATCCACAGTAGTGGTTATGCCCATCGCCGATGAGATGGATGATATCGAAATTCGTGACGAAGATCTCCGCGTCGACACCTTTCGAGCAGGGGGCGCGGGAGGTCAGCACATCAATAAAACCGACTCTGCTGTTCGCCTCACCCATCTTCCCAGCGGATTAGTTGTTTCTTGTCAAGACGAACGGTCCCAACATAAGAATCGTGCCAAGGCTATGAACGTACTCAAATCCAGACTGTTGGATTTACAGATCTCGAAACGGGAAGCGGAAGAATCAGCGCAACGTAAATCCCAGGTTGGTACAGGCGATCGTTCTGCTAAAATTCGTACATACAACTTTCCTCAGGGCCGGATAACGGATCATCGCGTCAATCTAACTTTGTACAAAATTGATTCTGTGATGAAGGGCGACATTCAAGAGATCATTGATGCTCTAGTCATGGAAGCCAATGCGGACAAGCTCCGGGATTTGGAAAAGCAGGCCTAAGCCGTGCCCGCATCCGCCTCTGAATCCGTATTACTCGATATCCTGAACAAGGCCTCCGAATGGTTCAAGATCAAGGGGATTGAGAATCATCGTTTAGACGCACAAATGCTACTCGGGCATGTTTTGGGTATGAAGCGAATGGATTTGTATATGAATTTTGACCGTCCCTTGGCTGAGACGGAACTTACACGTTACCGTGAACTTGTGCGTCGACGCGGCGCCCGTGAACCCCTTCAGCATATCATCGGTGAAATTCCATTCAGGGAATTGACTCTCAAAGTCGATCGTCGTGCGCTTATCCCAAGGCAAGAAACCGAAATCATCGTTGACATTGTGCGTAAAACGCTGCTACCAGGGAAGGCCAATCAAGTTTTGGATATCGGTGTGGGCGCAGGCCCCATCTACCTTTCGATGCAAAAAGAAATTCCGAACTGTGAAGTTTATGGCGTAGATATTTCTGATTCCTGCATTTCTCTAACCAAGGAAAACGCCCTTCGAAACCAATTGAATTCGAATCACCTCGAACTTGGAGATAAATTCTCACCTTTCCCCGAGGACCTTAAATGGGACATTATTGTTTCAAACCCTCCCTATGTGGGTCAAGTCGAGCTTTCGGGGTTGCAGCCAGAAGTTCGTGATCACGATCCCCTTTCCGCTTTAGTTGGAGGTCAAGAAGGCTGGGAATTTCCTCTCAAACTCTTAGAGGAGTCCTATTTCCGATTACACGATGGTGGGACCTTAATAATGGAAATCGGGGCGAGCCACTTTCCGCTCCTTCAAAAAAAATCCGCTTTATTAGGCTGGAAATCCTGTTCATTTTTCCTTGATTATGGGGAAATTGAACGGTTTTGCATTTTACAGAAATAAATACGGAGTTATAGAGCTTTTATAGAAAATTTTGAATTTTGATTACTAACTGTTGAGGATGTATCAACAAATGTGGATAAGACTGTTGAGAGCCTCCCAAAACCCATCAAAATCGTAATTTTTTAGAGACCCGTAATAGAATGGGGGATTCCTGTTCTTAATCTCAACTCTAAACCTCGGATTTGAACATCCTGGAACCACTTGTGGCTAAAAGGAATATGAAAAAAGTTATCGCCGATCCGTTGACGGCTTGTGAAGCTTGAAGTATCTTATCCGTCCCGCCTGAAAAGGGGGGACCTGGCGCCTTTGAGCGACAGGCGG
>JAYVCH010000036.1:0-3000 GCA_043750055.1 Fibrobacteria bacterium
TTGCCGATAATTAGTGAGATTTTTCTGGGAAAGGGTGCATTTGCAATGGGAACTTGGGGGGATTAGGATTGAAAAAGGGCTTCGATTTACCTATGCTCCCTGGCGGAGTGACACGCAAAGTGATCGCCAGCCTCCCCTCGTTGCCCGGTCACCCCGCTCCGGATTTTGCAATAGCCACTTCGATGTAATTGAACAAAGGTCGAGCGCATAAACTCGCCTATTGAAATGGCTCCGGTCCCGAATCCTCGAGGTAACCGGGAAGTTTCCTAGCCTCTTCAATCCAGTTTTCTGAAACCCAAAAGGTTTCCAACTCCAAAGTACTGCTGATACGAAGGACGCGCGCACCTGCACGTTTTTCAGGATGATCCCGAAAAACATGGCTTAAGGCCGCCTCGAGCGCCGCTTTTGCATCATCCAAAACCAAGGGCATTCGCCCTCGTTCCAGGAACCCACTCGCCAAAACATTTTTTCCAGTCAGGTTAAAATCCACCTTGTCGGCGAATTTTTTGATGGTCATATCGGCAAGGCCCATTCCCAACGCATTCCCGTGAGTCTGATCAGTGAGATCGAGAATCACAATTGTATTCACTTGTGGCGTAACCGGCTCGGCATGACCCGGAATCTTTAATCGGCCGATAACATTAGTATCCATTCCCGTCCCGCTGATATCCTTACCCATCCTATCCACCACGAGAACATCAACTTGGGGAAATGGCAAGCCGGGTGCCAAACTTTTTGACAGGGTCAGTAATTCCCGTTCACCCATCTCGAGCTCCCCGGCGGACAATCCCCGTAGTGCAACCGGACGATGGGTCCCGTCTTCGACCACGCCAAACCCACCTAGAAAGGGAACCTGGGTCAATAGAAATTTTGCCACCTCGGGCATATCGTCGCGAAGCCCATCGGGTCCACGGGAATGCAATAAGGTTGCCGCTTTCTCTTTGCCCATTCCGATTGCCAACATTTTGTGCAAACCACTTTCCAAATCACCATGAAAGCTGGTGTGCATCTTGACACGATTCAAAATAAGAATGCCATCCGCTTTGGCTGCGATGGCATCGAAAAAAACAGACAAGCCACCGACGGTTTTTCCCAACAGTACGGTATCCATAGTCGCCTCTATGAGACATCCCATCGACGCTTCCGTGATTCCCAGCGACGCCAAAACTTCGAGTTGTCCTTTGGCAGTCGCCCCTCCATGGCTTCCCATGGCAGGCACGATAAAAGGCAAGCCCCCGGCGGCCTGAACTCGTTGCACCAATCGCCGAACCATCCGTTCTAATTCCTGGATACCACGGCTTCCCACGCCAATGGCGATTCGCTTCGCTTTTCGATTTGACCCATTACCATCTTGGGTCATGGCCGCGTCTAATCCAAGACGAATCCACTCCGAATCAATCGCCGACTCAATGTCAATGGGCGATAAACCGGAAAGGCTTCGCGTGACTCGATAGAAGAGGGGCAACCCATTTTGTTTGGTCATAGTGAAGGAAAATATATCTTTTGTCTCACCCTTTTTACCTTTCACTTTTGAAAAGGAATGTTTATGGCGGATCGACATACTCTTCAAAGACCTCTAGTACTTGGCTTGACCCTCTTGTTGCTTTCCCTTGGTATCGGAGTGGGCAAAGCTGAAACGTCCCAGAGTTGGCTCAGCCCTAGCCGATTCGCCGCGAATATGAAATTCACCGGCCTGAGCTACCATCCTGGTGGCGGTGAAAATATCCAGCATTATAAACGCGCGTTAGATGACCGCGATTTTTGGGTTGTCTTACTCGGCTTCCAAACCGATGCCGACTATATCGTGAACCGATATTTTTTTCTGCGGGCCGGAACTTCTCTTTACAAAGACTGCGCCGATGTGTGGGCCGGCTATTACCATTTGGGATTTCGTGCAAACTATGATGCGACTGACAAGCTTTCCCTCCGCATTGGCATAGGTCCAACCTATTTGTGGAGAGAAAACTGGTTAAACAAGGTAAAGGGCTATACCAAGGACAGCTTTTTTGGACCCGCTACGCATGGGGATTATCAAGGTGCATTCATTTATTATGGTGGAGATGTAGAAGCGGAATGGAAATTAAACCCGATGATTTCACTCCTGTACAGCGTGATTCCAGGCTATCCAGAGGTGATTCAAAATAGTGTGGGGCTTCGATACTCGTTTCGGTAAGCCCCCGAACATTTAAGAAAGAGAAAAGATTAGTTCAAGAATGCCTGAATGATTTCCTGGCTACGCTTCAATTCCAATGCCGAAGCCGCAGTTGTATCGGCCGGGGTGGTTACCGGTTCCAGTAAGGCGCATTCTCCCGCTGTGCATTTTCCTTTCAGAAATGTGGCTTCTTTGGGAGACGTGACATCTTCCCTATCCCAAGTTTGCACGGTTCCATTCAACATGTCTTTATCGTAGGTGACGACCATCCATGGATGTCCGCCTTTATACGAAAGCCTCCAAACACCCTGGCGAAGCCCGGCAACATAACTTTTTTGCCACTTAACATCGCCACTTTCATACCACGCTTGAGAAGAGCCTTCGCGTTTGCCTTGTATCCAGACTTCACTTTGGGCGACAGCTCCGTCCCAGTAAAACATTTTATGGACGCCCTGTTCCAAAGTATCACCACGCGGAGTGCGGACAATACTCCACTTTTCCTTCATGTTTTTTTTGTTTGGATAATACACGATTCGAAATTCAGGAATCGGCTCTTTGCCGCAACCCAGGAACAACATCGCAAAAATAGCTGCAAGGGAAATTATGCCCTTCATGTTTAACTCCTTATAAAGTGTCGCCCCTTGGGCGCGAATTCAGAAAATCTAGTTAGGACGGGGTTCAAGGTCTAGGGAAAGGTTTTGACCTTATCGGTCATCTCACCAAATACCCGCTGTTGTAGCACCTTGGCCGCATCGGGTTGTAGTGCTCTTCCATCAAGACGTGTAAAAACATGTAATTTAGAATCGACAAGTTCAACTTGAATATGTCCTCCCCCGGCTTTACGCATT
>JAYVCH010000037.1:0-4295 GCA_043750055.1 Fibrobacteria bacterium
GTGGCAATCTGCAAGGCAAGTACCAGGGCTAAAAGGTCCAAACGGCAATTGGCCAAGGCTGGGCCCACGGAGGCGAAAGGGACCTTCCGGAACACCAGATATAGGGCTGAAATGGCCACCACGGCCTTGAGCGGTTTAATCCAGGGCTTGGAAGTTCCAGGCGACTTAGGCGCCCTAGGCGACATTATTTTTCCGCCGCTCCAGTTTCCACAGGGCCAAAGAGCCGGCAGTCAAGAGCAGCAGGCACAGGCCGGAAACGGCGAATCCTTTGCGGATCCAGGGCGAGCTGTATTCCATGGTCACCTTATGTGTGCCTGGCGAAAGTTGCACACCTCGGAAGGCGAAGTCGGCGCGTAAAAGGGGTGCGGCCTTGCCGTCCACGGTCACCAACCAATGGGGAAACCACAGTTCCGACAGGATCAAGATTCCCTCCGTGGACGAAGTCACGGTCCACGCGGAGCGGTTGTATTCCATGCGGTCCAAGTGGATAGCGGCCGCCTCGACGGAGGGTGGTGGCGTAACGTCAGAGTTACCTTGGGCCGCTGCCTGGCCTACCGGTGCGGTGGATGCAACAGTCGTGTCAGATAGGGGTACAACGGAATGGTCCAAAGAGGGATGGTTCATGGAGGCAGGCTCCATGTTAGCATGGGGCGCAATCCCGGGAGTGGAAATGTAAGCAAGCTTGCGGGGATTGAAATCGGGCGACCGCATACGAGTCAATGTCAAACTGTCTGCAAGCGTGTCCCAGGCGGCCACGAACCAAGCACGCGGCAGCACGGTGGTATTGGGTGCCAAATGCATGGCTCCGTCCCCGGGCACGTGGTAAGCCAGGAACTTCACGTTCAACATGTCAAGAAATGTACTTCCGGAAACCGATCCGTCCGCATTTTGTTTGAGCCCGGCCATCAGGTTGGGATTCTGCATATAATCGTCCCCTCGGTATTCCCGGTAGAGGCGGTACTCGTTATCAGTCCAGCTGTCGATGGTTTCAATGCCGTGGTATTGCATCACCCAGCGTTCATAGGTTCCCGGGATGCCCATGACACGGAACTTGGAGGTATCGGCCTTCAGGTATTCCGAGGCGGGCTGGGTGGTTAGAAAGCGCTCTGGATCATAGGTCATGATGAAATTGGAATCGACCCAAATCAAGTCTATGCAGGTAACCAGTAATAAGGCTAGGCCAAAGCGCATGGGCTCCACCGAACCCAGCAGCCATTTGCATGTTGCAAAAACGAGTATGGCCAACAGCATGCCAGCACGGATTGCACCTAAAGCAAATGCCGATTGATCGGCGACGCGGTTGGCAAGATTGGAAATCTGTTCTCCACTGAACACTGAATCCCAAATCGAAAATACCATCCCGGGTAACATTCCCATGAGGAAAAAAAGACCAGCCATACCGAGTCCCACTCGCAGAAGATGTTTGGACCAAATCTTTCTTTGGTCGGCGTTAATCGAACGATCCTTTTGGGTAAGGCGAGCCAGGACATCGGCGCTCATAACCAACAGGGCAGTGGCCAACCAAAACAACATCATGCTAGGCGCGCGGAAATTTTTGATGCCGGGTACAAAGGCATAGAAGAGCCTAAACAAAGGCGTGTGTGCTCCGAGCCCAAAAATAATGGACAGTAGACCGATGCCGCCCCAAAGCCAAAACCACTTTCGCTTCTCACGGCGGAACAACACCAGGCCCAATGCGCCTAAGAAAAGCACGGAAAGCCCCGGGTACTCGGAATTGAGTTTAAAGGGATTTCGCCCCCAGTATTTATCGTTCAAGCCGGTGAACTCCGGAACCACCAGCGATGCCGCCTCCTCCATGTGCATGGACCAGGATGTGGCATGTTCATACGTGGTTTTTTCTCCGCTTCCACGAACACCATAAAGCTTGGTCCATTGCAAGGGCGGATAGAAGAGGAAAAACACTAACCCAATACCAAGCAGAATGGGAAGCCAGAAACGGAGGGCAGTCATGGCGGCCCGCGGGTATTGTTTTTCCTTCACCAGCCAAAAAGTCTGGAAGGCCCAGACCAGGAAAAACCCCATTAATACATAGTAGATGAACTGGGGATGAAAGGTACTCAGTAACAATGAGATGGAAAGGGCGAAACTCAAGGAGTGGTACCAGCGTACATCCTTGCGCAGGCTGCGCAGCAGTAGATACAAGGAAAGCGGAAGCCAGGCCATGATGTAGAACTTACCGGTATGACCCGCATGGATGTGGGAAATAAAGTTTGTGTTCAGCATATAAGCCACAGCCAGGGCCGTCGCCAGTATTTTATTGAGATTGAAGTAACGATTCACCAGATAATAGGCTGTGAATCCCGCGATCATCACATGGGTAATGAAGCACCAGGAAATGAAGGTCTTGATAGGCATAATCATGCCGACAAGGAGAAAGAAAGGATAGGCCGCATCTCCGAAACCGGCATCGAATGTGGGCATGCCTCCCAAACCGAAGGGCTGCCACATAGGAACCGTTAATTTACGCAACGCTTCGAAATAGAATTTCCAGGCGGGCGCGCCCAACTGGTCGGAGGCGTACAAGGGCTGACCCGAAGAGGTGAGAAAGCCTAGAAAGGGGAGAAGGCCAATAATGGCGATAGCCAGTAGCGGCATCCAGTTTTCAACTAGCCATTGTTTTTTTCCACGCCAGAATGCAACCATTTTTCTTTCCCCCGCGCTGTGCCCAAAACAGGGTGAAGGTAGGAAAAAACGAGGTCGTTGAACATCTTCTATGCCTGTGGCATCACCACTTTAAATTCTTTCCACCCAAGATGCTTAATCAGCCATCGCAAACGTTGTTCACCCGGGTCGATATGCGCTTTGAATTGAACCAACCCCTTCTCCCGCGACAAAAAACAAAACGCCCCCAGCGCTTGCATCACACGCTGTGCGCCCGCCAACATGAATTGATGAGCCATCTCTTCGAAGGGAAGTGGATTCAGGGATTTTGCATGATAATACCGTAACAGCTCGAATACGTCTTCATCGGAAAGCATGATATAGGGATCGAGAAGAACCGAGGCTAAATCGTAATAAACCGATCCGAGCCGACTGCCTTGATAATCAATGACGCGCACAGTGCCATCCATTTGAATCATGAGATTCTGTGACTGAAAATCCCGATGCATAATGGATTTGGGCTGAGCATTGACTTGTTTGGCAAGCTCATGAAAGACCGCTTCCAATTTGGCGATACCGCGCTCGTCGTATTTCATCCCGCGATGTCCAAGCAGATAATTATTGGTGTAGTATTCTGTTTCCCATAGCAGGTCATGCTCATCGAAAATGCGGGAATTAATGTCTGGACTTTCTTTATGCCACTGGAAACAACGTGTTTGTAAATCCACTAAATTGTGGATTACCTTTTGATATAATTCGCGGGGCGCGTCGCCTTTTTTGATCAAGTCATAGAGCCGGCGGTCGCCCAAGTCCTCGAGAATAACCTGATGGGCCGCATCGTCGATACAATAAACCATTGGCACGGGAAAATTCATAAGGCGGTAGAATTGCGTGATGCGCAAAAATCGACCGAAGTCCAAATCATCGGTTGGCGAAATCAAAACAATAAACGTACGCAATCCGTCTTGGAGCCGATAATAAATACGGCGAGAACCCGCCGTACCGGCGAGGACAATGGTGCAAGTTTCACTAAAACCATACCGCCCCAAGAATTTAATGAGGACGGGAGAAAGGTCTTGGAAATGCAATTCGGGAATGGATTCGACGGCCATGAGCCACTCTCCCAGTACGGTTTAACGGTGTAAACCTTTCCCACCAAATGCAGAAAATTTTTACAAAAGGAAAATACCTTCAAATCTTCGCCATGCGATACGCATTCGAGAAAAAAGACCTAAATGGCATTGGAAAGCAGCGGCTTAACCGACCATGTCGAGCAAGCTGCCCAGCATTTGATCCTTGGCTTTAATCACCTTTAGATTGATGGAGACGTTTTGTTTGTCGGAAGGAAGTTCGGCCATGTCTTTTTCGAACTGTGGATCATTTTCAGCATTGGCGATGCGTTTGCCTCGCGCTTCGTTGGCCGCGAATGCATTTTGCATTCCTTGAATGGGCGTGGTTGCCGAGCCAATTTCCATGAGTCTATTCCTCTTGGATAGGGGTCTAAAAAAGAGCCTACCTTCGTAGTATAAGAGTGGCGAGGGCTGTAAGCAAGGGTGGGAAAATCAAAACAATTTATTGATTGTAACTAGTTATACCCCGGAATAATATCTATTATCCGCAATATTCGTTTTTTTGGAAATTTGCGCGCAATTATCAAATAGTTTGGGAGGAGA
>JAYVCH010000038.1:0-3109 GCA_043750055.1 Fibrobacteria bacterium
AATTTCCCATCAAATACCCGACGTTTTTCGTTTGTCATTGGACTCCATTCTCAGGTAAATCTACCTGAAGGTTGTGTCCGGAAGTAGGGTGCCAGTTCAATCATGAACATGGCCGGTAACTGCATGGACTTGGCTGTACTCCGGGAGGAAAAGCGGATCACGGAGGAGTTGGCAAGGGAGGTGTGCGACCAGGCTTGAGCCAGCTATATCTCACACTGAAAATCCATGGCCCCTACCATATTTGGAGGGGGCTTTTTCGTGAGGAGGAATTGATACTGAGGAAAATAGAAGGAAATCAGCAGGGAGTGAAAAGTGAGATTTTTACGCTGGTAGAGCGCGGCACCTTACAATGGTCGTAGTCTCGGATCCTTCTCTATTTTTCTTCCTGAAGTACGTTCACTCGCTCGGGTCTTTGATTCCGCCCGAGCTACAGGGGAAACCATAAAAGAACAATACTTTTGGATCTCGCGGGAAATAGAACTGAGGTTTCGTAACAGCTCAGCAATAAAGAATCGTCGACTTTTTCTCGCATATAATATTTTGCCAATTAGGTTTCCATCGCATTCGGACAATCTGGTATATTTCATGAGTTTAAATTAGGACGTCACCGTTCCGCTAGATTTTGAATGCCGCCAAATAAGACTCAAACTTCGGTTGCACTAATCAAGTCTTAGCGTTACATTACCCGCGCGTGGTATGCATAAACCAATGCTCATTTTAAATTGGAGAATAGAAGGTGGCAATGCCGACTCGACTTATTGCCGGGATCCTAGCTGCGATAATATGGCCCTTGGCAGCGGCCTCTACGGCCCAAGGCACTGCTTTGGTTGATCGTGTTCTCGTGATCCGGAATACCAATAGCCCTATTTCCAAAGCCATTGCCAATGATTATATGCAGCGGCGGGGCGTGACGCGCATGGTTGATGTGGACGTGCCTGACGGGGCCGTAAACAACAATAATGAAACCATCGGGTTCGCGGATTTCCAAAACAAGATCCAGGCGCCTTTACGTATCTACCTCATGGACCATCCTGAAATCGATTTCATCGTGACCACCAAGGGTGTTCCATTGCGACTCAATGGAGCCCAGCCGAATAATTCTATTTCTCTCGACAGTTATTTGGCCGCATGGGACTATGACAAAGTTCCCGGAGCCATTAGGATCATTATCAACATTTATGACTCCTACACGGGAATGGGCTGGTCCAACCGGTACTGGAATAGCAAGGCGCGTTTTTCTCATGCTGCTTTCGGAGGTTATCTCGTCACTCGCCTGGACGGCTATACTCAAGCGGAGGCCATGGGGCTCACCACGCGATCCTTGGCGGCGGAATCCGCACTGGCGGCGGGTAAAACGCCGACCGGCAAAATTTTGTTCGATGAGTCCGCGAGAATTGGAACCACCTCCGTCGCAGCCCAACCCTATTCCGTGCTCAAGGCCAATCCTCCCGTGAACGACACATCGCGGATACCCAAAGAAAGCGAATATGGCGACTACAACTCCGACATGGCCTTAGCGCATGAAACGCTTATGGCGCACAAAATCCCCGATACCCTGAATACCGACAATACCTTCGTGGGCCATTTGAACGGCTTAATGGGATATATTTCTTGGGGAAGCAATGACGGCAATTACGATGCCTCGACTTATAATTCCTTGGGCTTCGACAACGGCGGCATCGGCGAAACTGCGGTATCGACAAGCGCCCGCACCTTTTTACCGACTTCCGGCGGCCAATCTTTGATCGTGGATTTGATTCACCATGGGATTACCTGCATCAAGGGCTATTGCGATGAGCCTTACTTGCAAGCCTGCGCCTCTCCAAGCATCCTGTTCGGCCGATATACACAAGGCTGGACCATGGCGGAGAGCTATTATGCCGCGTCCAATCTTGTGGGTTGGGAAGACATTGTGGTCGGCGATCCAATCGCCCGTGCCTATCCCGATACCAGCCCGGCCGCGTTCATTGCGGCTCCGGCGGAGACGCATGGTCCAGCAGGAAAGTACTCGCTCCGCTTGGGCAAGAATGGCGCGCTCATCCTGGCGGTGGAACCTACCGGCAATCCATCAGCCCAATCCAAAGGCTTCTCAACTTTGGGCCGTAACATGAACGTGACTGCGCAATGAATCCACTTGCTGTTGAGAACAGCTTTGGGATCGGCATAAATAAAGGTGGATTGGGAGGGATGAAAACCGGTCAACCTAGACCGGATTTTCAAAGATTCATCCTGGAATGAATTTTAAACGGAAGTAAAAAGGCATCTCCCTAGCTGACTTTGGAGATGCTGTATGTATTGATTCAAATTCCTGATTCTTCCATTGGTTTTTGCATAGAAGGTTCATGCGAGGAATTCTTGTCCGGATTGGGACTTTTTTCGTCGGTTAATTTTTTTGCCAAGGAGCATTTATATCTGTAGCACAATAAAGTAAGCCCACCCACGGCGACAAAAATCGCTATCCAAATCCCTGTATAGTTTTTTCCCGCTGCCAATGCAGGTCTTCCAATTTCGAATCAACATAGTCTTTGGTCATTTTCCAATAATTTTCCATTTTACATTCTCCCACGGATTTTTAAAATATTTTTTTAAAAAAAAAGGGTTTCAGATCCATTTTTAACCTTGATGATAAAAGTATCAAAGTTTCTTTTGTTTCCTTTGCATATTGAAGGGGGAACACCACTAAGAGTAAATAAACAATTCATAAGTCGCAATCAATAGTTTTTTTGAATTAATAAAAAAGAAAATCCATGGGATTATAACCCGCCTGCAACCTTGGGCATTGCCGGGGAAGGATGGCTGTCTGGCATGCCTTGCTTGGCCTTGGCTTCGGCTGTGACCAGTTCCGCATCGGGTGAAGGTCGGATCTGCAATCCGAATTTATCCGCGAAAACCTTGGTGAATTCGGCGCCAAAGAAAAGAATCTGCGAAGAATAGTATATCCACAACAGAATAATAACCAAGGACCCGGCGGCTCCCAATGCTGTTGACTTAAGCAGCTTGCATAGCCTTGGCCCTCCTTTCCCGCCATTTGTTTTGCGCCGTTTTAGAGATTCTGGGAGCGGCTTTTCGTTTATGAAGCGGCTTGTAATAGATAACCCGTCCAATATCC
>JAYVCH010000039.1:0-15920 GCA_043750055.1 Fibrobacteria bacterium
ACGAAGACCCGTCGAAAGCTTCTCTAAGGACTTGGATAAAGATGTCTGTTGTCGGTTTAAGGCCCCCTGGCCAATCATCGATGAAATGTTATGATTAATACGCATGTTAAAAACCTCCGTGTTTGGTTTACCATCCAGGCTTCCTTGCCTGGCAAACCCGACTCGTTCGGGCTTATCTTATTCATCGGTGAATTTGAGTGAACACTTTAACTTTAGGTTGAGGGTTCACTTAATTTTTGCAAAAATTATTGGACTAAATTACATAAACGCAAAAAAGGCCTAGGAGATTTCTCCTTGGCCTAGATGTGATTCCCAGTTGAGTTCTAATTGATTACTACGGGTCTATTCCTAACCGTTATTTGGCTAATAAGGAAAGTACGCCTTGCGGGACTTGATTGGCTTGTGACAACATGGATGTCGCACTCTGTGTCAGGATTTGTGCGCGAGTGAACTCCGTCGTTTCCTTCGCAAAATCCACGTCACGAATACGACTTTCCGCGTCCTGGGTATTATAGATCTGGTTACCTAAATTTGAAATCGCGAATTCAAGCCGGTTCACGTAGGCGCCCATATCCGACCGCATGGTGTTCACGGACTTGATGGCTGTATCAATCAAGGACAAAGCCGACAAGGCCGAACTTGCCGTGCTAACGGAACTCGTGGTGGTGCTTAATCCCAAGGAGCCGAGTGTAATGGCATTAATGGTGATGCTCATTCGATCCACGCTTGCATTCGAACCCGAACCGATATGCAAAACTGAGGATGCCCCGCCCGAAACGCCGAAAGACCCCGCTGCTCCATCCAATAAGGTCATTCCATTATAGGAAGCGGAGCTTGAAATTCGTGTCACTTCACTCATGAGCTGTCCGAATTCTTTATCAGTATAGCCACGTTCAGTCGTAGTCATGGTGTCCGTCGCGGATTGTATAGACAATTCACGCATACGTTGGAGGATGCTGTTGATTTCTCCCGTTGCCCCTTCCGCTATTTGCAATAAAGCAATTCCATCTTCGGAATTGGATTTCGCTCGATCCATACCGCGAATTTTGGAACGCAAGGATTCCGAAACCGAGAGACCCGCTGCGTCATCAGAGGCTCGATTTATTCGGAGACCGGTGGACAACTTTTCAAGGGATTTTGAGAGAGCGCCCTGCTGGGAATGTAGTGATCCCTGGCCGATCATCGAGGATATATTATGGTTGATGCGCATGGTAAAAAACCTCCGTGTTATTTTTTCTTCCCAATGACTTCCTTGCCTTTGGGTATCCGACTTTGCCGGAATACTTTTTTATCGGACCTCATGAAGAAACTCTTTAACTTTTCTTGCAAATTTAATTTTTGTATAAATTTGAGTTTTGTTTTTTGAGGAAAAGGCGCTGAGGAAGCTAAGAATACGCAAAAAAAATCTGCGCGCTCCTGGGAACGCGCAGCAGAACTTGAAGTAACCGATCCCCAAAAATAAATCCAAGGCAATTTCACATTAAGGTTTAATCCCTTTAATGTGCTAGTAGGGAAAGCACTCCTTGAGGCACTTGGTTGGCTTGCGACAACATCGATGTCGCGCTCTGTGTCAGGATTTGTGCACGGGTAAACTCCGTCGTTTCCTTTGCAAAATCCACGTCACGGATACGGCTTTCGGCGTCCTGAGTGTTGTACACCTGATTGCCCAAATTCGAAATAGCAAATTCAAGTCGATTCACGTAAGCGCCCATATCAGAACGCATGGTGTTCACCGATTTGATAGCCGTATCGATCAAGGACAATGAGGACAAAGCCGAACTTGCAGTGCTGACCGAAGTGGTGGTTGAGCTCAACCCCAAAGAGCCCAAGGTCATGGCATTAATCGTGATACTAATACGATCCACTGACGTGCTAGAACCCGATCCAATGTGAAGGACCGATGCCGACCCGCCAGAAACTCCGAAAGACCCGCTCTGACCATCCAAAAGGGTCATGCCATTATAGGAAGCGGAATTGGAAATACGCGTCACTTCGCTCATGAGCTGTCCGAATTCCTTATCGGTATAGCTACGTTCCGTTGTCGTCATGGTGTCGGTGGAGGACTGAATAGACAATTCGCGCATGCGCTGTAGGATATTGTTGATTTCTCCAGTTGCACCTTCCGCGATTTGCACGAGAGCAATGCCGTCCTCAGCATTGGTTTTGCCGCGGTCCATACCACGGATTTTGGAACGTAACGATTCCGAAACCGAAAGACCGGCAGCGTCATCGGAAGCGCGATTGATACGAAGACCCGTCGAAAGCTTCTCCAAGGACTTGGATAAAGATGTCTGTTGTCGGTTTAAGGCCCCCTGGCCAATCATCGAGGAAATATTATGATTTATACGCATCTCAAAAACCTCCTTGTAGGAAAACCCATACTAAGCATCCATGCTATGGCTATTTGATAGTTTGGTCGGCTTTTAAACCTACCTTGCCCCTTATCTTATCGGATCACTTTAAGAGTTACTTTAATTTTTTCTTTAACTTTTTTTAAACGCATGGAAGCGAGCGGGTCATTCTCAAAAATCAATAGCGAAGCTAAGTGGAGGGATTTTTAGACCCAAAAAATGCCGCGCGTCCTGTGGACCCGCGGCTTGGGATTCTCGTATCGTGAAAGAAGTGGGAGTGACTGCGCTCAGCGACCGAGATGCCCGGCTATACTGCCGGACTCCCTGAATTATTTAGCTAGAAGCGAGAGTACGCCTTGCGGGACTTGATTAGCCTGCGACAACATCGAGGTCGCGCTCTGAGTGAGGATTTGCGCGCGAGTAAACTCCGTCGTTTCCTTTGCGAAGTCCACATCGCGAATGCGGCTTTCCGCATCTTGGGTATTATAAATCTGATTTCCTAAGTTCGAAATCGCGAACTCAAGTCGATTCACGTAACCACCCATATCCGAACGCATGGTGTTCACGGAACGAACCGCGGTATCAATGATAGACAAGGCGGATAATGCTGCGGAAGCGGTGCTGACCGAAGTTGTCGTCGCGCTTAGTCCTAACGCACCCAAAGTCAATGCGGTCATAGTAATGCTGATACGATCTATGCTCGCGCTAGATCCCGAACCAATATGCAACACCGAGGCCGAACCGCCCGATACACCGAAGGAACCGGAGCCACCATCCAAAAGCGTCATTCCGTTATAGGATGCGGAGTTGGAAATACGCGTCACTTCGTTCATGAGCTGTCCGAATTCTTTATCGGTATAACTACGTTCTGTCGTGGTCATGGTATCCGTCGCGCTCTGGATAGCCAGTTCGCGCAAACGTTGCATGATATTGTTTATTTCACCCGTCGCGCCTTCAGCGATTTGCAAAAGAGCGATGCCGTCTTCTGCATTCGACTTGCCGCGTTCCATGCCGCGTATCTTAGAACGCAGCGATTCGGATACCGATAAGCCCGCAGCGTCATCGGACGCACGGTTAATTCGAAGACCCGTGGATAATTTTTCGAGTGACTTTGATAGCGCTCCCTGTTGTGTATGGAGAGCACCCTGGCCGATCATTGAAGAAATATTATGATTAATACGCATGTGAATAACCTCCTTGTTGTAATTTACGCTAGGCTACTTCCTTGTATCCTCGCGGGCCGAGACTCCCTCCCGGTTACATTTAATTCATCGGAAAAAATTGGAGTGGAGTTGAGTCTTAATTATGAAATAATTCTCTGTAAGCTATGGTTAAAGCTAAGCTTACAGTGGAACTTAAAGTTGCCCTTTCCCTATGTTCAGACAAAATTGGCAATACAAAAAATGCCGCCGGTCCTATGGACCTGCGGCTTGGGATTCCCGTACCGTGAAAGAAGTGGGAGTGACTGCGCTCAGCGGCCGAGACGCCCGGCTATAAAGCCGGACTCCCTGAATTATTTAGCCAGAAGCGAGAGTACACCTTGCGGGACTTGATTAGCTTGCGACAACATCGACGTCGCGCTCTGTGTGAGGATTTGTGCGCGAGTAAACTCCGTCGTTTCCTTCGCGAAGTCCACGTCTCGAATACGACTTTCCGCATCCTGGGTATTATAAATCTGATTGCCTAAATTCGAAATCGCGAACTCCAGCCGATTCACATAACCGCCCATATCTGAACGCATCGTGTTCACCGAGCGAACCGCGACATCAATGATAGACAAAGCGGATAATGCTGCGGAAGCGGTACTTACAGAAGTCGTCGTCGCACTCATTCCTAATGCGCCTAAAGTCAAGGCAGTCATTGTGATGCTGATGCGGTCAATGCTACTACTGGATCCAGCGCCGATATGTAACACCGAGGCGGTACCGCCGGAAACACCAAAGGAGCCGGAAGCGCCATCTAGCAAGGTCATTCCGTTATAAGAAGCTGAATTACTGATACGTGAGATTTCACTCATCAACGCGCTGAATTCTTTATCTGTGTAGCTACGTTCAGTTGTAGTCATAGTATCCGTTGCGCTCTGTATCGCCAGTTCGCGCAACCGTTGCATGATATTGTTGATTTCACCCGTCGCGCCTTCAGCGATTTGCAAAAGGGCAATGCCATCTTCTGCATTCGACTTGCCGCGTTCCATGCCGCGTATTTTGGAACGCAGCGATTCGGATACCGATAAGCCCGCAGCGTCATCGGACGCGCGGTTAATTCGAAGACCCGTGGATAGTTTTTCGAGTGACTTTGAAAGTGCTCCCTGTTGTGTATGGAGAGCACCCTGTCCGATCATTGAAGAAATATTATGATTAATACGCATGTTACAAACCTCCGTGTTGTGAATTACGCTCGGTTACGTCCCTGTATCCTCGCGGGCCGAGACTCCCTCCCGGTTACATTTAATTCATCGGTTATTTTTTTAACGGAGTTGAGTCTTTTTTTGAGACCCAGTCTTCATAACTCATTTAAAAATCAGATGTTATAGTAAGACTTAAAGTGAAGTTGAAAGTGTTCCTCAAGACTTTTTAGACAATACCGAGAAAAAAGAATTTTAATAGCAATTAGTAGTTATGAGGTTAGAGTAAAAGTTGAGGGAGAGGTTTATAAAATATTTTTTAGAAATAATATTTTATAAACCATGAAAGAGGCAAAGACTGATCTATTTCAATTGGAACAAGGGTAGCGTTCTTGTAACCGTACCCTCTGATGTTTTCACTCGAACGATATATAGACCCGGCTTTGGATTTAAAAGATTTAGGGTTACGGAATTCTGACCTCTCGAACTGCCCAGTAATGACCCGTTGAGACTGATGATTTCTCCATAAAGCGATCCCGTTCCCTTAATAACCAAGGAATGGCCTGCCTCGGAAATCCGAATATCCTCCGAGAAAACCGATGGGATATGGACGTCTGTGACAACGGCACAGGCTGCCGGATTCGATTTGACGAAGTAAGAGCGATAAGCCTGTTTGGACTTATCCATACAGCCCACCAAGTCTAAAACTTCGATTTTTCGAAAAAGTATGGGCGCACTTTCGCTTTGGATGAGGATATACCCCTCTTTGATCGGTTGATTTTCAACGATTGGCACCGTGGTGTTACCAGCACCCCCACCCCCCATGACCGGCTTCGTGAATTTAAAAACCGTATCTTTACCCACCATAAATTTTATCAGTGAATCACCTAAAACCAATGCCGAAGAGTAAGTCCAATCGGGAGCGGGAAGACGCGGAACCTTAGTTGCACCGATGCAATGATCCGTGATCAATTTTCCGCTCATATCATGGATGTATGTACCTGGGGTGCATAGGTTCATATTTCCATCCATCGGACTGTCAGACCCTAGTAATTGGGCTTCAAGACTAATTGGGAAATCTTGTTCTTTACCCATGCTGGCAATGGATTGGGAGTGTAACATAAAACCATTGTTTTCATGGGCCCAATTCGGCGCACCCGTTACTTGCTTCCCAACGAATTGGTACTCCCCTCGCAGTAGGTAATGGGAAAAGGTCCGGAGTTTATATCCCAAATGACCAAAGGGTTCTCCATCCCAATTCATATACTCAGAATAATCAACGAACAAATTACCGTCAACAACCTTGAAGGTGTGTTTGGGATCGACATTATATTCTTGCCCTTTGATATGAAAATCCCATTCCTTTAAATCCTTCCCATTAAATAATTTTATCCAAGTGCTGTCTTCAGCAGCTTGCACCTTAAAAACCGTAAGCGTTAAGGTGATGATTATAACTGAAATGCGAATTGCGAACATGCTACCTCCTTATGAAATTTTTTATATCGAAATTAAGGCGAAACCTTCGTTTGCCAAAGGCCCTGGCGGAATTGTGCAGGGAGCGTGACACTGACGGCTTGATTGGCCGCATTTCGGTGGAAGCTCCAAACCTGTTTACCCGTCAAGTCAAAAAGAGCCAAGTTGCGATAGCCCAGAGGCAAAGCAAATAGTCCGTTGACGACAGCGGGAGCGATGCGTTGACGCAGTTCTGGTTTGGGGGCCAAGGCCGTTGGGCCTACGGTAGTTTCGAAAGCCTTATAACAATTGGCATCTTGTACGCCAGTATATTCGACTCGAATGAGTTGCGGGCCAGCACCAATAGACCAGGGGGCATCGCAAAACTTCAGTAAATACATAGCTCCATCCTGACCATAATCTTGGTCAATATAAGCACCGGAAGGAAGCCCCGGAACCGCAAAATTTTCAACCCCGGCATTTCCTTTTGGAATGGTCCCATCGGGGTTGAGAGTAATCCAACGAAAGATCATACGGGTCCAATCAAAGAAAAGCACCTTGCCTTCATAGTAAGGTGGGAATTTCACGTTTGAGGTGCTTTTGGAATTGTATCGGTACATCGGACCCCCAATCGCAGTTTCTCCGCCGTGTTTTATCGTGGCCCAATTTATGTCGCTGTTGAATCTCGGATCATCATCTGTGCTATTCCCACTCGAATAAGCCACCAGGGATGGAACTGCGGGAGGCATATGATGAATACCTGAATTGTTGGGCGAGTTATTCACGGTCGCTTCACAGCTGTATTTGTCTCCATAGGTAGCTGGACTTGCTGAGGTCATCTTATTCCAAGGCACATTGTATCCCATGCAATAAGGATGGCCAAAAAAGCCAGGTTGGGTGGCCAGGTTCCACTCATCATGACCGGCGGGCCCGCGAGTTGTACTTTCAATCTCTGCATCTGGTCCAACCTCACCCCAAAAAATCCAACCTGATTTAGAATCGACGCGCACATGGTATGGATTTCGATTACCGAAGGAAAAAATTTCCTTCCGTACCAAAATCAAACTATCCGTTGCATCCCAGCCTGGATTAAACATTTTATTATTGATCTTTTCCCATAAATTTCCAGTTGGGATATCATAGGTGGCTCCAATTCCAAGTGTTGGAGTTTGGTCATCGGCGAAACGCAATGGTTTTATACGAATGATTTTGCCACGAAGATCATTGGTGTTAGACGCAGTTCTTTGTGCATCGGCCGGGGGTCGAGCAGTATAGATAGGACCATAACCAGCATTAGTCTTATCGTGAGGATCGGTATTGTCTCCAGTTCCAACTACTAAGACACCATTTTCATCCATCGCCAAGCCTCCGGCAGCATGATGAACATTATCCTTAGAGCGTGGAAAGCGCAATATCACCTTTTTTGCGGAGAGCTTGTTGTCGGAGGTAATCGTGAATCGCGCCAACTCCATCGCGCGCTCGGGACAGTCTTCTCCACAAGGGTCGGAATAAAAAGCATATAGCCAATGATTGGAAGCGAATTTTGGATCCAGGACAATGCCTAGCAGTCCATCCTCGCCACCAAAATAAGTGGGTATAGTTCCAACCAACGCGACATTATCAGGAATTTTACCCGAGGGAAGGTAAACACGAATTTCACCGCTCTCCATCTTGGCGATAAAGACGCGTCCATCAGGGGCAACGGCTATTTGCACAGGTCCGGAAGCTACAAATTTTGATTCTTCTTGAAGCCCCATGTTTACATCAGTTAATATAACGGCCTTAAACTCACTCGCGGTTGGATGATGACAAGAGGATTGGCCCCAAGCGGTTAGGGGAAGCATTGCAGCCAAAATTGCCCCATATATCTCATTTTTCATTTTCGTCTCCAGGCGATACCAAATGGTGTAAAGATTATTTGATTTATTTTTGGTAAACAAATCCTTAGGCTTGAAGTTAGCGGCATTATCAAGGTTGTCAATAGGAAACGGGGAAATAGTTTGCAAATATCATCAAAAAGAGGGAAAAAACGGACTTATGGAGTACGCATGGGGTATTTTGGTCAAATTAAAAAAGTCAAATGAACTCCATTTTGTTTACTCTGGTAAACAAAATGTGAGCGTTACCCTTCGGCGGGTCCGGCTTTTTCTCTCGCGCGATCTAAAATTCCTGCCGCCGTTTTTGAATACGCCGCCAATAGACTTTCCGAATCCATGAGTTCTTTTTCTCCCACCACTTCGAAGTAATATCGGAACTTGGGCTCGGTTCCCGAAGGGCGTAGTAATATCCAACTGCGATCGGAAAAAACAATTTTGAGCCCATCAGAAATGTTTGTTCGAGCCACCGACTTCTCTTCCCCACCGACTTCGATTAAGCTGCCCTCTTTGACTAGTCCCCCTTCTAAGACTTTCATCACGGCGGCTTTATAGCGTTGCCATGCTTCGACGGAAACGCCTTTCACATCCGCCCCGCCTTTTCCTGGATAGAACCAACCGTATTCGCGACGCAGATCCAAATAAAGATCGGAAAGATTGCGGCCAGAGGAAGCCATCGAGTCCACCGCAGACAGGAATCCGGCTAACGCACATTTTTCCAGAGTATGTCCAACAAAAGAAATGCCATCGCTTTCCTCATATGCCATCATCGCCTCTCCCTTGGAAAGTGGACCCCGAAAGTTTTTGAAACCCACAGCCGTTTCAAAAACTTTTCGGCCTGCTTTATGCGCTATCTCCGAGGCAAATCCCGAGGACGGAACGGTGGTGGCCAAGCCTCCGACCAAACCTCCGCGAAGCAAATTGGAATACCCAATCGAACCGAAACGATTCATATCAATGTCTAACTCGGCATCGGCAAAACGAATCCGATCGGCGTCAGGATCCAAAGCCACCCCGAGCGTCAATTTACGGCCCGAGCGTTTGAGCGCTGCTATCAGGACCGCTTGGTTTTTAGCATTGGGCTCGGGCTTAACCCCATGAAAGGAAAAATCTTCTTCCGTATTAAAAAAATGAATCGACATGGATAGTTCCAAAGCGACCATGGTTTCTGGTCCTAATAGGTTTTGGATGTATCCACGTGACGATCCATGCATATTGTCCACGGCGATATAAAGTGCTTTGCTATTTTCTCGCAGCCAATTTCTCAATCTTTTGAGATCGAATACCTTGCTTTTTGTTTCCACGAAATGTGTGAACATGTTTGCAGCATTCACCTTTTGACGCAAGGCTTGAAAGTCGGCCGTTGCCCTCACAAAGGGTGCGGAACTGTGCATCAATGCATTGGAAAATTGTTCGATAAGGGAAGTCAAATTAATATCGGCGGGACCGCCATCTGCGGGATTGAATTTGATACCGGCGTATTCCATGGGGTTGTGTGAGGGCGTGAAGTTAATGGACCCGGCGGCTTTTAGTTCCGTCAATATCGCGGAACCGACTCCCGTGGGACACTCCCCCGCATCGTAAATTCGAATCCCTTCGGCGGCCAACTCCTGCATGGCTGCCGCCATAAACTCATCCCCCATATACCGATTGTCGCGTAAGATTAAAACACCGGCCTTTTGAACTTCATCGAAACGGCTGTATCCATTTTCTTTCAAGAATTCTTCCGTTTTCATCATTGCAATAATACCGCGCGCCACCTTATGTACATTCTCAACGGTGAAGCCCTCACCGATAGATTCTCGCCATCCAGAAGTTCCAAACACAACGGTGGTAGTCCGTTTGGATTCTCGAGCAAGTTGACCCTGGAATTCCCGAATCTGGGTAATGGCATCTACACAGGCAGCTCGGATTTGAGAAGGCAAAGACACCGCATTGAAACATGCGCCAATCACATTCGCCGCTTCCCATAAATTCGGTCCAGCTTCGGAAATAACGGCTAGTTGTACTTGGATTCGCCTGCTCCAATCTTCAGTCAATGCCTTCCAAACTGGGTTAAGACTTTCCAGTAAAGCAGCCCCAAAATCCCGTTTGGATTTCAACAATGTCCCATTAAGCTTTCCCGATTCCATACTTCACCCTTTCATTAGATCTTCACTGCATTAAAAATTAGTTTACTAGCAATGGAACTACAGATCTTGATTATCGGAGGCGGATTTGGCGGGCTGCGGGCGGCACAAACCTTAGGTCATTCTCAAAAATTAAAGGTCTGCCTCCTGGACCGGAAAAACCACCATCTATTCCAACCCCTGCTTTACCAGGTCGCCACTGCTACCTTAAACCCTTCCGATATCGGTACACCCATTCGTCAAATCCTGGCCACGCAGACCAATACCCAAGTCCTTATGGAGAACGTGTTATCGGCTGATTTGACCGCTAAAACCGTCACGACCGATTCAGCAGTTCACCCTTTCGATTACCTGATTTTAGCGTGTGGTTCGACTCATAGTTATTTCGGAAAAAGCCAATGGGAAGAATTCGCACCCGGCCTCAAAACCATTGAACAGGCCTTGGAAATCCGCCGGCGCATTCTCATGGCATTTGAGATGGCCGAAAAGGAAAAAGACCCGGCTAGGCAAGCGATGCTTTTGACCTTTGTCATAATCGGCGGTGGTCCAACTGGCGTGGAGTTGGCCGGGGCTGTAGCCGAGTTATCTAATGCCATCGTATCCAAAGAGTTTCGAAATATAAAACCCGAATCCACTCGGATCATTCTTATTGACGGAGGACAGCGCTTAATCACCGCCTTCGCCTCTACCCTATCGGAGAATGCCAAGACCGTATTGGAATCCAAAGGGGTGACGATTATCCAGGGTCAACATGCAGAGGAGATCACAGCAAAGGGAGTCCAACTGAAAGACCGGTTCATTGAATCGACGACGATTATGTGGGCCGCGGGAGTTAAGCCTTCCGCACTCAGTCAAACCTTAGGTGTACCCCTGGATAAATCTGGACGGGTCATGGTTCAATCCGATTTATCGGTACCCGGATTTCCTTTCGTTTTTGTGGTGGGAGATCAAGCCTATTTTGAAACTCCAAACGGATCACTTCCCGGCTTAGCTCCTGTGGCCATGCAACAAGGTATTTTTGCAGCAAAAAATATTTTGCGTGAGCTAGATGGAAAACCAAGAAAGCCATTTCAGTATATCAACAAAGGGACCATGGCCGTGATAGGCCGCTCCAACGCTGTTGTTGAATTACCCGGTGTGGGAAAGTTGACAGGATTTATAGGCTGGATGATTTGGATCTTCGTCCATATCATGTATCTTGTAGGTTACCGTAACCGCCTGAATGTTCTCCTCAATTGGGCTTGGTCTTATCTAACTTTCAAGAGTGGCGCCCGACTTATCACGCAGCGGATGTGGAAAGAAAACGAGTCCGTTCCGCCTTCCGCCAAAATGAACTAGATATCTTTAACGAGGATGTTCACTTCCTTACCACCGAAATTCATGGTGCGCAATACTGTCCAACCTAACTTTTCGAAAACCCCATGGACAACCGGATTGAAGACGTACAGCTTTTTAAAGCCCGCCTTAACGGCAATTTTTTCAATTTCCTCGACCAAGGATTTTGCTATACCCGTGCCTCGATGATCGGGATGGATATACACTGATGAAAGCCAGGGTGTATATTCAGGCATCAAATCCATGTCAGAAGCTTTGAGCGAAGCCGTCCCCAATACCCCTCGTTCATCGTGAGCGATTAACGTGATGGGCATTTCATCTTCATTGATGCGCCCAAAAAGCCCTCGTTGAATGTCATGAATATCTCGCAAGGGAAATGCATAGGCCCACTCTTCGTAAATCCATTTGGCAACGATGGGAATCCAAAGCTGGAAATACTTGACATGGCTAATTTGCATAGGATAAAATTAGTTTAATTGTATAAGGCAATTCCAATCCTAATCTATCCCAAATCGGAATAAAACTCCCGTCTTTTAACGAATAAATCCTTACCCAAACGGGTAGGCCGGAACCATATTTCAGACCATGACGATAAGACTTCCCAATCGCTCCAGAATCAACCTGTGTTTAGTGCTGGTGTTAAGGCTTTTCAGCCTGGTCCAAGGCGAAAGTCTACACGGCCAAATCGGAGAACGATCAGGATTGGCCGTCGTTTCCGCGGGAAAGCCAATGGCTGGCGTCAAAATTTGTCTCTATGACGCAAGCGGTAAAATTCGAGGAATTAAAACAACCGCAAAGAATGGATCTTATCGATTTACAAATATTACACCTGGAACTTATACTCTCGCTTTGTCTCGAAAAGACCTTTATCCCTATCCCTTATTGCGAGTTGTCACGATTGAGGGTGATGACACCTTGTCTCGTCCATTTCTACTCGATAAGCTGCCCATGGAATCGGGGATTGCGGTGCAAAAGGTGGGAAAATTAGGAAAGGGAGGAAAGAAAAAAAATGGGCAACTAAACTATTACTCGCAATTGGCCGAGGGAATGGAGTTGGCAAGTCACGCTCCGGCTTTTTTTAGAGAAGCGACTGAAAATAAAATAACCTTAAGTCGATTTTATGATTCGGAAGATACCACGAAAGACTACCATGAGTTGTGGTGGTCATTAAGCTGGGCAGAATTGCAAAACCAAACGCGGCCTATCGCGAGCATGATTTACCTCGCACATGCGTTGGATTCCGTGTTGAAGGCTTCAGGATTAATCTCATTTTCACCGGCAGCTCTTCAGCCTTTGCTTTTGATCCCTTCGGATTCGGTTGAATCCCTTTTGCATGAACTTCATATGCAACTTGTTTCTCCCTCAAAGAAAATTCCCCTTCAAAACTTGACAAAACATTTGGTGCCAAAAAGCCTATTAATCAGTTTGATTGAAGAACAGATGGAAATTAATTCTATACCCAAAGCCAAAAAGAAATTTTTTCTGTTAAAGATGAAGTCCATACTAGGGGGCAGCGCAACCACTGCCATGCTCGCAAAATTAGAACCCAAGCGGCCATCTCGAAATTCTACGGAGAAAAAGAATGAGCCCATTACCCCTCCCGAAACCAACATGGAAGCCTTTTGGAAATTGTTAGAGACTTTTGCAGAAGGCAAACATCCAAATGCCGTCGCCCTTTTTCACCTTGCAAAACATAATTTTGAACAAGGACATTTTCGTGAATCCCTGACCAAGCTGGATCGTATCGGCGCTTTGAGACAGGGCTACCCACAAGCCGTTCTCCTCTCTGCCCAATGTCAATTGGGCTTGAAGGATACAACTCAAGCCGCAACTCTTTTTGATTCACTCTCCAAAACGGAATCGCCGGATTGGCAAGCATTAGGCTTTCAAGGTCTCGCTCAAATCCAATGGAAACAAGGTCAAGGAGAAAAAGCGGAAGCGACTTTGTGGCGAGCCCTAGGCCTTGATTCCCATTCGGCCAAAGGGAGACAGGCTTTGTGGTTACTGGCCGAAGTATCTTTGACACGCGAGAGTTCCAATGCGGTGGAACCCTTGCTCGATTCTATCCTTCGCATTCGTCCTCGCGAAGCAGAAGCCCATTATTGGCTTGGAAAAATGGCCCTGAAGCGCAATCAAGATGGTGTCGCATTGGATCATTTTAGAAAAGCGACGAGTTTTTCCCCGAAGCGAATCGAATTTTCCGTGGCCACGGCCCAAGCTTACTTTGCAAGAGAAGAATGTGATATGGCATTGAAAACACTCAAACCCTTACGAACGCGCCTCAATGGAGAAGGTCTTGCCATTTTTGGCCAGTGCTTGCTTCTCAAAGGCCGCCCCCTGGAAGCGGTCGAAGAATTCCAACGACTTTACAGCAGTCAACCTTCTCCCACGAGTCTAGTTCCCCTGAGTCTGGCCTTGTCCGCATCGGGAAAAACGCGCAAGGCTATCGAAATGTTGGAAGCCTCCGCCTTCACGAAAATTTTTGAAGTCCGAAAAGCTATAGCCGAGTGCCAATTGGATCTCGATTCTGCCGACGCAGCCAAGCGATTATTGGGTCCACTCCTTTCTGAAAAAGAGGGGGACGCGGAATTGCATTTTTTGTCCGGTCGCGCTGCATTATTGAAACGAGAATATTCCAAGGCCACGGATGAATTTTCCTCCGCGTTACGGTATCGGGAAGATTACCCTGCTGCCAAATACCAGCAAGGGAATAGCTTGCTTAAATTGGGTCGGGCTGGGGAAGCGCAGCATTATTTCCAAGAACTCATCGACTCGGATAAGCCCTCCTGGCATGCGAAGGGTCTGTTGGGACGGGGTCAGGCTTTTGCCAAGGAAAACAAATTGGAGGCAGCATTGGAAAATCTCAATAAATCCTATGAGGCCGCTCCTTCCGCCGAAGCAGCGGCGCATTTATCGACTACCTATATGCGGATGGAAAACACCGATCAAGCTGCACGCTGGGCAGACCAAGCGCTAAAACTTGATCCCGCGGAACCGCTTGGATTGATGACAGGCATTGACGTCTTATTTTCGCGTCATCAGGACGCACAGGCCTTGGCACGGGCACAAACGGGACTCGATCATCGTCCTAATTCCTGTGAGTTTCTGATCGTGGCCGCCAAGGCAAATTTACGCGCAGGCCAGGATGAGCGCGCGAAAACCCTAAGCCTTAAAGCCAAAGAATTATGTCCTGAAGAAGCCGCTCCGCATTTTTTCCTTGGGACTTTGGCTTCAAGAACCGGTTCGATTCCAGAAGCTCGTAAACATTTCGAGGAGTACCTCCGAAGTGGCGGTGATGCTAAAAAAGTTCCCGCCGCTTATCGCTGAGTGATCCCGGCGACCCTTTAGAATTCGGCCATCACACAGTAGCGATAATTGAGCTCGGGCAGGACAAGCGACGAATGGTTGGGCTAAAGGGAAAATCCCTGAGGAAAAAAAAGGCTTGCGATTTACCTGAGCTCGGTAATCAGTAGCCCTTTTTTCAATTAAAAACGCAATTTACCTAGAAAAGGTGGATATTAGCTGCAGGTTTGGGGAATTTCCTGTATGGTTTAAAAAGGCAGATTATTTTTAAAAATAGAGGAGGATTATTTTGCTTTTAAATTCCATTTCGACCTTTTCACGTAATAAGGTCATGAGTATGGGGCACGGAGTCCTCGCCATCATTTTAATCTTGGTTGCATCAAGCTTCAGTACCGTCTATCATGTAGCCAAAACCGGCGCCGACACCAATGCCGGAACCGGTGCCCAACCCTTTCTGACTATTCAGAAGGCCGCGGACGTCATGCAGCCGGGTGATTCCGTGCTCATCCATGCAGGCACTTATCGCGAATGGGTTAATCCTCCTCGCGGCGGCACATCGGAAAGCGCTCGTATCACCTATAAGTCTGCTGCCGGTGAAAAAGTAATCATAAAAGGATCCGAAGTTGTCACTACCTGGGTAAGTCAGAGCAATGGAGTTTGGAAAGTCGATATTGCCGATTCTTTTTTCGGCAGCTACAATCCTTGGACTCAAAAAATGCAGGGATCCTATTTGATTGACTGTGAGAACTTGTGTCACCTCGGTGAGGTCTTTCTTGACGATATGATATTTTACCATGAAAAGCAATCGCTCTCGGCGGTAAAGGACAGTGCGAGGAGTTGGTATACGACGCATGCCGGAACCACAACAACAATTTATGCCAATTTCGGAAGTGCTAATCCTAATACTCAGTCTTCAGAAATCAATGCGCGGGAACTTGTGTTCGGATCAAAGACCTTGCACTTGAACTATATCACCATTGATGGTCTCTCCTTAATGCAATCCGCAGAAAATTGGGAAAAGCAGGAAAACAGCACCAGATACGGTTTAATTACAACGTCGGGCGGTAAGGGTTGGATCATCCAAAATTGCATTATCAAGTTTGCCAAGATGCGAGGAATAAGTATGGATCAT
>JAYVCH010000040.1:0-4166 GCA_043750055.1 Fibrobacteria bacterium
CGGCCTTGGCGTCAACATGAACGCCGTTGGCAGGTAGTGATAATGGGATCGGGATTCTAGGCAGGCTTCTTCTAAGGGCCCCCGTTGAATCGCCAAGAAATGGTCATAGCAAGGGACTATTTCTTTCCAATATTTGACGACACGGAAGTCTTCAAAAAACCAATGCAGGGTAACCATGCCATGCCGTCGCAATAGATTCAGGGTAAAGCGAGGAATGGGTGCCAGCGCTAAAACTAAAAGATGCGTGGCCTCAAAATCCAGACACTGAACGATCAGGGCTTGGTTGAGCAAATCGACCACCATATTATCTGTTGGTTCTTTGAGTAATCGATCAAAGGCATCTTGATAGGTCTTGGTATCAAATAACTTTCGATTGGTCGCGGGAAGCAAAACAGTTAAAGCGTCCCAGGCCTTTTCTCCCACTTGGCGCGCAGCGCCTTCGGGTGGAAGTACCATCATCCATTTCTTGGATTGTCCGAGTTGCATGTCTATCATCCTGGGTCAATTATACCGTAAGTAAATTCCTTTTGCCTTCAATCCGCCCAATCCAAGGAACGTTTAACGGCTCGATGCCACCGATCCACCAGGGTTTTTCGTTTAGCGGCGTTCATGGAAGGTTTATAGGCATTTAATTGTAGATCCAGTTTGAGCAAGTCTTGTTGCGATTTGACCAAACCGCAGCCCAGGGCAGCCAACATGCCAACGCCCAAAGCCGTTACTTCTGGGCTGTGATTGGCCCGCACTTCCGCACCGGTAATATCGGCTTGGAATTGCATTAGCAGTCGATTCTGGCTGGCTCCGCCGTCCACGTTCAAGGTTTTGATTTTCCCACCGAAGGCTTGACACAAGTCCAAACTTTGGAAGGCAATGGACTCCAGGGCCGCGCGACAAATATGGGCGCGGGTAGTTCCACGAGTGAGCCCAATAATGAGTCCGCGGGCATTTGGGTCCCAATGCGGGGTTCCCAGCCCTGCAAAAGCTGGCACAAAATAGACGCCCTCATTTTCGACAAGGGATTCGGCCTGCGTTTCGGATTCGACGGCAGTCCGGATAATTTTAAGACCATCGCGAAGAAATTGGATTACGGCACCGCCAATCAGGACCGCGCCCTCATGTGCATAAGTGGTTTTACCCTTCAAGGTCCACGCCACCGTGCCCAACAAGCCTTTGGGAGGTGGAGTATAAGTTGTGCCGATATTTCGCAGCAAGAAACAACCTGTCCCATAAGTGTTTTTTAAGGAACCGGGGGTAAAACAGCGATGACCAAATAACGATGCCTGTTGATCGCCGGCCACGCCATGAATTTTTACGCCCTGTAATCCTGGCAAGGTACATTCTCCAAATAGGGCATCGGAGTCTAGGATTTCAGGTAAGGACTCATCTGGAATTCCGAATAATTTCAGCAATGAGGAATCCCACTTTAGACTCTTCAGACTCATCAAAAGCGTGCGGGAGGCATTGCTGACATCGGTAACATGCCGGTTTCCCCCTGTCAATTTGAAAATCAGCCAGCTATCTATGGTACCAAAAGCCAGGCGTTTGGATTTGGCGGCTTGCTTAACTTCGGAATTGTGTTTTAACATCCAGGCCATTTTGGAGGCCGAAAAATAAGGGTCCAGCATCAATCCGGTTTTGCGTCTAACCAACAGATCGAACCCTTTGTCCTTGAGTGTGCGGCAAGCGGAGGCAGTTCGCCTATCCTGCCAAACAATGGCTTTGCCTAAGGGCTTGCCCGTTTGTTTGTCCCAGGCCAGCACCGTTTCACGTTGATTTGTGATCCCGATAGCGGCGATTTGAACCGGCCTAAGTTGATTCCGATGCAAAAGCGTTTGCAAGGATTTAATTTGGGAAGTCCAGATTTCAAGTGCATCGTGTTCAACCCAACCCGGCTTGGGAAAATGCTGTTGGAATTCCAACTGTTCCTGGTCAAGTTTGGTAAGATGGCGATCGTAAAGTACGGAACGGGAACTGGTTGTGCCTTGATCCAGAGCCACGATCACTTTATCCATGCGATTACCGCTTTCGACGATTCAGAGTCAAAATTCCAACCAGACCAAGAGCAAAAAGGAGCACAACCAACAAGCCTTTTCCCGTGGCTTCTGGGCTTTTGAGGATCACGGAAAAAACAATGGCGAATAACAGTAGGGTAGCTAGTTCGTTCCAAATTCTCAATTGCATGGATGTGAGCTTACAGGTTCCATGGGATAAATCTTTACGAATTTTCCCACAAAAAAAATGGTAGGCGATAATAAGGGCTATAAAGCCAAGCTTCAACTGGAACCATGGCGCTTCCCATGCTTGAATGCGAATCATCAAGTAAATTCCAAACCCTGCGGTAGCTACCATTGCCGGCCAGGTTATCCCATACCACAACCGACGTTCCATCAGGGTAAATTGGGCCGTGAGTATTTGTCGCTCGGCCTCAGGCCGTTCGGCGGCCTCTACATGATAAATGAAAAGGCGAACGATGTACAATAACCCGGCAAACCAGCTTACTACGGCCACGACATGCAATGCTTTGACGTAGAGATAAGCGTCCATTTGAGGTCTCAAAAGATACCTTTTTTTATCTTTGAATCCGGTGTGCATTCTGAATTGGACCGGGCCAAAGTCCGGGTTGGGGGATAAAAATGTCGACACAAGAGGCCTGGAAAATAATCAGCCGGGGTGTCCTGGAAATAATTGAGGAGGATGACCTTCGAAAGAAGCTCGCCAAAGGAACGCCACTCAATATAAAACTGGGCGTGGATCCTACCGCTCCAGATATTCACCTTGGCTTTACCGTCGTGATGCGTAAGCTCAGACAATTCCAGGATTTGGGTCACAATGTCATTCTTATTATTGGGGACTATACGGCCACGGTCGGCGATCCATCCGGAAAAAATAAAACTCGTCCCATTCTCACCCATGAAGAAGTGTTGAAGAATGCGGAGACCTACAAGCAGCAATTTTTCAAAATCGTGGATGCGGAAAAAACCAAGGTCGTCTATAATGGGGAATGGTTTTCTAGACTGACTTTTACCGAAACCACTAAACTTATGTCCCAGATCACGGTAGCACAAATGCTGGAACGGGAGGATTTTCAAAAACGCTATCGGGGTGGACAACCCATCAGCCTGCATGAGTTTTTGTATCCGATGATGCAAGCCTATGATTCAGTTATGATAGATGCCGATGTCGAATTAGGTGGGATGGATCAAAAGTTCAATGTGCTTCGGGGTCGTGAACTGCAACGCAGTATGGGAAAAGAGGCCCAGGTTGGTTTGTTTTTGCCCATCCTACTGGGAACGGACGGCAAAGAAAAAATGAGCAAAAGCCTGAACAATTATATTGGGGTCAATGAAGAGCCTCAGGTGATGTACCACAAGTTGTATTCTCTAGCGGACTCCTTGGTCGAAAGTTATTTTCAATTACTGACTGATATCCCGCTCGAAGAGATTCAACTCAGGCTTAGTGATGTCGCAGCGGGAAAATTAAATCCCAATACCTTGAAAGAAGAGTTGGCCCGTATTATTGTAGCTCAATATCATGGCGCTGATACGGCGGAGAAGGTGGCAATTCAGGAACGGAAGATCCATTCTGGCGAGGCGCTTCCAGAAAATACACCTGAACTACGGCTTACTCCCGGCGAACATTGGCTGCCGGAATTGATTGTCAAAGCGGGATTGGCCAAATCCAATGGGGAGGGGAGACGGCTGGTTGAAAGCGGCGGCGTAAGTTTTGATGAGGTAAAAATAACGGATGGTAAAGCAAAAGTTGAAGTGTCAGGAATTCATTTATTGAAATGCGGAAAAAGAAATTTCATCCGGATTTCAAGCGATGGTTAAGATGGAAGTTTAATCGAAAAACGAAAAACAGAACCTCTAATGGCAGCGGGTCGATATTCAAGTCGGCCTCCCATCAACTCCACCAATTCTTTGCTGATGAAAAGTCCTAATCCCGTTCCCCCATATTTTCTCGTTGTCGATCCATCGGCTTGAAAAAAAGGTTCGAAGATCAGCTTTTCGATTTCAACAGGTATACCAATGCCGGAATCTTCCAATTCAAAACTAAAAATACCATTTCCATCCTGGCGTACCCTTAAAGCAATCCGGCCTTCAGAGGTAAATTTTAAGGCATTGCCGATCAAATTTCGCAAAATTTGTTTCAATCGTGTGGCGTCTCCC
>JAYVCH010000041.1:0-10178 GCA_043750055.1 Fibrobacteria bacterium
TTTTTTACCATGGTCTGGCTCCCTTGTGTATCCCTCTCATTGGTTACATCTTTTCCTCTCGACGCGAAGCTTATCAGTACTTGGTTCAGTCCATTCAAAAATTCAAGAGCGTGTTCGAGTATCAAGAAATTTTCAGGCAAAACGGTTTTGTTAATGTGTCTATTGTCGCTTGTGACTTTGGAATTTCTCATATTGTAACGGCCAAGAAAGGGTAGGGAATTGGGACGAATTATCATTGGTGTAACCGGAGCCTCGGGGGCCATTTACGCACATCGTTTGATCGAACACTTAAAGGCCTTGAACCAAGAGGTGTTTCTCGTCCTGACCGATACCGCCAAAAAAGTTTGTGCTTTTGAGGGATACCCTCACATTGCCTCGTTAACGGATAAGATTTACGCCAACGACGATTTTTTTTCACCCATCGCCAGCGGATCTTTTCGCCATCAAGGTATGGTGGTCATTCCCTGTTCAATGGGAACACTAGGAAAAATTGCACATGGGATAGGGGACACTCTGCTGACTCGTGCTGCCGATGTCTGTCTAAAGGAAAGACAAAAACTCATCCTAGTCCCACGCGAGACGCCCATGAGTAGCCTGCATCTCAATAATCAAAAGGTTTTATCCGATATCGGAGCGGTTATTTTACCCGCCAATCCTTCATTTTATCATAAACCAAAAACGATGGAAGACTTGGCAGATACCGTTTTATCCAGAGTTTTGGATCACTTGAACATTGTCCACCAAGTCGGCAAACGCTGGCGAGAAATGTAAACTGCAATTTTAAAATAAAGGTAAGGACACCCCGTCCCTCAACACCAATTCTAAAATGCCCATATACGAGAAGGTCGACCAGGAACTAGATTAGGAAGGGGACAAACCTTAAATGATAAAAGTCTTCGATTACACTGATTATCGGCGGTTTTTACAGGATCATTACGCCGAACGGAAGGCCAATAACCCCACATTTTCCTATGAGGTATTTGCTCGGAAGGCTGGATTCAAATCGAAGGGATTCATACACCATATTCTTTCTGGAAAACGTAACCTCTCTAAAAATGCCATGTTTGCAATCGGAACCGCTATTCAATTGGATGAAAAAGCGTTCACCTATTTTCAAACCATGGTGACATATAATCAAGCCAAAAGTCCGGCAGAAAAAGCTTTTTTCTTCAAAAAATTAATGGAAGCTAGCCCAAAAAGCATCGCCAAACAACTGCAAGAAGAGAGTTATGAGTTCTATTCCCAGTGGTATAACAATACTATTAGAGAATTGATTTCCTTAATACGATTCAAAGAGGATTATGCTTTCTTGGGAAACCTGCTCAATCCGCCAATTTCTGCTTTGCAAGCCAAAAAAGCTGTGCAACTTTTGTTGCAACTTGGGTTGGTAGAAAAAACCCGAACTGGATATCGGCAATCTCATACGGCTATTACCACCGGGGATGAAGCTCAGGCCGTTGCCACTCGAGATTTTCACTATCAGAATATGGAATTGGCAACTCAAGCCGTGGATACATCTTGTCAAGCCGAAAGAGATTTGTCCTGTCTTATCGTTGCCCTTCCCACTTCTGGTTTCGAGGTCTTGAAAACAGAAATCCAAACCTTTCGGAAAAGGTTAATGCGAATGGCCGATTCCATGACGGAGCCTAACCGGGTTTATCACATTAACTTTCAACTTTTCCCTACCACAAAAGTCATGCCTAGTAAAGAGGCCAGACCTTGATGTGGGCTATCACAAGGAAGAAGGGACTGGTTTTTTCATGGCAAGTTCTGCGCACCGTTTTTATCTCCAACTTGATCATTAACTGTGGAGATTTTCGTGTTGCCTCTTCTGAGATTGGAAACCCTCCAGGGGGTACGGGAAAAGGTGTAGTATTGGCAGATGCGGGTTTGCCAGCAAGGGGGTCTCGAGTGTCCTTGTTCCCTTCAAGGAAGGCAAGAGTAGGCGACCTTGGCAGTTCTATGATTAGCTATTTTTTTCTCCATGTCTAAACTTGTTCCCCCATCCATTACTCATTACCTAGGGCTTGTCCGGTTTTCGCATACTCTTTTCGCCATGCCCTTTGCCCTTGCATCGATGTTATGGGCAGCCAACGGGTTGCCCACCCTAAGAACATTTGGCTTAATAACAATTTGTATGGTGACTTGCAGGAATGCCGCCATGGCCTTCAATAGGCTTGTTGACGCAGACTTGGATAAAGAAAATCCTCGTACAGCCAAGCGGCATTTGCCATCCGGCTTACTTTCTAAACGGCAAGTCCTGGGATTTTTAATCCTCAACACAATGGCCTTTGTGATTGCCACCTATTTTGTAAATCGATTGGCCTTCGCGCTGTCGCTACCCACCTTAATGGCTGTTTGTGGTTATTCCCTAACCAAACGCTTTACTTATTTATCCCATTTCTTTTTAGGACTTGCCATCGGAATTTCTCCTGTGGGCGCATGGATAGCGGTTCAAGGTGGATTCGGTTGGGAGCCGATTGCGCTTGCGGCCGCACTCATGTTATGGATTGTGGGTTTTGATATTATTTATGCCACCCAGGATCATGAGTTTGACCGAGTTCGTGGATTGTATTCCATTGTCGTACGCTTTGGAGTCCCGGGGGCGCTGCGCATTTCCCAATTCGCCCATTTAGCCATGTGGCTTATTTTATTAGGCCTGGGATGGTTTGGCGGGTTAGGGTTAGCTTATCAAATCAGCTTGGCAGCGGTTGCTATTCTGTTATTATATCTTCATATTTTTAGAAGCAGCTCCTCACTGGACTCCTTGAATCAAGATTTCTTTTTAGCCAATATCGCCATCAGCCTTTGTTTGTTGGTTGGAATTGGCTTCAGCGTCCTTACCAAAAATTAATTTCGAATTCAGGGTACGAATTCATAATTCCTTTTACGTTTGTAATTGATCCAAGTCATATAACCCCGAACGATAACTTTCCAACCAATCACTCCCATTTCTCCTACGGCTAAAGAACGGCCTTTCACCTGCGCTTTTCCCGCTTTGATAGCTCTGAGAATGCTGACGGTATCTAATTCACACGGCACTTCACTCCATGTCTTCCCAAATTGTTCAAGAGTGTGCGTATCGGAATTTCCGATCAAGGGAAGGTTCAACTTGCTTGCAGCGGCAATGGCGCTTCGGTTAGGATTCCAATACCGGTGGAAAAAACCCGAAACTTCAATCGCATCAAAACTTCCAGAATTATCCCAAAATTTATCCTGTAAGCTGACATTGCTTGGAAAAAAGGGGTGGGGAGCGACTACCAAATTTTCGGCGGCACCTGATTTTTTAAGTTCAGCCCTAGCTAATTTTAATTGAGCGAAGGTTGAAATTTTTTCGGAAATCTCGGATGGAAAGTTAATCAAGAGAACATGGGTGCCCTCGATATCCTGTTCAACGCCTGGAATTAGGAGCATGCCTCTTTCCGCCGCATATCGTTCTGCATCAAGGCTTCGAAATTGGCGGGTATGCAGGGTAATTGCCAGCGCACGATATCCTAGAATCGCGGCCCTATCAATCAGTTCATAAACAGTATGGTAAACATGTTGATCGTAGGGATCGTCCAAGGTGTGCAAGTGAAAATCAAACTTCACAATTGTGCTCTGCGACATGGGAAATTTGAGGGTAGAATTGCTCATAAGGGCTTCTAAATCTATTTTCTAAGCCAAGTATTGCCAATAACTTAAACAAGGTATAACTTTCCCCAGATGAACTTGGCAACCGTCGTCATTGTGGGTCGTCCCAACGTGGGAAAATCCAGTTTTTTTAATCGTGTTCTTGGCCGAAGAGCAGCCGTAGTCGCAAACCGTGATGGGGTGACCCGCGACCGACATTATCAATTGGCGGAATGGAATGGGATCTACTTTCAAATTGTGGATACAGGTGGTTTCATCTCAAAGGAAATGGAAACCATCGACGGCTTGGTAAAGGAACAAATCGAAATCGCGATGCGCGAAGCAGATCTTGTACTGTTCATGGTCGATGGTCGTACGGGAATCACCGACTTGGACCAAACATTTGCCCGCATTGTCCAGAGAAGCAATAGACCAGTTCTCATGGTTGTCAATAAAACCGAATCCCGGCACATTCGAGATGAAGCTTCCGAGTTTTGGTCCTTAGGTTTAGGGGAACCGATGGCCGTTTCTGCCCTTCACGGCGACGGCGTTGCGGATGTATTAGATGCCATGATGCCTTGGCTACCGAACAAACCCAAAAGCGTCCCTAAGGAAAATATCATTCGTGTAGCCATATTGGGCCGACCCAATGCAGGCAAAAGCACAATGGTCAATTCACTTATTGGAGAGGAACGAGTTATTACCTCCGAAATCGCTGGAACCACCCGCGATGCTATCGATACAGAATTCATTTACAACGATCAAAAATTTGTTCTTACCGACACGGCTGGCTTAAGACGCAAAGCACGTGTCAAAGATGAAGTTGAATACTTTTCAAATATGCGCGCGCTGGAGGCCATTCGCCGCAGCGATGTATGCCTGCTTCTAGTGGACAGCAAAAGGGGTATGGAAATCCAGGACTTCCGAATCTGCACGTTGATTGAGGAAGTTGGAAAAGGCTTGATCGTGGCCCTCAACAAATGGGATATCATGCAGCCCGAGAGCAAAACCTTTGATCATATGGTCAAAGAGCTCAAATACAAGAATCCGGATCTCGAAGGGGTCCCGTTTCTTTCCACTTCTGGATTGACAGGAAAAAGACTGGTTCGCGTTCTCGATGAAATCATCAAGGTCAAGAATAATGTGGGTCGGGTTTTGGGACGTGAAAAAGTCATTCAATTTTTCGAAGAGACTGTCGCCAAACATCCCCATCCTTCCACTTCCCTCGGACCGGTTATTCTCACTCGATGCTGCCAAGTTTTAGTAAACCCTCCAGCTTTGGCTTTTGAAGTCAATCACCCTGAGCGGGTTCAGGTTAGCTATACTCGTTATTTGCGGCGTCAAGCTTTTCAATTTTTCGAATTGCAAGGCGCGCCCCTGCGTGTCTGGTTCCGCAGTCGCTTCAAACTCCGAACCGACGAAGAGTTGGAAAAGTATTTGGCTTGGGGTACTGTGCCCATTGAGGTTCGAGAAGAATGGCTTGGCCTTGAAAAGGAAAAAACCGACGAAGAATTGGCCACTCAATTTTCTGAGGGGGACGACCTTGACGAAGACTCGGACACTGATGAGATTGGATTATCAGATTCTGATAATGAAAGATCGATTAGGTAATGCTTGAATCCACGGGGATTCGTATCGGAATAGCTATGGCTTCCGCATTTATATTGGGATCCTTGCCTTCAGCCACTTGGATCGCAAAATTTTTCTACCACGTCAATATCACTGAAATTGGCAGCGGAAATCCTGGAATGACCAATGTGTTAAGAACGTTGGGATGGCGTCCAGCTATACCCGTATCCATATTGGATGCTGGCAAAGGATACCTTTCTGCGTGGCTTGGATATTTTTTAACCGGATCTCAAACCTTAGCAGTTTGTGCGGGTTTGGTCGCAGTCATGGGACATTCCTTCACGATATTTGCCTCTTTTAAAGGCGGAAAAGGTGTATTAACCGGTTTCGGCGTGTTCCTTTATTTTGTTCCTATCAGTGCTCTGATGGGATTGGCCGCTTGGTTTTTGGTGGTAGCCATAACCCGTTATGTAAGCTTGGGATCAATTACCGCTGCTATTGTAATGCCCACCACAATTTTTTTTGAATCCCGAATGAGAGGAGACGGGTCCTTATTACCTATTCTGGGAGTTGCATGTTTCGTTTGTGCTTTTATTCTATACCGTCATCGAGGCAATATTGGGCGCCTATTGAAGGGAACCGAAAGTAAATTCGGAAGAAAAACCGCATGACAAAGACAAATTTAAAACGTTTAGACGAGGGAAAGCTTTACTATTCCATTTCAGAAGTGTGTACCATGACTGGATTAGAGCAACATGTACTACGTTATTGGGAATCGGAATTCCCCCAACTCCGTCCGAAGAAGAACCGATCAGGAAACCGAGCCTACCGAACGAAAGAAATTAAAATTATCCGTTACATTAAATATCTCCTTTACGAAGAGATGTACACAATCCCAGGTGCCAAGAAGAAAATGGCCGATGCTAATATGGCGGATATGGAAGGGCAACAAGTTTTATTAAGGGTCTCGCCTACACCGGAACATAAAGCCATTGAACCAGAGGCTTCAAATAAACTCCGTGAAGAATTAATTCGACTGCGCAGTGATCTGGAATTTATGCTGAAAGTGGTTCATGGTGCTGGAGGGGGCTCCCCCTGATTATGTCCACCGGCGCAAGTCTTGTCTCCACCCACATTAAGGGGTTGGGACACGCTTTATTTCAGATTCATGAAAATCAACTCAAACTACGGAAAAGGTCTTCCGAGGACGTCAGTGTCGATAGATATTGGATTACCTCAACCGGGTTAGTCGTGGAAGGTATCGCCCATCAGCCTTATCTACATTTAGATATTCGTACTCCCTTCGGAGAGTCGGTTAATGAATCACAAGTGGCAAAGTCACTGGCCGAAAGCTTAGGTCCAAGTAAGGAAAAATATAAAGTTGGCGGATGGCATATCCAATTTGTTGAGGATACAAACCTGGGATCGAACCATCGAGTTTTTGTTGACCTCTTAGAAATCCAATCAAAACCAAGCCCACTGGAATATAAAGATGCGGGACTGCCACTTGAACTGGCAATTGAATCTCTGGGTGAAATGGTCATGGCTGAAAAAGGGGATGCAAGTTTTCAATTCATGTATGGCAGTGCCAACATGTGCTTCTCCCTGCTTTTTTTAAATGGTTCTCCCTTTCATGTATTACGAGTTTCTATGGGCCCATCTCCAGAAGTAGCCCTACGAATCAAACAGCATCGCGAATTTGTGCTGTCCTTAGGAAAAATGACTTCGTCAGGATTAAGCACTTTTTTGGTGGCCAAAGATCCACTGCTTGAATTTGAACCCATTCGTGACCTAAAACCGGATTCAGTCATCCTTGGATTACCTCAAGAAACAACCATGGATAGTGGTGTTTCTCTATTACATCTTGGTCTCGCATCGGCAGCTAGGCAGAGAGATTTTTCCTCACATAATCGAGTCAGTCAAAAATCAAGATCCCAGAATTACAATCTTCGAACTCAGCACGGATTTTTGATTTCCTTGGCATTGACTGCCGGGTTCTGTTTGATAGTCACCTTGGCTTTTCTTGGCGCGAATCATTTCGGAAAACGCCAACTTCAAAAATTGAGGACTTCAGCATTAGCATACCAAGGCCAAGTCGATTCAATTAAAATATTGCGAACAGAAAAAATGAATATCGAATTGGGTCTAAAAGAGTTACGGCCCGTTTGGTCGAAGCCGCTCGCTTGGTCCGAAATATTCACCGATTTATCCTCTGCACTTCCGGCGCAATCCGGCATGGACGGACTTTCCGTAGTTAAAAATGCGGAGGGGCAAACGGAAATGTCTTTTCGGGCATGGGTGAGAGATTGGGATCAGGTTCAACTCATTCAAAAAAAATTATCATCCACCTATCCATTTTCGTCTGTTAATCTTTCGGAACAACGAAAAGACCTGGCCTCGGGAGTAGTAATTTTTCACGTCACCTGTATTTTGGAAAGAAACTGATGAGAGAGGATTGGTTATCGAAAGTGTGGGCATCTCGGTGGAGATTGGCTTCCTATTTGTTGCCGTCGCTAATTTTAGTGATTTTCGCGCATAAAGCCATCCTTCCTTTTCTCACCAATTTCAGGGAAATTAGAAGTCAGGTCACCTTGTTGAGCGAAAATAAATATGAGGCCGGATGGCTTGATTCAACAGAAAATGTTTTACGGTCAGAAGTAAAAAAACTAAAGGACTTTCAAACCAATCGGGAATCAGCCTTAAGCCATGAAGAGAATGTGCAAATTAATGTGGATCGGATTCGTAGCTTAGCTCAAAAATCTGGAATAGAAGTCATCAAAACAACTCCCATCTTGAGCCGAGCCGAACCTCTGAGTTTAATCAAGGTTAAAATAGAAGGCTTCACCCTTTTTTCTGGACTCCTTGATTTTTTCGATACTTTACAGTTGAGCCATCCAGACTTATTTCTAGAAGAAATGTTGATTAGGCAGGGAGCCGATCGTGCCAAGGGGCGTTTAGAATCCAACCTAATTTTAAATATATACAATAGTAAAAAAAGCTGGCAGCTTTGAAAGCGGATATTTGGCATTGGTGGCAATTGTTGCCAAGCGCTCTGGTGCTTTATTTAGGCAGCGCATCCTTTGTTGAACGCTATCCCACCACGGCCCCAAAGACTTTAAATCGGTATTCGAATCAAAGTGGACCCGATTCTCTGCTTGCATTTTTAGATAGAGTTCACCGTTCTAAATCCCTAAAGCATTCAGTGACATCCATATTAAAAGATAGTGGGGCAAGCGTATCCCCTAACAGAGTAAGTCCATTTCGTCCGGTCCATGCTCCAAGTCTATCCGCCAATCATGCTCCTGTAGGCCCAAAGGCGGATCCGCCTTGGCGAAAATTTGTCCTTAAGGGAATGGTAGGAAATACAGTAGCAACCATTACTGATCGCCTAGGAAAAAAAGTGATCGTCAAGGTCGGAGAAAATGTGGATTCGGCTACGGTTATATCGATTGAACCCAATAAGGTTGTCCTTAAGGATAGAGCCGGAAAATTCGACCTACTGCAAGAGCCATGAATTTTCGAAAAGCCGAATCGGGTGCAGCATTGCTGACTGTCCTGACGGTGATCACGGTTCTTGCCATCCTGATCTCCATTTTAGTCAACCGGGTCCGATCGAATATTAATCCCTGGGTGCTTGAACGCGATCTAGCGCAAGCGACCTATGCGGCCGAATCCGGGATCGCTTTTCAGCTTTATTTAGAACGTTATTCCGATTCTTCTGAACCCTCGTTTGGGAACGTAAAACCGGACACTTTGGACGATGTTTTGCTAAAAACTTTTGCCCCTACGGATACATTCACCTACCGACTTGACCCCTCCGCAGCCACTCCCGAAGTTAAGGTTGATCGAACTCGGGCCTTTCTTGACATAACATCAGTTGGGCATTTTCATAATGCTGAGGCAATTTTATTTACTCGGTTTGGCAAAGCTTTGGATGACAGTATTTTCGGCGCAGCCTTGAGTTTGGAGAATGCCGTTACGCTTGAATTGTATCCCAAAGAAAACATTACTGGCCGTGTACGTTTGAAAACACCTACAGCGGGAGTTCTGACCGAACCTTGGCCCAGTGGATTGTCCGTTTCAGATTATATGCGTGATTTTACCGATAAAAAATACATGTCGCTTGAATCTGCCTTGCAGAAAAAATTGGGAGAGGAAGGTGGCCAATCGGGAAATGGATCTTTTTCGGATCGCCATCTCCCTGATTTCGCAAAGAAAAAAGATATTTGGTTCCCTTTGGGTCAAGTTGATATTCAAAATGAAGGTGAGGAAACCCTTGTCATTAAAGGCCCTGGACGAATCTTTTCCCAGGGAGAAATGCGCATTCGAGGCCGAGTCCGTCTTGAAAATATTCAATTACTATCTGGAAAAGATATCACCTTTGAGGATAGTGTCACCGGTGAAGAAAATTCTGTTTTCGCGAGGGGTAGCATATTTTTTCACAATCGTTGCGATATAGGTATCGAAGCATTAGCCGGAAAAGATATTATTCTGCGGGACCGGGCTCAAACCAGAGTAGGATCCGTTCTCATCACCGTAGGTAATAAACATATGACAAAAGGCGCGGACTCTTTAAACGCCATTCGCGTTGTCAATGAGGCCTTAGCCAGGGGATTTCTCATAGCCGCCGGGTCAAATGGACGAGTCGTTTTAGGCACGGACAAAAATAGTGTTGAAGGCGTAATCATGGCCAATTCAGTATGGTTGGCCGGTCTTGTCAAAGGCACTGTGTTAGCAAAAACACTACTTTGTGAAAGTACAAATACGCATAATTGCCTCGGCACTGGAAAAATCAATCGCTCTCTGTTGCCACCTGGATTTGTACAACCATTGCAATTGGGTCAGAGCGATCGTCATCGGCACGTCTTCAAATTAATGGAATGGCGCCGCTTATGAAAGTGCTTTCCCAATTTGGCTTTACCATATTAGAACTTGCCGTGGCCATGACCGTCCTTTCAAGTGGGTCAGCGGTTTTATGGTATGCCTTACGGTCCTCG
>JAYVCH010000042.1:0-4998 GCA_043750055.1 Fibrobacteria bacterium
GTTTCAGCGGTAATATCTTCTTGGCCAATGGTACAAGCGATCCAAATGAATCCGAAATTAGTGTCATTGTCGTTCAAAGGAATCACGGCGAAGTCGCCGTCCTGTAGGCTCGTGGTTTTTTCATTCTCAAAGCTGGGGATTAAACATAACCGTCGTTCATTCAGGATCCAATGAATAATTCCTTCTTCAAAATGTTGGGCTAAAACCTGTTGCAATTCTGGTGTGAAGTTGCTGGATAAAATGGGTGCAATTCCTGAATCGGTTTCTTTACCCACGAAAACGGCGCAACCTCGTGAAGGCAAGATTTGACTGAGGAGAAAAAGGAGTTGGTGGAGAATGTCTTTTAGATCCTGAGAGCTTGAAATGACCCGGCAAAGATCCAGGATTTTTTGCAGTTCATTGAGAGATGATTTATACTGCTCCTTTTCCAATTTAACTTTGGAAAGCGAGACAGTGGCCGATCTGATTTTACGTGTTTGGTCTTTAGCGATGGTGCTTAGGCGTGAATACCGTTCTATCAGACCGCGGGCCAAATCAGAAATTTCCTCGGATTCGAATTTTACTTTTTGGATGTCGATGCCATCGGCCAGCACCGTTTTCAAGGTTTCAATATCTTTGGCTAGCCTATTCATCCTGCCTCAATCATGAAGCTGCTGGCTTTATCGTATTCGGCATAGAGGCTGGGGATAAAGGCGTCCAGGCCTTCGGGAGTGATGGACAGGATCTTGCGCGCTAAATCCAGGAGGGGTCCGGGAACAGTATCGGTACCCTTGGATCCACTTTTACCCAGTCCGCATTTGGTTGATAAATAATCGGACAAATACACCATCAAAGCCAGTTCTGAATTGCGAGGACAAAGTTCCGGGTGCATGTGATATTTAATCGCTTCCACAAGAATGACGGGAAGATTCCAGCGCTCAGCCAGCCAGCCTCCGACTTCGGCATGCGTAACTCCTAGCACAGCCATTTCCGCTTCCTCAGTGGATTTTCCCCGCTCGAAAATCAGGGATTGGATTTCTGCGAATTCATCCGGTAGATATTGGTTGAGAACCACTTTGCCGATATCATGAAGTAAGCCCGCTACAAAGGCTTCCCCTGCCAAACGATAACAGGTATCGCGTGCAATCATACGCGTACAAGCACCGACAGCAATACTGTGTTGCCAAAATAAACTAGTGTCAAAATGCTTGGTATTCTCTCCCTTGAATGAGTTGAGAACGGAAAGGCTCAGGGCCATTTCCTTGACATTTTCAAATCCCAGGACCACCAGGGCAAGTTTGACAGTTGCGATTTGTCGCGGAAAGGCATAAAAAGACGAGTTCGCCATTTTTAAAATTTTTGCCGTCAGTACTTGATCGCGCATGACCAGATTGGACAGAGAGCTGGCGGAAGTTTTGGGGTTATCCACCAATTCCAACATTTTGGCGATCACGGTGGGCAATGTTGGAAGGGAAATAATCGATTCCGTGATCCTACGGACGCGTTTGGATTGATCAATTGCCATGAACTTGAATCCGCTTACTGCGTAATCGCAGTATGGTCAACGACAGAATTCAAAATTTTGGCTTTAGCGTTACGCATTGATCTTCTGAATCAGTTTGGCTCTGAGTTTAAGCATGGCTTTGGAATGTATTTGGGAGACGCGAGACTCAGTCAGGGTAAGCACCTCTCCGATTTCCTTCAAGGTCAATTCTTCATAATGATAAAGCGCAACCACCAATTTTTCTTTTTCAGGAAGTTGGGCGATCGTTTCCTTCAATATCCGTTTGACTTCCTGATAGCCCAATTCTTTCAGGGGATTTGTTCCCTGCGGATCTTCAATGGTATCAATGAGACTTAAGGATTTATTTTCGTCGCCACGATCGGGCATCGCCTCTTCCAAGGAAAGAATGGTGGCCGGGGCCACTTCTCCTAGCATTTCTTCAAATTCCGCGGTGGTTAGATTGAGGTGGGCGGCCACTTCGTCATCATAGGGCATGCGTCCGAGTTGGTTTTCCAATTTGGAATAAGCCCGTTGCAAGGATTTTGATTTTTGACGCACCGATCGGGGGACCCAATCCAGCGCCCGAAGTTCATCCAAAATGGCGCCGCGGATTTTATGAGTGGCAAAGGTTTCAAATTTAAGGCCACGCTCCGGTTCGAATAGTTCAACAGCTTTGACCAAACCCATGATTCCGGCGCCTACCAGGTCATCAAATTCAACGGATGCGGGAAGATTCATGGAAATGCGTTGGGCGATATATTTCACTAAACCGGCATATTCTACCAGGAGTTTGTCTTTACAGCCCTTGCTTCCCGTGGCCTTATATTCGGACCACAATGCTTCCATATTCGCAAGTGCCACTAGCCGTTCCCATCTTTAAGCACACAAGTGTATTTCCATATCAAATTCATGCGGGCGTGCTCACATTAGGTTTGATCTTATTTCCATTCTCGTCGATTTCATCCAAATCCGGTTTAAGGAAGTGGTAAATGAATCCACCATCTTTTCTGGTAGCTTGAGCCTCTAAGGCGGAAGCTGTGATCGATTTGACGATCGTGTCACTTAAAATCAGAATAAATATCCAGCCAAACACCAGGGTCAATGCCCCTTTAACCAAGGCCATGCTGATGGCATTGCCATTCAAATCAGGCGCCACAAACAACGAAAATCCAATCACGGCTAGTACTATGGTGACTAGCACGGCTCGAGTTATCGACTTTGCGATGGACAATCCGTCCATTCAAGAACCTCCAATTCCGCGTATGGGTTAATTATGGATCCTGACGGGTGCTATTGACAAGAGACAACTCGGTCAATTCCAGTTTTTAAATAGGATTTTGTCCTATTTCGACAAAAGAAGCCATCAAGACTTGGGCGAAGGGTGGCCAAGACTGAGGGGGGATCTCTATTGATGGGTAATCGCACCATTTTTGACTTTATTTGAGAAAGTTCATTTTTTAACAAGCGTTTTGAGAAAGTTCATTTTTTAACAAGCGTTGTCTATCGAACCTCTTGAGCCGTCATTTCTGATCGCGCCGCCGTCGCGATGGCCGAGGCCACCGTTTCCGATGAAGCCAGCATGATATGGTCTGGGATAACCTGCCCATTACAAAGGTAGGAGAGTGGCGCTTCCGCTCGGCGGGCCAGATTATATAAGCAACCGAGGGTTAAGCACTCATCCAGTTTTGTGAAAATTAGACTGGTGGCTCCAAGGTCGCGATAGAGGCCATATTGATGAGATAATTCTTTCATTCGCGTTGGACCACTCAACACAAGGTGGATTTCGTCCGGATGCAAACATCGTAATAGTCCTTGCAATTCACTCCACATTTCCAGATGGGTGTGGCTTCGGCCTGCAGTGTCCACTAAGATCAAATCACATTTCGAAAAATCACGGAGAGCTTGGTCCACATCGGCTGCGGAAAAAACCGGCCGCACGGGTATACCGGCAGTTCTGCCGAATAATTCGAGTTGTTCATTAGCACCCATTCTGAAGCTGTCCGCGGAAATGATTCCGACTTTTTTCCCCTGTTGCATTTTGGCCAAGGCAGCGAGTTTAGCAAGCGTTGTTGTCTTACCCACTCCGGTTGGACCCACAAGGGCAACGGTAGTGGGACGGCCAGGCATCAATTTGATTCCGCCGCTTACGCGAATTCTCTCCTTCATACACAAGGTTACCGCATGTAATTCTTGCTCCATTGCCTCGGGAGATCCAATGGCCGCATCCAACCGCCGAATGGAGTTACGCAGAGTGGCTGCTTTAACAAGTTCATTGGTTAATTCAAGATCGATATCCATTTCTGTTAGGCATGCGGCAAGTGCATGGCTTCCTGAATTTTGTTGGGAAGCTTGCATGGCGGAGTTAGGGTGGGACCGGCTGATGGATTTTTGTGTCGTGGACAGGGCTGCCAGTCTGGCAGCTTCAGAGCGAGCCGCAGCTTGACTGCGGGCCGCAGCCGAGTCCATCATGGCGCGAATTTCTTCCTTTAAGCTTCTGAGCTCTTGTGTGGGCGCATTGACTTGATCCTTCATTTCGCGAATTTCAGTTCGCAACAATTCAAGGAGGCTGCCCTGTGCGCCAGTTGCGAGTTGTGGAGTGGATGCGGGTTGCGTATTTTGACGCACGGTGGCGGTTGATTTTCCATCTTCCTCCACATGTCTAAGGGAGCCTTTCCAATCATACATGCCCGGCGTGGCAACGGTTTGTGTTAGCGGGAGTGGTTTTCTTGCGGCCGATAATCCCATTGCCGCTTTTCCCAAAGCTGTCAATCCAGGTGACGTGGGTGTTACCTTGGCCTGCGGACGCGCAAAATGGCTTTCATCTAAGGAGGCGGTAACTTCGAAACAGGGCACGGTCTTAATGCCTGCCCGGCGGGTAGTTCGACGTGATTTTAAAATCACGGCATCAGGACCCATCTCCTCCTTGACTAAAGATAAGGCCTCTTGCATGGTATCAGCTTGGAAATTTTTCATTTTCATTGTGCGCCACCTTCATTTTCATTAATGACTACGGTTCCCATCGCCTTCACGTTAACCCCCGTGGCGATTTCACTATATGAGATCAAAGCAAGATTGGGGAAAGATCCTTCTAGAATTTTCCGGAGTTGATATCGAATACTGGGAGAGCAGAGTAATACCGGTTGCATATTTTGCGCGACCATGCGCTCTACCAATGCCGATAGCCGTCCAACCATGCGTCCAACCATTTCGGGACGGATGACCAGTCGCGGTCCCCGCTCGGTATTTTGGACAGACGCTTCCAATAATTGTTCTAATTTAGGCTCAAGACTGATCACATGAATACAACCCGTGCCATCTTTGTAAGTCTTACATATCTGTCGGGACAGCGCTTGCCGACATTGTTCAGTCAAGTAAGCTTCGGACTTGGATACTTTGGCCGCATTGGACAAGGCTTCCAATACCGTTCCGAGATCGCGGATGGAAACTTTTTCATTGAGTAGGTTGATGAGTACGCGTTGGACCTCGCCGACGCCTAACAGCCCTGGAACCAGTTC
>JAYVCH010000043.1:0-10066 GCA_043750055.1 Fibrobacteria bacterium
GGCATTACCACATCCAAGAGAATTAAATCCGGTACGAGTTGCAGGGCAGTGGCCACGGCGTTTTCCGGCTCTGTAATTACCGTGACAGTATGGTGGCCCAATTCCAGCACCAGTTTGACCAGGTCCGCGATGTCGCGCTCGTCGTCCACAACAAGTATATTCGCCATGCTATCCCCTTGCCAATTCGCGCGGAAGCCAGTCCCAATAAAAATAAGTGATGACACAGCCCATGAGAAGCGCAATCAAATCAAGAGCGGTGGCGACATAGGCCATATAGTCTAGATCAAGTCCCAACAATCCCAGCACCATGGCAAGGGACATCAGCATGCTCGCCACATACAGCAATTTGTAGAGTGGACGTTTTTTTCGTGCCGCTCCAAAAATTCTGCTGAGAGACGCGATGACTAAAAACGACACAATAAAGGTGATGTGGAGAACAACTAAAGTAATTGCAGATATAGACAACATAATTGCTAACTCACGCTCATCATCGTACGGTACAAGGAATAACAGAGGCTAGTGAAGGCCAGACCCCCGATGCAAATCAAACCAGAAGACACATAAGAAGGCACCATCGCAAACACTTTTAAGTTCAGGATTAACCCAGCCATTAAAATCGCCAAACTGATTTGCAGGTAACGGTAGGGCGGGCCCTTTTGGAATTTCTGACGATAAAATTTGGCGATCAAGGTCAAATAGAACCCCACCATTCCAAAAAGAATCGCGGTTCCGAACATGCCTATGCTATGAATCAGAGACACTGCGACCTATTTACCTTTACGCTTGGAAATTGCCGAAAAGGCTTCCACAAAGGCGTCGCCTTCGGTCTTTACGGGCGATCCGCTCATGACGCCCTGGCGACCCACAAACTTGTCCATGATTTCAATTCCGCTTTTGGCGATATGGAACTGGCGAATATCTTTGGCATGTTGGCTTCCACGCATTTTCAAAACCAGGATGGCCTTAGAAATGGCGCTATCGATTTCGACATATCTGAGAATGAAATAATTGTCGGCGATAAAAGGAGCCTGTGAGAGGCTGCTTGTATCTCCAAGTAGGTTACTGTTTTCACGTAACAACAAAGAAGTAATTCCTTCGCGCTTGAGACTGGAAATAAATCCATTTTCCATCTCTCGCAAATCATCCGGTTCTTCCGCTGCATATTCGAAGTGAGTCAAAGAATCAACTAGACAGCGCTTGATGCCCATTTCATCGATGAGGGTTTCCAGTGCCCCACCCAATTCCTCGACCTCACTCGCAACGGTGGATGGGTCGGAAAAAATGATTTTGAGCATCCCTTGATCCTCATACTTCTTGAGATCCCAGCCGAAATTTAAAGCGTCATGATAATACTGGCTCGGAAATTCTTCGAAAGTCAGGATAAGTCCCGGTTCCTGAAATTTCTCGATCCCATTGACGATAAATTGCATACCCAGGGTGGTTTTACCCGTACCGGGTGCGCCCTCCACCACCGTGGCGCTGCCTTTAACAACCCCACCATCTATCATCTTATCCAATGCATCGATTCCGAAAGCAGTTCTTTCCAGCATAGGTCTCCCCAGGATTTCTCCCGATTCAGTTCCCGCGACCCTTGGCGGATAGGCCTCGGGCGATTAATGTCAGCAACACCGCTTTCTGCGCATGCAACCGATTCTCGGCCTCGTCGAAAATAACACAGCGCGGCGAATCTATGACCTCTTGTGTGATCTCTTCACCCACATGCGCCGGCAAACAATGCGTCACCAAACACGATTCCGGCGCAAGTGCCAACAGGGCTTGGTTAATTTGGAATCCAGCAAAATGTTGTTTTTTCTGTTCCGCTTGGTCTTCTTCGCCCATGCTAATCCATACATCCGTATAAAGACAATCCGCATCTGAAACAGCGGAAACGGGATCATGGGTGACTTCGTATCGTCCCCCTGATTTTTTAAAAACGGGGAGCAAATCTTTCACAATAGCGACGGGCTGCTCAAAACCCTTGGGACAAGCCAACGTGAAATGCATACCCAACTGACCGGCCAACTCCGCAATCGAATTGGCGACATTGTTTCCATCCCCGATGAACACGACTTTAAGACCGGATAGTTTGCCGCGGCTTTCCATCAAGGTTTGGCCTAAGGCCAAGGCTTGACAAGGATGGTGTAAATCGGTCAAGGCATTGATAACGGGTACCGTGGCATATTTTGCCAACTCGGTCACAAGCGAATGGCTGTAGGTTCGGGCAATAATGGCGTCGACCCAGCGAGAAAGGCTCATAGCGGCATCGGATACGGATTCACGTTTGCCTAATGAAATTTGGCTGGGGTCCAAATTGATAGCCGCCCCGCCCAACTGGACCATACCCGCCTCAAATGTCACTCGGGTTCGTAAACTGGGTTTTTCGAAAATCATTGCGGCAGTGCGGCCTTTTAGGGCATCGCTGGCACCGATGGTTTTATATTCCTTCTTAATCGAACCCGCAAGGTCAAGGAGACCTTCAACCTGGCTGCGCTCAAGATCCAGTAGGGTTATTAAATGCTGTGGCATGAATCTGTTATTCCAAGAATTTTATTCGGTTATTATAGAACAGTAAGACCCGGTCCGTTCCATCATAATCTTATAAATAATAAATGCTAATTTTAAGGCGCAATGACCACGACCCTCGAGACTCTACCCTGCTACGGGAAAATCAACCTCTTTTTAGAAGTCCAGGACCGTCGTGCGGACGGATTTCACAACTTGGGAACGCTATTTCAAACCGTATCATGCTGTGATCATTTGTCGGCCGAGGCTTGGGATAACCTTGAATTGGTTTGTCCAAGTGGAATAACGACAAGTCCCGAAGAAAACCTAGTCCTGAAAGCGGCCCGATTAATACTTGCCGAAAGCGAGGATCGACTAGGGGGGGAATTGGGCATCCGCTTCCATTTGGAAAAAAATCTTCCCGCTGGGGCTGGTCTTGGAGGAGGAAGTTCTAACGCAGCTTCGGCTTTAATCCTATGTAATCGAATTTGGAAGCTTGGCTATACCCTTCCTGAACTAATGCCCCTGGCCGCTCAATTGGGAGCCGACGTCCCCTTCTTTCTTTACGGAGGAGCCTCATTCGCTGAGGGCAAGGGTGAACTCTTAAGTCCCGCCCCTGAGCCCCATCCTTTCCACATCATAATCGGAACCCCGGATTGCAAAGTGGAAACCGGTTGGGCCTATGGGCAATTGGATAAAAAAGAACCTGGAAAAAAATTCGAATGGGGCCGTTTTAAGGCCCTTTATTTCACCTATTGTGAGGACTGGCAGTTTTATCAAGTACTGCGAAATGATTTCGACATCCCCATGCGACGCCATTTTGCACCCATTCAAACTTTATTCGAATCGATGCAAACCTTTTCTCCAGTTAAAACCCTACTCTCTGGCAGTGGCTCCAGCCTCTTCTCACTTTTCCGAGAAAAGTCCGATGCCGAGGCATGTCTGCGCGCTATCCAACCCAGTTGTCGATTCGCCTGCCTTTCCGAATTCGTCTCCTAATTCTGCGAAAATGGGCTAAATTCTTAGGCCAGGTGGGCTATTTGGTTGAAGCCCCCTCTTTTTCTTCTTACTTTTCAGCCCCGTTCCCGGTGGGGTGTCGTCTAGTGGCAAGACAACGGCCTTTGACGCCGTTTACCGTAGGTTCGAATCCTACCACCCCAACCAGGTAACGGCTCGTTTTTAGCAAAACGAGAAAGACCGTTTTTTCATTTATAAAACCTCAGGAGGGCATATTCCACGGTCGGATATGTTTACTGAAAAAAGGAAATCGAAAATGCCAAATTTGAATCTTATCGCCAAAAATCGCCCGAAATCATCCAAGGGTGAGTTGCTTAGAATGCGTCGCGAAGGTCGCATTCCCGCCATTGTTTATGGGCTGGAAAAAGAACCCCAACTCATTGAAGTCAGCTCCATTGACATGCGTCCGCATTTGAGCCAAAAGAACAGCGTTATTGATCTCACCGTTGAAGGCAATTCCCAACAGGTAATGCTCAAAGTTGTGGATCGCGACCCCATTCGCAAAGACTTACTCGTGCACATCGATTTCTTACGAGTTGATAATGTTCATCCGGTCGTCGTCAACGTTCCCGTAACCACCTTTGGCATTCCCTTTGGTGTAAAGACCCAGGGCGGCATTTTCTCTGTAATGAAAAAATTCGTAAAGCTGCGCGCCAAGGTCCAAGACATTCCAGAAAAATTCCACATGGATATTACCGATCTCAATTCGGGAACCATCTTTTATGTTCGTGACCTTAAATTCGAAAAAGGCACCTTCGTCACGCCTGCTAAGACGGCACTTTATGGTGTGACCACGGGTAAGGCTGAAGAAGAAGTGGTTGCGGCCAAACCTGCTGCAGCGGTTCCTCCTGCTGCTGCTACAGCAAAGGGCGCTGCCGGTAAAGAGGTCGAAAAGGAAAAGGGCGGAAAGGACAAGAAGTAATTCTTGTTCTTTAATTAAGCCGTGCATATTCTTGTGGGCCTGGGGAATCCAGGCCCTAAATATGATCTCACTCGCCACAACATTGGCTTTGCCATGGCGGAAAGATTAATGGAAGCCTCGGGTCAACCCGGTGCTTGGAAAACCGAACCTAAAAGCCTTACTCGCCGAATTACTTTAGGGGGGGTTCCCCTCTTAATCGCAAAGCCCCAAACTTTTATGAATCTCAGTGGAGAAGCCGCTCAGGCCCTGATCACCTTTTATAAGGTGACTCCGAAAAACCTAATCGTCTTTGTCGATGACATTTATCTTGAAACCGGGGCCGTTAGGATTCGAACTCAAGGCAGTCATGGTGGACACAATGGTTTGCGAAATCTGATGGAGCATTGTGGTGAAGACTTTACCCGTATCCGTATTGGGGTCGGACCGCTTCCCGAGGGGCATGACAAAGCCGACTTTGTGCTTCGAAAATATGGGTCCGAAGAAGCTACTATTCTCGAAACAGTCCTATCTCGATCCAAGGAATTGGTCGAAACGGGACTAACTCTAGGATGGGAAAGGGCCGGGTCGCTTTTCAATCGCAAGTCGCCAAATTGATTGATCTGTTGCCCTATTGTCTTTTTTTCTAGTTTTAGAGTAACCCTAAAGTCAGGTATTCAGAATGCAAGAGGATTTAAAATACCTATTAGACCTTTCAACGGTCGATAAAAAGGTCCACGAGCTAAAGCTCACCAAAAAGGACCTGCCCCTTCGGATCCTAACGCTTAAAGAGCAAATTGATCAAGGCAAAGCCACGCTTGAAGGAACGAGTCAAGCCATCGCTGAAACCCGATCCAAAATTCAGGAAAACCAGGATATTTCAATTCAGGAGCAAACATCCCTGACCGAAAGCAATCGCCGGTTGGATGCCATCACCACGAACCGTGAGTACGATGCTGTTCATCTGGAGATTTCAACTCACAAGCGCAACATCGACAGTTCCCAAGCCAATGTCATTCATCATCAACAAATGCTGGAAAATCTCCTCAAAGATAAAGAGGAAGTTGAAGCCAGCTATAAATCCATTTTGGAAGCTAATGAGCCCGAGTTGAATAAACTAGTGGATGAACTAGGCGGGATCGAAGATCGCATCGCTGAGGAATCGGCTAAGGCCACTGAACCCCGGGAAAAGATCAATAAGAAGATCCTTTCCGTTTATGACCGCGTTGTCGCTCGCCGGGGAACACCGAATGTTATCTCAGCCATTAACCGTGTTCAGAAGGCTTGCTTTGTTTGCAACCGAACTCAGACGCCCCAACGCATTATCGAGATTAGCAAGAAGAATGCTTTGTTGACTTGTGAAAGCTGTGGCAGCATCTTGATTTGGAAAGAAGATTAAAAAATCTGGAATGGAATTTTACAAAAAGGCCGGCTCCGACAGGAACCGGCCTTTTTGTTGTTTATGTAGGATGGAACCAATATCCTTGTGATTGGTCAGGACCAAGACTCAAGTCTTTAGAAGGATCAAGGCGCTGGAGCAGGCTTAGGCACGGTCGGTGCGGTTCCATCGCCGGGAACAGACGCCGGCTTTTCGATGACCGCATTAGCTAATGCTTTGGCTGATTGTATTGAAAGTAAATTTTGCATTTTCAGAAGATAGCCGTGTTGAACGAGTGGGCTCAACTGATCCCAGGGGTCCGGTGGCATCCAAAAAGCTTTTTCGGCTATTTCGCTTGAGACCCGTCCGTCGAAAATGGCTGTTCGGGTAGTACTATCCAAAACTCGAAGATGCATTTCTTGACTCCACTTTACTTTGAGCGACCAAGGTTTCCACCATACTCTTTTACTGACCACGGAAATGGGTTCCAAATTTCCGAAAGCGTAATAACGCACGGCCAGTGACGTTTCAAGCCGGGGAATGTCAACGCCATTGATTTCGGGTTCAATCAAAAATCCTTTGATGAAAAGGTTGGCGATATCCTCTGGCGCGGAAACAATCAATCCCGTATCAGCGCTCAGCACCGATTGAATTCTGCCAGCCAAACTTTTACGAATTTGGGGATCCGTTCCCCGACCCAACCCGAGAAAAGCCAGGGTCGGTTTGGCATTGGCATCCAAAATTAAAAACCCAAGTCCAAGGGCCAGAGCAAGGAGGGTTTTAGTGAGAGTTTGCATCCATTGGGTTATCGGATTTTAATCCGGAAAGCTTTAATGCCAACTAAAACAAGTGAAAAGGGCGAATGTTAGGAGCTAAAGCGGGTTAGGCAGGTAACTTCAGTCCGAATTTTCGATGGATATCTTCCATGGAGTATCGAACCACAATGGGCGCACCGGAAGGGGAAACGTATGGATTTTGAGTCGCGAACAAGCCATCGATCAATGCTGAGACCTGAGTGTATTCTAAATGCTGGCCAATTTTGACCGAAGTGACGCGGGCATAAACCTTCGCCAATCGTTGTTGAAAGTCTTCACTCTTGGAAGGGAAAGCTGCGCGTTCGGGACGCATAAGTCCTTGAATCATTTCATAAATCACTAAGCGAGCTTGATCGGGTTTCACTTCCATGGGAAGACCGCGAAGTTGAAAGGTATTTCCTCCGAAAGTTTCCAGGTCAAAGCCCAGAGCCTGCAGACGATCTAGATGTTCTTCGAGAAATAGACTGTCAGCAGGAGGCAATTCCAACACTTCGGGAAAAAGCAATTGTTGAGAAGAGAATCGGCCGGAACTTCGAAGTTCTTCCAAGGCTTTCTCGTAGAGAATCCGTTCATGAGCCGCTTGCTGATTCACCATCATCAGTCCGCTATCTACCCCAAACAGAATGAAGCCATTGTGCAGTTGTAAATAGGGAACATCCGAAATCTGAGGCTTGGAGGAAGCGAGGATTAAAGGACCCAGTTGCGTTTGCGGAATGAACTTCGGAGTCAAAGGCATTTCCTTTTTGGACCCGGGCGGAAAAAGATGAATCTGATTATGGACTCGAGTTGCTTCGCCTGCATTTAAACCTGTAAGGTCAGGCACCTCTTTTAATTCAAGTAAGGTTGAGCTGACCTCGTCATACTCAAAGGCAGGTGGAATTCCCCTCTCTGGGGATGAACCAAAGGGTGAGGGACTCACCGGCTCCGATTCTCCAGATAAATCCAAGATCGGCGCTTCCACCATTTTTCGTAGTGCAATTTTTACAGCTTGGCTGATGGACCAATAAATCCGACTTTCATTCAAGAACCGAACTTCCTTTTTTGTCGGGTGGACATTGACGTCCACCTCTTCAGGAGGCATGGTCATAAACAGAACGGCTGTTGGAAATCTACCCGGAGGGAGGACTTCATAACTTTGGCTTAATGCTCGCGCGATAATATTGCTGTGAATGCTGCGACAATTGATATAAAAATACTGATGAGTGGAACGAAGCCTGGCCTGTTGCGGCGTGCAGATATAACCGCCGACATGGATATCCCCGTCAGACCAATCCACTGGGATGAGATCGTTAGTAATATTGAAACCTAAAACTTCGCCTACGCGGTGTTTAAGACTTCCTTCCGAGAAGGCGAGAATATCCCGGCCATTGTCTGAAACTCGAAAGCCAGTCCCAGGATGAGCCAAAGCCACCCGACTAACCATATTGACGATGCGGATTGATTCGGACTTTCCCGAGCCCATAAATTTTCTACGGACAGGACTACGGAGAAAAAGGTTTTTAACAGTTACGGTAGTACCTGGGTTACGGGAGATTTCGCGAACGGAAATTTCTCTGGAATCGGCGACTTGTACCGCGATGCCAATCATTTCGGAGGCATGGCGAGTTTCAACGGTCAATTCTGCCACCGCGGCCATACTACATAAAGCTTCACCACGAAAACCATAAGTGGCCACATGAGACAGGTCTTCGGCATCTTGGATTTTACTCGTAGTATGCGGTTGCCACGATAGTAGGGCATCTTCACGAATCATGCCGATTCCATTGTCGCTGACTTTGATGAGGTTCATTCCGCCTTCTTCAATCGCAATCACAATTTTGGAGGCAAGGGCATCGAGGGCATTTTCAACCAACTCTTTTACAGCATTGGCGGGGCGTTCAATCACTTCCCCTGCGGCAATTTTATGAACGGTGGCGGGGTTGAGTCGAAAGATGATGTTTTTCGATTGTTGCATCGACTAGGGAAATTACAATTTAGCGGTGGTTTTTGGGCCGAGGAAATCCAGTATCCATATAGTCCCTATCAGTTTTATATGTTATATTTTTGATATGAAGGTGACCTCCAAAAGTATGTACACCTTGCACTTTCTATGTGCTTTGGCCCTAAAGAGTAAGGAATGGCCCTCCAAACCCATTCATTTGCGCGAAATCGCCACCGAATACAACATCCCCTTCAAATTCCTGGAGCAAATTGCCATCCTGATGAAAAGCGTGGGATTGGTCAAGGGTGCACGAGGAAAATTAGGTGGATATCAACTCGCCGAGGCTCCGGAGTCCATCACCCTATCCCGAATCATCAAAGCCACGGAAGGAGATTTCTTTCCGTGTGCGGATATTGAAGGAGGCAATGATATCGTCACCATGCTTCTGCATCGACTTTTCCAAGAAGCAAGAGAACTTGTGGACAGAAAATTGGAAGCAGTAACCTTGGCTCAAATTGCCGAGAAGGCGAAGCAACAACTTGAACCGGTGCCAATGTATTACCTGTAACCGGGGAAATGAGAAAATGTCAACTCAAAATGAATCCCTTGAAAGCCTCGCCCAAGTATTAAATATTGAGTTTGCATCCTTGTCCGCCGAAGCGCGAATTCAAAAGGCTTTTTCACTCTTTGGCGTGGGCTTGATTGCAACCACCTCCTTCGGACGCGATGCGGGATTACTCCTTCACCATTTGTATCGCCTAAAAATTCCGATCCGTGTTTTCTTCATCAATACGACTTTTCATTTTTTTGAAACGCTTGCTTATCGGGACACGTTGACTTCAGACTATCGACTTGATTTACGAGAAGTTCAAACAGAAGACCCCGACAATCGCAGATATGCCTCAACGCAAAATGGTGTTCTGACCATTTCCGATACTAAGGCCTGCTGCGGCATTAACAAGGTTGCTGTGCAAGCGGCCTTTTTAGGGCGTTCGGACGTCCAAGCCTTTATGGCCGGGCTTCGTCGCGATCAAAGTGACTCTCGAAAAGAAACGCCCTTTGTTCAGGTACAAAAAGGCAAATTGAAGATCTGCCCTTTCGCAGATTGGCCAACGGAAGATGTGGATTTGTATTTGAAATTGTGGGAAATTCCCGAACACCCTCTTGCGAAAGAGGGTTACACCAGCATTGGCTGCAACCCCGTCACATGCACAAGTAGACCCGTCGATTCTACCGACCGGCGCTCAGGCCGTTGGGCCAAGGATGACAAAACGGAATGCGGACTCCATCTCGATTATGAACCCTGATTGCTAATTCAAAACCATGACTGCTAAAACCAGGGCCGATACGGGTAAGGGCATGAAATTCAGCAAGGACTTGACCGAGCTTGTGGGGAAAACACCTTTGGTGAAATTGAATAAAGTCGTTCCCAACCAAAGCTGTCTTTTTCTTCTCAAATTTGATCAAAGGAATCCAGGGGGTTCCATTAAAGATCGCATTGCCTTGCACATGATCCAAGAAGCAGAGAAACAGGG
>JAYVCH010000044.1:0-6422 GCA_043750055.1 Fibrobacteria bacterium
CTAACCTTTATGAAAGACGGCCGCATGGTTTTGGCGGTCATAGATAATATTACGGGAGGAGACGTACCCGTATCGGTCACGACCGGTACAAAGGTGATGATGGTGACGGGCTACAACCAAGATGATCCGGCAAATTTAAAAATCGAGGAAATCTCAAATACCTGGCTTCAGTTAACGGGTGTTACCGTTGCCAATGGTAGATTATATGTGTCAGACCGAGATGGATTTTATGAAATTCCCCAGCTTACCAATCCCACGGATGTGACCAATAATAAGCGATTGGTGGTAAAATGGCCGGATGAAAAAACCTGGCTTTCGGGTTTTCAGTGGCATCAATTCGTCTTCACGCCCATTTTTAACAAGGGTTATTTTTATGCTCCCTACTCGGGAAGCATTAAGCCAGGCGGCCCATCTGAAGTTGACGCTACAACCCATTTGTCTGGTGCATTTTTGAAATGGGATTTGACGGGAAAGCTTGAAGCTTTTGCCGGAGGCTTGCGTTCCCCCAATGGCGTCAACATGAATGAAGCCACCGGAGAAATGTTTATTACCGATAATCAAGGAGGCTGGTTCCCTGCTTCAACTTTTTCGGTAATGAAACAGGGCAAGTTCTACGGCCATCGGCAAACTCCTCCTTCTCTCCCAAACTGGGCGGAAAGCCTTCCTTATGAACCTCCGATCGCCTGGTTACCTTACGGTACCGTGCGCTCTTCCCCAAGTCAACCTATCATGATTCCCCAAGGAAAATTTGCCGGGGACTGGTTGATAGGAGACGTTAACAATCCAGGCTTGATTCGTGTGTCAATGGACAACGTGAATGGAATCTATAATGGCTCGGTGTTCTTTTTCACCCAAGGTATGCATAATGCAGCTTTGAATCGTATGGCTTATGGACCCGATGGCTCGCTTTATATCGCCTCCCTGCAGTCCATTGCGGGCAATTGGCCCGAGGGAGCTCTTCAGGGCGTCTATCGATTAACGGCGAATCCCACGTCAGCGGCCTTTGAAATGCGAACGGTTCGTTCCCTTGCCGATGGTTTGGAACTTGAATTCACCCAACCCGTCGATGCGGATAAAGTGGTCGCTTCCGCATTCAAAACTGTTCAATGGCAGTACATTCGAGTGCCGAAATATGGTGACGGTAAGCAAGGCGATCAGACTTTAACCGTTTCCGGGGTGGATGTCTCCACCGATAGAATGCGTGTGCACCTCAAAATTGCCGGTCTGATTATCGACCGAACCATCAATATCAAACATACTGGCTTAACATCAGGCGGCAAGGCTGCCTGGAATGATGAATCTTGGTTCACTCTAAACGCCATCTCTACACGCAATTGGGATGCCGTTACCGGGCTTGAAAAAAGTGTGGTTAGCCATGCCGTTGCCGGCGATGCCCTCTTGCATCTCGATGGCTCTGGTCTAATGACGGTCAAGGTTGAGGCGGTTGGAAATTGGAATGCCACTCTCGTTTCATCCAAGGGCGCGGTCGTTTCCCATCAATCCGGCACAGGCACTTCTCAGTTTCAAATGGGAGGCTCCTCCTATTCCGGACTCCATTTTTTAAGAGTGGAAATGCACGGTGGAACCTTGGTGAAAAAGATTCTTCTCTAAACGGCAATTCCCTTTTTTATTATGGTAATATTGTATTGAAACAGTTTTGGGAGGATTCAATGAGAATAGAGCTACTTCGAGCTTTATTTATAACCATAGGGGTTTCGGCCATTTTTATGGGACAACCCAGAGCGGGAATTCCCGATGCTGTCCATCCCGACTATACTTTGAAAGAAGTGCCATTCCCAGTTAAATACAAGAACATGGGCCTAAACTTCATGAAAGACGGCCGCATGGTTTTATCGGTAGTCGATGATATTGGTGAAGGGTGGGTGCCTAAGGCGCCGACGGTTGGTACTAAGGTGATGATGGTTACGGGATATGACCAAGATGATCCAACAAAATTACAAATCGAAGAAATATCAAATACGTTTCTTCAGTTGGCCGGTGCGACCATTGCGAATGATAAATTATATGTCGCAGACCGAGATGCATTTTATGAAATCCCGCAGCTCACCAAACCCACGGATGTGACTAATAATAAAAGACTGGTGGTGAAATGGCCTGATGAAAAAACCTGGGCTTTTGATTTTATGACCCATCAATGGGTCTTCACGCCCATTTTTAACAAGGGGTATTTTTATGCTCCCTATTCGGGAAGTATTCGTCCCGGCGGACTGTCCAATGTTAGTGCTACGACCCAACTATCCGGTGCATTTTTGAAATGGGATTTAACGGGGAAGCTTGAGGCCTTTGCCGGAGGTTTACGTGAACCCAATGGTGCCAATTTGGACGAATCCACCGGAGAAATGTTTGTAACCGATAACCAAGGTTGCTGGCTCCCTGCTTCCACTTTTTCCCTAGTGAAACAGGGTAAGTTCTACGGTCATCGACAAACTGCTCCTAAACTCCCAAACTGGGCAGAGAACCTTCCTTACGAACCCCCGGTCGCTTGGTTGCCTTATCATACCGTGCGTACATCCCCGAGCCAACCCGTCGTGATTCCTAAAGGAAAATTCACCGGGGACTGGTTGATAGGTGATATCACCAGTCCAGGATTAATTCGTGTGGCACTGGACAAAGTGAATGGTATCTATAACGGTGCCGTGTTCTTTTTTACCCAAGGCATGAAAGATGCAGCCTTGAACCGTTTGGCCTATGGGCCAGATGGATCGCTTTATATCGCATCCCTGGAGACCATAGCCGGAGGTTGGCCGTTAGGTAGTAATCAGGGCATCTATCGATTGACTGCTAATCCCACCACAACGGCCTTTGAAATGCGAACAGTTCGGTCCCTTGCCGACGGTTTGGAACTTGAATTCACCCAACCCGTGGATGCGGATAAAGTGGTCGCTTCCGCATTCAAAGCTGTTCAGTGGCAGTACATTCGTCAGGAAGGATATGGTGTGGGTAAGCAACCGGAACAAACATTGGTGGTTTCCGGGGTCGATGTTTCCAACGATAGAATGCGCGTGCATCTCAAAATTGCGGATCTGGTTATCGATCGTACCATTAATATCAAACATACTGGCTTAACCTCAGCCGGCAAAGCCCCCTGGAATGACGAATCGTGGTTCACCTTGAACTCTATCTCCACTCGCGCTTGGGATGGCGTTACCGGCCTTGAAAAGGGTGTGGTTAGAAATGCGGTTACTGGCGATGCCCTCGTGCATCTTGTTGGTCCTGGTCTCGTGAGCGTCAAGGTTGAAGCGGTTGGTAACTGGAATGCTACCCTCGTTTCAACTAATGGGGCTGTGGTATCGCGTCAATCCGGCAAAGGCACTTCCCAGTTCCAAATGGGCGGCGCAGCCCATTCCGGACTCCATTTTTTAAGAGTGGAAATGCAGGATGGAACCTTGGTGAAAAAGGTTCTTCTCTAAGCAACATTAAACAACATTATCTAGGTGAAGGGCCAAGCCAGTATCACCATCAAAAAATTGAACGCCGGGAACATAAATAGGAAGCGACAGTTCGTGGCTCACCAATCCCATTCCGGCTCCTTCCATCCGTGCAGCCCATTCTACTTCTCCGGCCTGAAAATAAAGGCAGGCATTGCCTCCTAACCGTTCTACCACGCCAAGTACTCCCTTTAGATGGGGAGCATTGGGAATAGACTTTGCCTTAGCAGATCCAATATCCTCCGGTCTAATTCCGGCTATCAGGGCTTTTCCCTTATAGGCCTCAAGCCTTTGTAACACTTTGCCCTCCAGAGGAATCCTCAATAAAGGATGGATAAAAGCAGTGATTCCATTCTGCTCTCCCAACATACCTCGAAACAAATTCATTCCCGGTGAGCCAATAAAAGACGCGACAAAAGCGTTTGCTGGTCGCGCATACAAGGTGTCTGGGTCGGCCGCTTGTTGGATGAGTCCATCTTTCAAGACGACTACTCGGTTGCCCATGGTCATCGCTTCGACTTGATCATGGGTGACAAAAATCATCGTTGCCTTCAAACTCTGATGAAGCCTAGAGATTTCCACGCGCATTTGCGCGCGCATTTTGGCATCTAAGTTTGATAAAGGTTCGTCAAAAAGGAATACTTTCGGCTTTCTTAATATGGCGCGACCCAAAGCCGCGCGCTGTCTCTGCCCTCCACTCATTTCAAAAGGGTAACGTTCAAGTAACTCCGAAATACCCAGCGTGTTTGCTACCACCTTTACGCGCGCTTCCACCTCCGATTTCGGTGTTCCACGCAGCTTTAATCCAAAGCCCATATTCTGAGCAATATTCAAATGGGGAAACAGAGCGTAATTTTGGAACATGACAGCCATGTCCCTGTCCTTAGGAGGCAACCCATTGAGTCGCTTCCCATCCAAAGATACGGTGCCGGAATGTTCTTCTTCCAAGCCTGCAATCAACCGTAGCAAGGTGGATTTTCCGCAACCGGAAGGTCCAACAATGGTTACGAATTCGCCTTCCTCTATATCCAAACTAAAGCCATCCAATGCCTTCACCCCACCGGCATAAATCTTGGTTAGACCTTCCAATTTCAAACGCGCCATGTTAGCCTTTTTTTTTCATGCTGATTTTATTGGAGAGTGAGGTCCGCTAATGAAGATTTAAAATGCCTCTGGATCCATAGATAAAGGGCAATGGTGGGAAGGACCGTCATCGTCGATCCTGCCATCAATAATCCATACGGAATGTCCTTGCTACTGCCATATAAACTGCTTAAGGCAACGCCCACCGTCATATGCTCACGTGAACTCAGCATCACCAATGGAATTAAATGCTCATGCCAGGCCAGGATGAAATGAATGAGGGCATAAGAAAGCAAGGCCGGCTTTACCAAGGGCAATGCCGTGGCGTAGACTCGATATTCTGAAGCGCCTTCACTGCGCGCCAAGTCCAATAATTCGTCCGGGAGCCGCTTAAATACTTGCGCAAAATAAAGAACTCCGATTCCGGATGCGGCTCCGGGCCAAATCACCGCCCAGGGGCCATCGAGTAATCTCAAATCATTCATCCACGTAAACAGGGGAAGTACCATTACCTGCCTCGGTATCAATACGACCATCACAGCAAGTGCGAATAGCAAACGCTTTCCAGGGAATTCAAATTTGGCAAAAATGTATCCTGCCGATGCCGATAAACTCAGTGCAAGAAAGGTTTGAGTCGAGGCGATAAATAACGAATTCAAAAATTGTCTGGGAAAAGGAATCCATTCCCCGGATAAGAGAGAGAAATAATTTCGGAAATGAAATTCTTCGGGAAGCAATGGAAAGGGATTAAAAATCTCGGGATTAGCCTTGAAAGTCGCGCAAACCATCCAAAGAAAAGGAAAGGAAAAAAGTGTACAAAGCAAAAGCAGAAACCCCGTTGCAAGAGCGGATACACCCAACTTTCCACGATGAGTAGATGTGTTAGGCATAGTTCTCGTCCTTTAGGCCTGTGTCATCTTTGTGATGGCCCGAAGCTATTTGCGACATTGCTCGCTGCTTTCCGTCACGACCACGGCCAGGACTACGGCCGAGTAATAAAATCCAAATGCCCGTCATCAATAAGGGAACCATGGAAAATCCCATCGCCGCAGCACTTCCGAATTTGCCATAGGTAAAGGCCGTGAGATACGTATAGGCAACCAATAAAAGTCCAGCATCCATCGTTCCACCAGATCCCCCTAAAAGGATATAGCCGCCTTCAAATAGCACGAATGCATCCAGGAACAAGAAAATGGCGACAAAGGCTAAAACATGCGAAAGCATCGGCACGGTGACATGGCGAAAGCATTGCCATTTTCCGGCACCTTCGGCTCTGGCCAATTCGTAGTAGGATCTGGGAATTCCTTCCATGCCCGAAAGTAAAATCAAGGTGATGAATCCAGACCACCTCCATAGCGTCAGTAACATGAGCGAAAATTTGATCACCTGAGGATCGCGAATCCAGTCCACCATCGGTAATCCGACAGGACTGGCAATGAGGGCATTTAACATTCCGTGCGGTCCATTGAAAATCAACAGGTACAAATAAGCTAACACTGCAGGTGGAGTGAGACCTGGAATCATTAAGCAAAAAATGACGAAGCTGCGCGAAAAGGCAAATGCATGTTGAAGAACATGAGCGAGGAAAAGGGAAAAAGAAGTGACGGCGATAATGGACATCGCTGCATAGAGAAAGGTGTTTTCCAAGGCATGGAAAAATCGAGTGTCGGAAAACAAGTGCTGGTAATTGGCGAATCCTACAAAGGTTGGTTCGCCAAAAAGTGTATCGCTTTGAAGGCTCAGATGAAATCCCTTAAGAATGGGAATCAGCCAAAAAGCAAACAACGCGATAAAAAAGGGAATCAATAAAAAAATTGGAAGGGGCTTGAGTCGCCGCGAACCCAAACCCCGTCGAGGAAGAGAATGACTGGACATGGGCCCGGTCCTTTT
>JAYVCH010000045.1:0-2688 GCA_043750055.1 Fibrobacteria bacterium
CCAACCAGAGGATGAGGCTGGCGGAAAATCCACGGAGGCGATCTTCCACGGAAATGGCAATGAGAAAGGCCAAGGCTAAAAAACTAAGGTGAAGTAGAATTCCACTACTCATGAACAGTACCAATAGCATTAAATCTGCGCCGCTTCGAAATCCTGCCGCAAGGGTTGGAATACTGAGTCCTAAAACAAAGGCGAGATTTAATGCAAAGGCAAGCGCGGACCCTTGGCCTATTAGCAATGCTTTTCGACTGACAGGCTGTGCCAGCATCAGTTCTTGAAAGCCTCTCGCCTGATAGAAATACAGAGTACCGAAAACAATCGCACAAAGTGGAGCTAAGAAAAGGACTAAGCTGAGCAAGGCTCCGAATCCAGCGGAGCTGGTAGGTGCGTAAGTCATCAAGCCATATCCAGCTGCGAAGTAGAATAGGAAATAGCCTAGGATAAACCGGCTGCGGATCAAATCGCGGAGACAGAAAAAAAGGACCGCCTTCATGAATTATTCTTTTCTTTGGATCGGTTATCCTTTTTCTCCAAATGAGCCGCGATGCTTCGTTCAAAAAGTCCGATATCACTTCCCTTACCTGGTATCTCACTTGCTGCAAGACTATGAACTTTTCCATCCCGCAAAAAAATAAGCCTATCGGCCAGTTCCCATAAATCACCTAGCAAATGCGTGGTTAAGAGAATTGTTTTCCCCGAGAACCTTTCCTGCTTAAGTAGATCCACAAATTGTAAACGAGAAGCGGGATCCAAACTGGCTGTGGGTTCATCCAATACTAAGATGGGTGCGTTAAAGGCGACGGCCAACATGGCATTGACCTTTTGCTTCATCCCTCCCGACAGAATTTTCCATTTTTGATCCAGGAAATCTTTTACACCTAATTCGCCCCCGCGTTCGAAATCGGGTTTGACCTTACGTACTTGCGAAACTAAACTCGCGATTTCACGAACAGTAAGATTTTCAGGAAAGCTGGGTGTTTGCGGCATGTAGCCAATATGACGACGATACTTGGGTCCTTTATGGACATCTTCACCCATCACCTCAATAAGTCCTTGTTGGAAAACATGTAGTCCTAAAAGACAACGCATGAATGTGGATTTCCCGCTCCCATTGGATCCAAGGATAGCGGTGACCGATCCAACTTCGGAATTCATGGAGAATCCGCTCAAAACGATTTTTCTTCCATATGCCTTGTGCAAATCCACAACTTTCAAGGGCATGGGACTCATAATGCTTTCCGATGCGCGTTGAGGTCGGCCAAGACCGGCTCTTTATCTTCCAAGGTCGCAGGCGATAGGGTTGGGAACATTTTTTCCAGCACATTAAGCAAGGTAACAAAGTGGCTACGCAGGAGAACGATGGCTTGCGGATGATTTTGCATGATGGCAGGAAATAATTCTACCGGTCGGTGTGGGACATCGCCGATACCATCATGATCGAGATCCCAGCCTTGATAATGATCCCAGATATTCCCGTGAAAGAAATTGTTATTGTCCGGACTCGCATTGAAGGCCACGTCGAAGGTGTTGCCTTGAAAGCGGTTTCGAGTGTAATCCGTAGCGTCACAATCCGCCACAATGCGCAGCCCCCACCCATTGGATGCGAATGTGTTTCCAAGGATTTTCAATCGAGTCGTCGCCTCCTGAAAAATGGCCACAGTATTTCGTTGGAATCGATTGTTCTCTATCCGACTGTCCTTAATGGATTTGAGGAGAAGGCCATAGCTGGCGGCTCCCCAATTATTTTCAAAGGTGTTCCCTTCCATATCCACATGGTGCGAATACATAACTGCGACTCCGGCGCCGTTGCTTCGAAAAGTGTTTCCCCGGTAAAAATTTCCGTTAGCATACATGAAATGCAGACCATAACGGACATTATTTTCGCAAGTATTCTGGGTAACAATACAGTTACCTGTGAATTCCAAGTAGATTCCATCGCGGTGACCCCGTATGGTATTTCCCGTGATGGTGATGCTATCGCTTTTCCAAAAGTGCAGTCCGTTTCCATTGGCCGTTTCCTTGCCTTCTAGCCCCAAAAAGATATTGTCTTCAATGAGAATGCGATGGACATGGGCGCCATAAACACCAAAAAAGTTTTTTTCGAAACGGTTTCCTCTAATAACCACATCGGCGATGTCAGTAACCCATATCGCACCATGTTCTTTTATGTAGTTGACGCCCACATTTCGGAAAACCAGGCCCGAGACATGGACTCCGTTGGCATGAATGTCGAGAATAGTTTTACCTCCATGAGCATCAAGGACGGGCCAGGATTCTCCTTCAATAGAGACCCGTGTTTTGACTACCAATTCTGCTTCCAGGTACCGTCCGGGTCCAACTCGAATGATGTCGCCATCGTGACTGGATTTTAACGCCGATTCTAAAGTGAGGTAAGGGCGACCAATGCCGACCCAAAGGGAATCAGCTGCTATGACGGAGCTGAGAGAAATGAAAATGGAAAAAATCAAAACAGAAACGCATTGCCGTAACAATTTAAACACCCGAAAATTTAAGGAAATCAAAGCGAAGGGAGGCGCTCCCACGCCACTATTTTTCCGCCAACACGATTTTGAAATGCCAACGCAGAATCTTTTAATCCAAAGCTCGCCAGAGCTTTACCCATTGGACTGGAAATAGTCCCGCCACTTAAAAAGGTAGCCAACGTTGCGTCTAACATCGGAGCATTTG
>JAYVCH010000046.1:0-12782 GCA_043750055.1 Fibrobacteria bacterium
CTGAGCCTGAAGTGGAGTTGCTCCCAGAAAAGGCAGAGCCACCGCCTACGAAAGAATATCCGGTCAAGCTGACCGACCCAAAATGGCTTTCTGAAAAAGGATACTATGAGGAAAAGATCCAGTTTTCAGTCAATGTTGATTTGCCTAAGAGTCATGCCGATTTCACCAGGGTATCCGTAGTCCTTTCAAGTTTGGGGCCGAATGGGAAGAAGACTCAAGTCAATTCTATTGATGTTCATACTAGGGATGGAAAGGCTCAAGGGGAGTTCAAGGTTCAGCGTCCGCCTAATTCCAAGCCCAGTGAATCTTCATTCTTTGTTTTCGCTGCGTCACACAGGGATTGCGGAAAGGAAGTGGAAAGTTCTAAGCTGGAGGTTAACGAGAGCCCACGCAGTTTGGTTTTGGAATTGGATGACCATTCGGACATCTCTAGACATGGGTATTCATTGGTGATGAAAGGTGTCGATGGGACTATTCACTCTAGATTAAAAGCCGATGACGGCGTTGATGCGGACGGTATTTTTACTTTTGAGTTTAAAGGACTAACTGCTGATGTCGCCTATGTTCTTGAATTACATAACGATAAGGACGAGATGGTAACAGAAATATTCTCTGGAAAAAAACATGGCCAATGGGAACCGAAACCATGATCAACAGTTTCGTAGGCTTAGGTTGGTCAAGGCAGATTGGAAAATAATGATATGGATATTGAAAAAGTATAGTGCAGCCATAACGGCCATTGCAGCGTTTGGATTGTTTCTCTTTTTTTTTGAATACGGCGAATACGATAAACGCGATTTGCCAAGTAAGATCATGTTGACCACTTCCGCCAAAGGTGATCACCATATTCATGCCTATGCATCCTTTTACCCCGCAAGAAATATCCCTGGACTCTGTGTAAAGATAATGGGAATGCAGTTGGGAAGCACTATTGAGGAATCCTACCCTGACATCCCGGCATCGGGCGTTGAGATAACCACGAAAAAGAAATGGGCTGGGTTTTGCGAGTACAAATTGGACCAAATATTCATTACATGTACAAATACTAAACAATTTCCTGGGACAAATAACGGCATCACAAAGTGGGCTGGAATTGGCATTCTCAATAAGGGCGATAAATCAATTGATATGAGTGGAGTTGAGTACGAGTCTAGCAGTGTTAATAAAATTGAGAATAATGCCTTGAATATTTTAATCGAAAATGGAAAAAATTATTTTTTTGCATGCGACAGTGGATGTGAAGATAATCGTGCTCTTGGGATGGACAGAACCAATCGAAGTCTTAAAGTATCATGCGAGGATGAAACGCAATGAAATTTAGGCTTAAGGAGCGAACGGGTGGGCGTGTCGTACTAAAGCAAAGCCATACGGGAAAAATCGCCTTGATTTTTTCTGAAAAATACAACTTGGTTAATGCCATCAATCTAGCCTATTTGGCCATGGTAGTATATAAGGAAATGGATGCTATTGATAAAAGCTTTTCAGCACTAAGTTTAAAAGGACGATATAGCCCTGGGAGTGGTCCTGCGCCGTTAAAAGGTCCATTCCTTACACCGTATCTTGGGAAAAAAGCATATTCAGCAGAAAATATTTCCCTTATCGAAGCATCACCATCTTTGTTATCCATTATCGACACCCAAGGATTTCACTACAACGACGACGAATACAATGTCTTCTCCTTTCGAGGTACTGCTGGATTAAAAGACTTAGCCGCCGATGGATTCGCCCCAAAGGTCGACTTCTTGGCAGGCAAAGTCCATAGTGGGTTTTATGAAAACTTTGCGGCCATTAGAAATCAGATTATCCATATTCTTGAGAAACCTGAAAATCAAAAATGTAAAACCATAATAACTGGTCACTCACTTGGGGGTGCTCTTGCAACCCTTTCTGCCGCTTGGATTTCTATGAAGTATCCCAGTCAACCCTGTGGGCAGGTCATGGTTTATACCTATGGCTCTCCGAGGGTAGGTGAAAAGCCTTGGGTAGATCATTTTTCAAATAAGTTTATCCACTTTAGGCACCGTAACACGCACGATCCTATCACGATGCTCCCGCCACACCATAGTTCAATGAAAATGCCTACCGCTTCTGCGATACGAAATGGCATGGATATCGGTGGAGTGACGGGAGGGCTAATTGTCATCGGTGAGGGAATATTGCGAGCCTCCGAAGCAGATTTGGCCTTTATCCATCATGGCCAGGGTATTCTCCTACATGAGGGGCCGTATGGAGTCGGAGTGATTAAAACCGAGTTAAATCACGAGGTTGTTGTTGCAGATGGAAAAAATTGGAATTCCAAACAGGTGCTGCTTGTCCGTGAATTTGTTAAAAACATTGTCGCATTCAATCACCTTGTAGGACCGCATAGCATGTCGCTTTATTTTTCGAATGTATTCCACATCTTTAAGGAGGCGATAAAATCTTGGGATAAAGAACCCACCACTTGGCTAAAAAAGAATCAGGCTGCGTCAAAGCATTTTCAGGAATCGATCGATGCTTTGAAAAAAGGGCGGCTTCGAGCTGCTTTGGAAGTTGATACTTCAATTGGTGTTCAAAGTTCAACCTATACTCCCGAATCTCGACAGCCAATAAGTCACGAGGAAAAGCTCATGTTCTATGGCACTTTAATCCAAAATGATATTCATGCAAAAATGATGGCTGATAATGAGGTAAACATTTGGAGTCAGCCGGGGGCTGAGAAAAAAGCGCTTTCTCTATTAATTAGCGGTGAACTTTCTCCAGATATCGAAAAGGAATTACGATATCAAGAGACTGTTTCTGAAACGATTGATCATGGGGCACCGATATATATTCCGAGAGTATTGATGATGTAGTTGGGATGTTATGTAATGGCGACTAAATCCCTTCGAAAAGAAATAATTTTGCCCCTGAATATCCAGAGATAAAGTCCGACATTTCAAGGTGTGAAGTCCCCATGCTCCTTACAACTTCCTAGACTACGCTCCACTATTTTCAAATAATGGAACAAACTTTCATGGTTCGCCTTTTGCAGCCATGGTACGAAAACATGAGCAAACGGTTGGTGAAAAGTCGCTACTTCAGCATCCAAAGCCTGCGCCTACTGGGAAGGCTTCGCACTTGAGTAAGTGATCAAGTTCAGTCGCGTACCCGGTAATCGGTGAGGAACGATCCATCATCCAGCTCCGCAGGCTCATCGATCTCGATAGTAACTGCGAACCCGGCGGTCTTGGTTTGCTCTTCGATGCGTCGCTTCACGTCCTGTGTCGTCTGCCCAACATTGAGAAGCCCCATGTGCGCCTTGTCGTCAATGAAGTAGGCGTAAATACGCGGCCGTGCCACTGGTTACGGCGCTACGATGTCCTCGATGGACTTACGCATCTTCACGATCCTTAAGGGTGGACTCAACAAGCCGCAGCTCCGTATCGATTTCCTTACGGAGTTGCTCCTCGGTCGGCAGGTAAAGAATGTATTTGGAGGCGAAGATTTGCCTACGATCGTTCAGCACAGAGTAGCGGGCTACGGTCTCGTTCTTTTCCGTGCAGAGAATAAGCCCTATTGTGGGGTTGTCGTCCGGCGCGGTAAAGAGACCGTCATACATTCGCACATAGCCGTCCATCTGGCCGACATCCGCATGGGTCAACTCTCCGACCTTGAGGTCAATCAAGAGGTAGAACTTTAGGCGACAGTGATAAAAAATCAGATCGATGTAGCGGTCCTGCTCCTCGATGCGAATATGTTTTTGGCGTGCGACAAAGGCAAAACCGTTTCCCAACTCCAGTAGAAATCGTTGCAGGTGGGTGATAATGGCCCGCTCTAGATCCGACTCATGGAACGCCGCCACATCAGGCAATCCCAGGAATCCAAGTATATACGGATGCTTCAAGGCGTCGCTGGCTGAATTTACGGATGCTGGTAGCTTTCGCCCCTCGGCCAGCAGCTTCTTTGGTTGGCGGCTTTTTAGGATGCGTTCGTAGTAGAACGACTGGATCTGCCGCTCCAAGGTGCGTTTGTCCCACGCACCCGCAATCGCCTCGCGTTCATAGAAATCACGGGACACGATATTATCCACGCGCATCAGTGCGCGGTAGTGCAACCAGGTGAGTTGCGGCGAAAAGCCTTGCTGCATTTCGCTGCCAGCAATTTGGCCTTTGGGCAATTCTATCCCCGGCGGGGATAGAATTAGGGCGCGATCAGAGTAGGCCCGATAAAACAGCCGGAACTTCCAAAGCGTTTGTGAGGAAAATCCTTGCCCAAATCGCTCCGTCAATCGGGCGGACAGTTCTTCTATGACTTTTCCGCCATACTTCGCCCGGCTCTTGCCGCCCTGTAATTCCAAGACAATTTCACGTCCGATCAACCAGTAGGCTTGCGCCATGTGGGTATTCACCGACCGGACAACATTGCCCCGCGCCAAAAATATTCATTTTTGCAATTTCATTGTATTGGAAACCCGGCGGTTCGGCGGTGGTCCGGTTGAACGCCAGTGGTAAAAAAAACCGCCAATCGCCATGGCCGTTAACAAGCCCATAAGCAGTGTTGGGCATAGTTAACATCTTGGGTGTCATACATGATTTTCTTGTCTGTGACAATAACTACATCGGGCTTGCAGTAGTTGAACACCTCCGCACAATAACCACTTTCACGACCATGATGAGATGCTATGAAGACATTTGTGCGAGAAAGGCAACTACGGAAGGCTGGGTTTAGCAGGTGCCCCCTCAAACCAGATCTTTCCAGATCGCCAGGAATGGCCAGATTGCCGATTTTAGGCACACCATAACAAGCGAGAATGCGTGCCTCTATGGCCGATTCGAATTGGTATTAGTCCTAGTCTTAGTACAGGTGACCGATATCGCGTTTCAATCTACTGGTCAAAATAATTCAATGCCTCCGGGTCTATCCCCAACCGAAACCGGTCGCCGAGCTTTACCCTGTTTCCAGGCGGCACAGACACGCGTAGCGTAATCCCCTGCACATCAAGCACCATAGCGATTAGCGGCCCCAAATGCTCGACCACAGTAGCTGTTGCGGGTCCATTGGCATCGGCTGTTACCTTCCAGCTCTCGGGTCGTATGCCGACCCACTTTTTTCCTTTGTCGGGCAAACCCAAACGGCCGGCCTCGTCCGCATTGAGGATATTGATTCCCGGTCGGCCTAGCATGCGCGCGACGGCTTTTGATTCCGGATGGCGATAGATTTCTTCGGGAGTGCCGGATTGCAAAATGCGACCATGATGCAATACCAAAATGCGATCGGCCAAGCTCATAGCCTCTTCATGATCGTGTGTGACATATATCATCCCGCAGCCGAGCGATCGTTGCATACGGTGGATTTCGATCACCATGCGTTCACGGAGTTTAGCATCGAGACTGGCTAGGGGTTCGTCCATCAGAAATAATTTGGGACGACGGACCAAGGCGCGACCAATGGCGACGCGTTGAAGTTCTCCGCCCGACAATTGATCGGGGCGACGGGATAATTTGTCGGTGAGGCCGAGAAAATCCGCGGACTCGCGCACGCGCTTTTCAATTTCATGGGGAGGCAAATTCAGGACTTTGGCCTGCAGGGGGAAGGCCAGATTCTCGGCGACCGTCATACGTGGATACAGGGAGAAATTTTGAAACACCATGGCCATGTCGCGACGATGTGGGGGTAACGTGGAGATGTCTTGGCCGTCTTCAAGTACGCGACCGGAATCGGTTTTTTGCAAGCCTGCCAAGACTCGTAGCAAGGTGGATTTACCTGCGCCGGTTTCTCCTAAGACAACGACCATTTCACCTGGGCTTATCTCCAGGGTCAACCCACCGAATACTTGTGTTTTTACACGGGCATTCTGATACGAGACGGATACGGAGTCTAGACCGTAGCGTGGCATGTAACCTCCAAGGTACGCCAGGCCAAAGCCTTGCCCGACTCCGTGGAAAACCACCTGCAACCGGATGACAGGAAATTTACGCCAACCGTTTCGCCTTCACGGAAGCGAACACCCGCAGGCAACCAGGCCTTTAGGAAACCTTGTTGATAACGGAGGGAGAGAAGATTGTAGGAACCAAACACTTCGGTATGCTCAACGATGCACCGCGCGCCGGTTTCTGAAATGATCACATTTTGGGGACGCACGCCTAGAAAACAAGCGCCTTCGGCAGCCGCTTCTTCGATGGCGAATATGTCCTCGGAATCGGTGACGCGCGCGCTGATATCCAGCCCGTTCAAGGTGACGTTTTGACCATTGCGTCGGCCTTTCAAAATATTCATGCCCGGTGATCCCACGAAATCAGCGACGAATAAGTCGGCCGGATATTCATAAACCGTGCGGGGATGATCATATTGAAGTAAGCGTCCGTCTCGCATAACGGCAATGCGATCGGCTAAGCTCATCGCTTCGGCTTGATCATGGGTCACGAAAAGAGTCGTCGCACCGGCTTGGTTGTGGATGCTTCGTAAAATCTCGCGTGTCTCTTCGCGTATGCCGCCATCGAGGGTTCCCAGCGGCTCATCCATCAAAAAGGCTTTGGGCTCACGCACGAGGGCACGGGCCAAACCCACTCTTTGTTGATCCCCACCCGAAAGCCTCGCGGGGTGAAAAAGCGCCAAGTGTTCTATTCCCAAGCGACGCAACATGTCTCTGGCCCTACGTTTTGATTCGAACACAGGCAACCCTTGAGCACGCATGGGAAAGGCGACATTTTCCAGAACGGTCATATGGGGATAGAGGGAAAAGAGTTGGAAGACGAAGGCCACATCCCGTTCACCGGGTTTTAAATTTGTGACATTTTTTCCTGCAATGAGAATGTCGCCTTGAGTCGGTTTTTCCAACCCTGCAATCATTCTAAGGCTGGTGGTTTTACCGCAACCGCTGGGTCCTAACAAGACTACGAACTCACCGGTCTTGACCTCCAAATCAAGTGGATACACGGCAATGGTTGGACCATATTTCTTGGCCGCTCCCGCTAATTTGAGTCGGGATTCCTTTGCGCCGCTCATCCCTTTTCCTTGCGCGTCACGATATTATACGCCACAAAGGCGATGAAGGTGATCGGAAAACCCAAAGCGAAACCCATCCGTGACCAGGGCTGACCGATTAAGACCAGGCCGAATCCCATTGCTAAAAGGCAGGCGCGTTCGGTATTCATGCACTACCCCTAGCCTTTCACCGCACCAAATGTGACGCCGCGCACTAAATGTTTTCTCATCAACAATCCAAAGAGAACAATGGGGAGGATGAAGAGCACGGAGGCGGCGGCCAATGGACCCCAGGGTATGGCAGTGTTGTCTCCGATGATGGCGTGGATGCGCACGGGCATGGTGACGGCATCGGTGCTGGTCAGGGTCAAGGCGAAGGCGTATTCATTCCAGGAGGAGATGAGGGAAAAGACCGCCGTGGCAACCAAGCCTGGCGTCGCTGCAGGAAGCACTACACGCATGAAGGCTTCGAAACGGGAATACCCATCAAGCATCGCTGCCTCTTCATAGGCTAAAGGGATATCATCCAAAATGGCTTTCATCATCCAAGTTGTAAAGGACAGGTTGAAACAAGTGTAAAGCAAAATCAAGCCAAACCGCGTATCCAAAAGACCGATACGACTATACATGAAACTGATGGGTACAGCGACGGCCAGCGGGGGTAACATACGTGTGGACAGAATGAAAAATAGCCCGTCTTTGCTGCCTCGAAACGGGAAACGGCTGAATCCGTACCCGGCCAAAGTTCCGACTGTTACCGAGGCGAGGGTGCTGAGTGATGAGATTAACACCGAGTTGAGGAAATACCGGAGCGTGTCAACATCGGCAAGCACATGTTGGAAGTTTCGGAACGTGAAGCGAAACCAGAAGGAGTTTTCGGGAGCCGTGAATCCGGGAAGAAAACGGGGAGGTAACGCGGATGTGTCGGCAGGATGTTTGATCGAGGTGAGAATCATCCATGCGATGGGAGCTAAAGAGAGTAAGGCGTATAAGGCTATGAGTAAAGCCCGTACCCAAGCGGCGGATCCGATTTCGAGATTGGACTTGTTTTGGGGCTTTCCCGTTTGGATAGGAATGGATTTGGTGGTCATGTGCGCCTCCCACGAATATGATCGAGGTAGCGAAGCACCAAGGTCGCCATGGCCAAGGAGGTGATGAGGAGCATGTAAGCTAAAGCCGTAGGCTCGCCTAGAGAACGACTGCCGCCAAACCCGCGTGCGTGTAGGAGTACACTCACAAATGTAGTAGCCTGACCTTCCATATTTCCATTTAAGACCATCGCTGTATCGAATAATCGGAAGGTGTCCATGGCTCTGAACACGACCCCGAGTAATACCATTGGGGCGGCCAAGGGCAAGGTGATATGGCGGAAGCTAAACCAGGCGCCGGCCCTATCCACTTCGGCAGCTTCATACAAGGTTTTGGGGATACCGGATAATCCTGCCAGGGAAAGCAACATCATGAAGGGCGTCCACATCCACACTTCCGCAATCACCACGGCCCAAAAGGCCCGGTCGGAATTGCCATCCCAATTCCAGCGCGTGTCGAGTAGCCAATTGACCGCGCCGTAATCGGCATTGAAGAGGTAACGCCAAAAGGACCCCATCACGGCCGGCGACAGCATCATGGGAATCAGCAAAATGGCCGTGAACAACCCTCGTCCCCGAAATTTGCGACGCAAGAGAAATGCCATTCCAAATCCAATCAGAGTTTGTAACCCCACGGTTACGAGCACCAAAATAGATGTGCGGGTAAAGGCTTTCCACACTTCCTGGCGCGGACTATCCAAAAGCGCGACGTAGTTTTCAATTCCGTTGAAGCGCGGGGCCTCAGTGAGAATAGGATTGAAATCCGTAAAGCTAACGCCAAGGGAAGCGAGGAGAGGAAAAATGTTGAAGGTGATGAGAAGAAACAGCGCCGGTAGAATACAAATATTGCGGACACTGGTATCGGACAGGTAGCCGCCAGGCCGTGGCGTTCCGGGCGATGTGGTTGAGGTCGAAGCGGAGGTCGAAGCGGAGGTCGAGGTGGAGGTCGAGGTGGAGGTTGCATTCGGGGTCATTGCATCCGCCTGTGCTTGCCTAAAATGGCCTCATGTTCCACTTGAACCTGTTTCGCCGCAGCGACGGGATCGGCTCCATTCTGAAAGACGGCGCAAAATTCTCGTTGGCTCACTTTTATCAAATCATCGTATTCGGGTAAGGCCCAAAAGTCTTTCATCAAATCAAAAGCCTCGATGAAATTAGAATTATACGGTGCGGCATTTCGGAAGGTGGAAGACGACAGTACCGTGCGATTGGAAGTGAACCCGCCTTTTTCAGCCCATGTCTCTTGGGTTTGGCGCAGAGAAAACCATTTCAGAAAATCCTTGGCAGCGTTTTGACGAGACAATGAAATATGCCCATTGATGCTCATGCCCTGTCCACCCAACGTGGCGGCGCGACGAGAAATGCCCTTGGCATCAACATGGGCGGGAGAATTGAAATATCCGATTTTATCATGAAAATCCGGATTATCCGTGGCACTGGCAAGCACGGGAAAAAATGCCATGAAGTTGCAAGCCATTGCCGCCCGTCCCGCCATAAATTCGGCATTGACCTCATTGTAGCCCATATTACGGCCCCCGGAAGACGTGGCCTCCATTAATCTGGTAAAGAAGCGCAGCGCCTCCACGGTATTGGGGGAATCGACCGTCACTTGATTGGTGACAAAATTTCCCCAGTCCCCGCCAAAGGCCCAGATCACCGCCTGGAAGCTCATCGTAGCCTGGTCATAACCCCGCGATGTAGGCATGACTAGGCCTGACATGCCTGGCATCGTTTCCTTGAAATACATAGCGATGGCCTTCAGTTGCTCCCAGCTTTTCGGGGGCTCTAAGGAATAGCGAGTCGCTTCGCCTTTCTTCGCCTGCCAATCGCGGAAACCGGCTTGATGCATAGGATCTTCGAACAAATCCTTGCGATAGGCCCATGCCATAACATCGGCTTCACAAGGCACGGCCCAATAACGCTTCGCGCCCTTGGGATACTCGCAATACCATTTCATCGCGGCCGGCTCGATATCGGCGGTATCGAGGTTTGTTTTCATCCAATCGGTAAGTTCGACATAGTGCTTTCCCTCCACACCAAGACCCATCCATTGGCTGTCCCCGATGATGATGTCATAATTGTCATCGCGATTGCGGAATTCCGCGAAGGTGGCATCGCCAAAAGCTCCGTCCCAGGATTTCTTAACCACTTTTACGGAAATGCCTGTTTGGGCTTCGTAGTATTTGCCTAATTCGGTAAGCGCATCGGAGGGTTGCCATTCGGCCCATAGGATTTTGATCTGGGGCTTGTCATGGCGAGAACTACAACTCGAGCCAATGAAAAGCAAGGAGGCAATAAGCATATTGGACAGGATAAACTTTGGCATCTGCATGGCAATGCCCAAATATACTCGGCTTTGTTCTACCCCTGCGGTCATTTTTGCCATAAATTCCGGACACGGAAAAGCTGGAATGACTAAGACGAAGGGTTGGACGAGTCAGTTTCAAGGCTACGGAGCTAAATACCCCAAGAAATCTGAGTCATCCAATACCAATGGTCGCTGGAAACGGTGATTTCGTTATGGTCATACTGCGGGCCGTAGAAGTATCGCGAAGAAACCATGCGCATATGATCGTTCGCCGCTTGACCGGAAATGGTGATAAAATTTCCGATTTTCTTTTTGGCCAAGATGCTCCATTTCCAGTCATCTTTGGTGGCCAAATCGTTCCACTCATTTTTTGATGCCACGCGATCAAATGCTTGAGGTAAGGCCGGGACCGGGTTGGTTCCATTGGCGATCTGGGCGGTGTTATTGAGCCACGGCGACCTCAACACTTCTCCTTGCACCGACAAGAGATCAAGCAACCGAAACGTGGGCAGATTAATACCAAACATAATGGGCATGCGCTCGGTCACCTTGGTATAAAAAACCGGATAATTTTTAAGTCCCAAAACCGCGATTTCTGAATAGAGCTTCAAATCCTGGGGGCCGAAAAGATCCGAACTCATGATCTTTTTCAGATCCAGACTCGCACGGCCCATGAGTAGTATTCCGGCATTGGTGTAATACAAAATCTCAGGTTTGTTATCTATACGTGAAGGGGATGTAATGGCATTGACTGTATCCATCAGCACTTGTAAAGCTGCAGCTTTCACACTATCCACATGATTATTGTTGTTGTTGTAAAATTCAATTTGATGACTATAATAATCGGTTTTGGTAGTGTAATTTTGGCCACCTAAGGTAAAATAGCCATTGGCTAAGGCGGACTTGGAAGTGCGATTTTGCTTGACTGAAAACAACCTTTTTAAATTGACGCCGGCGCCAAGGTCAAGCAACCCATCGGCAATAGAATAGCTGACGATACCGCCAAGGGACCAATCATAAAAAGGGGCCAAGTTCGTTTCGGTGGTGACTAGAAAATCGGCTTTCAAATTCCCTAAACTCAGACTCGCCTTGGCTCCTTGTACATTGGCCGCAGCACTATTGACGAGCACATAACCACCTGTCACTGTGTAGGCGGGATAGGCACCGGATCGGTAAAGGTATTCACCCAAGTCATTTGCATCTTGATTGTACTTATACATGAACATACCTGAACCCAAGGTCAGATAGGGATTTTTCGGATCGCCAAAATGATATTCGGCCACGGCCCGAGTCGGCCCCATGAAAAAACTCCTACGTTGGCTCCCAGTGAAATCCGGGGAAACCAATTCAGGCTTACGAAACTGGAATATGCCACCCAAACCACCGCTTAAAAACAGGCGGTCGTTGACTACCGCTTCCTTGGTGATAAAGGCGCCGAGATGATCTATCCAATCATTAGTCCAAACGTCTCCCACACTTCCGGAACCTATATTGTAAATACCTTTTTTGAGTTGGCCGAATTCATGCAATGCGCTAATAGAAATGGGCTTATACTCAATCTTTGGCGCATCCTCGGCGCATAAGGGGGCAGCTAAAAGACCGATACTAAAAGTCAAGGCTAACGCTATATTGTTCATTGCCATTTCCCTTTAGATATTCCAACCGAGCTGAAACATCCAATACCAGCTCGATGTCTTGTGAAGAATTTCATTCGGTTCAAACCGGGAACCGTAGAACCAGTCTGTGCCTACCGTACGCATGTGGTCGCGAGCGACCTGAACGTTCAGGTTTAAAGTGGAGAGAATTTTTTTACGGGCTAGAACCGACCAAGAATAATTGTCCTTGGTGCTCAAGTCATTGAAGGCTTTCTTGGAAAAAATTGAAGCTCCCCTATCAGGTATAAACGGAATAGCCCAATTATGGGCGCCGATGGTAGAGGTATTGTTCAAATTGGGCGAGTTGTAGTATTCCATTTGTACTGAAATCAAATCAAGAAGATGGAAACCTGGCACATTGAACCCGACCATCATGGGCATTCGTTCGGTCATTTTTTTATAATAGACGGGATAATTTTTGATTCCTAACAAAGCGATTTCACCATAGAGCCTCAAGTCGTTGGGCCCAAAAAAATCAGCGTTAAATAGTTTTTTGAAGTCCACGGCGACTCTGGCCATAACCATAGTGCCGGCTGGAGTATAATAACTCGCCCCGGGAACTAACCCAGTTTTAGCATCGAGCCAGGGGCCGCCCTCTACCAGTGAATCTGCGATGGAGGACAGTTTTAGACTTTGAGCTTTGAGTCCGTCTCCCACAACTGAATCTGACTTGGTATTCTTTGCGTAAGCAGTGTCAGCCAAATCAGAGATGAAGCTGGCGGGATTGGTATAGTTACGCGCATCTCCTGAATACCAAGCGTTGCCTTTTTGGAAATAAGAATTCTC
>JAYVCH010000047.1:0-11387 GCA_043750055.1 Fibrobacteria bacterium
TGTCATTATTGCCCCAGGCTGCCGCTTATACCGGTTTGGATTATCGCAGTTTACTTTCCAAAATCATTGAGGAAAGCCTCAAGAAGTGACCTCTAGCTCCTCCGATACGGGTCAAACTGGGTTAGCCTTGGTGATAGATCTTTCCGCCTCTTTGTACCTGGCCTTGTTGGACTCCAAGGCGAATGTTTTATCCTCACGCATTCGTGAACAAGGAGCACGGGGAGAGACCGCACACATACTTTTAGATGAGTGCTTGGAGGAGATAAATTACAAACCGAAGGCAATTGAAAAGATTTGTGTTGGAATCGGTCCAGGTAGTTTTACTGGAATTCGGGTGGGCATCGCCCTGACTCAGGGTTTTGCCTTTGCACGGCAGCTTCCCATTTATCCTTTTTCGTCCTTGACTGCAATGGTGACTTCGGTAGCGACAATTTCCAAATCCAAAGAAAAACACATCGTCGCGGCTATTGCCGCCAACGGAGGACAGTACTTTGTCAGAACGGAAGACCCGGTAATCGAAGCGCTTATTCCGGGAGCTAAATTGATATCCATGGCTTCACAGGACCAGTTGCTAGTGACCTCCGGTCGCATTATAGAGGCGGAACGATTGGGGAATATTTTTGGCCAGGTTTTCCGTTTGGAAGAATGCATACATTTCCAGTCCATATTTGAAATGGCTACTCTCAATCCCCCTATATTGGACGGGGTCATCCGACCGAACTATCTTCAAGTCTCAGCTGCGGAGGAAAAGCGTAGACTATTCACTCCCGAAAACTTGAAATAATCATGATAACTTGGGTGCGACCTCTCAAGAAGGAAGACATCCCTGCGGTACTCGCCATTGAAATGGAAGCCAATCCATCGCCATGGCGAGTAGGAGATTTTTTGGCTTTTGCCGAAATCGGAACGCTTAGTTTGGATCCCACTGCTCCTGATTCTGTCATACCGGGTGGGGAAAAACAGGCATGGGTCTTTGCCGATCCCGAAGTACGCGGGTTTATCTGTGTGCTTGGAGTATCCGGGGAAGCTGAATTGCAATCCATTGCCGTGGAAAAAGTACGGTGGAATGGGGGAATCGGGTCCGCGTTGATGGAAACGATATCCTTGTGGGCTAAAAAAAGGGGAATATCCACCATACACCTTGAAGTTCGAGAGAGCAATCTCAGAGCTATTGAATTCTATGGACGGAAAGGATTTTTACGAGTGGGGCATCGCCCTAAATACTATGCGGATAATGGGGAAGGGGCCATTTTGATGAGCCTTTTGCTTGGGAGTAAACCCTGAATTTGGCTTAAAGTATTGCTAATTTAATTTTTCCGTCCGCGAATGCTCGGAAGGAAACACGTTAGTTACAGGGAGCCCATTCATGTCTAAGGCAATTATATCTACTCGTCACGGCGATATCACTCTAGAATTCCTACCGGAAATCGCACCCAACCATGTTAAAAACTTCCTGGAACTTGCGAAGTCCGGATTTTATGACAAGACACTTTTTCATCGAGTCATCCCCGATTTTATGATCCAAGGGGGCGACCCAAACAGCAAAAATGCAGATAAGCGCATGCACGGAACCGGCGGCTCCGGTAAAAATATTAAAGCGGAATTTTCCAAAACACCCCATGTCCGTGGAACGCTTTCGGCTGCACGCTCTGCAAATCCTGATTCAGCCTCTTCGCAATTCTTTATTGTCGTTGCCGATTCCTCGCATCTTGACAATCAATATACCGCGTTTGGAAAAGTGATTTCAGGACTCGAAGTCGTCGATGCCATTGTCGCAGAAGAATCAGATCACAACGACAACCCCCTCGAAGGAGTTGCGATGACGGTTAAAGTGGTCGAGGAAACCTAAACGGTGTTACCCGATCTAAAGACGGTACAATTTTGCCAATAAGAGCACGTATTCCTAACCGATCCAAACAGGACGGATTTTGGAAGCATTGGAGTCTTTGGGTCTGGTTTTTCGTTGCCATTTTCTTTTGTGTCGGAGCCGTAGTCCTTTGGAAGTCCGGTCGCTGGTTGGTTCACGAAGACTCATTCGAAAAAATTTCCTGGTCCGTGATACTCGCAGGAGAATCACGTGACTGTGAACGCTCGGATGCGGCCCTCAAGCTTTATCAAGAGGGTAGAATTGATACCGTAGTCCTGTCCGCTTGTCGAATTTTCAAAAACCATTACGCCAGCGAATATATGGTTGACTATATGGTAACCGGTGGGATCCCTTTCAGGAAAGTATTCGAATTCCGACAGGATGCTTTCTCTACCCTAGAAGAAGCAAAACTTCTCATCCGACAATTTAGGCTACAAAATCTGGATACCGTGCTTATTATCACATCTAATTATCATACGGCAAGGACAAGTCGCATCTTTCGTAAGCTGGCGCAAGGTTATCCCGTTGTCCTTGTGTTTCCAGCCGAATATCATACTTATGATCCTGAAATATGGTGGTCGAATCGCGAAAGTATGAAATATTGGCTCAATGAATGGCTGAAAACTATTTACACCTTTTATGAAATGTTGGGTAAAAATTCCGACATCAGTAAGGCAGACTTCAATAACTTAACTCCAGATATTTATTTAGATCACAAGGATAATTCTGGTTCGATGCCGACGGTTGCACCAACTTCAACGTCTCAGTCGATTACTCCCGAGCCTTCGGTTAAAATGGATTCGACAGTTAAAAATGTGACCCCAACATCTCCGGGTGATACCTTGCTTACCTCCAAGAAATCGGCCGATCTTTTAGACTCTTCGACAGGGAAAAAAAGCGTCGATACCGTAGGGGTGAAACGGAAAACGGATACAGAATCCTTGAAATCAGAAAGTCATTCCACCAAGGCAGATTCAAATAAAACTAAAGCCTCGGCAACGAAATTGGAACCTAAGTCAGAAGTGAAAACAGAAGTGAAAACAGAAGTGAAACGAGTCTTTCCTAGAGCGGAAACCACCAAAAAAAAGGATGCGAAAAAAACCGGAGACAAATCCAAAAAGAAAAGTAATTAGGCTTTAGCCGAGTTTTACCCCGGCTACTTTTATTTCAGACAGGCTGTGATTAGGTTTGCAAACAGGGTGTCGGCCAAAGCATTTTTTCCCAGCTTTCCAAAAATATCCAGCTGATAAAAAACAACTCGTCCCTTGCCGATTGGCAAGCTAGCGATATCTGCCCCCCAACGCAGTTTTGATTTCCCACTGCCTAGGAGAGTGATACTCCCTGCGGAAACGGTCATATTCGGTCCAGCCTCTATACTCCAAAATGGCATGACATCGGCGTAAGCTTGATCCAAGATGCACTCATTCGGCAGGTCCTTGAACTCGGGGCCACCCAAAGCATAATGGAAGCTGCCGAAGGTATTGCCGGAAGAACGGAAACATGAAATTTCTGTGGGCACAACCTTAAGACTGTTAAGGTATCGGGCATCCTCTTCCGACACATTCCCTAAAACAACTACACCACCAGCAGCGGCTTTCTCAAAGGACTTACGGATGGCGGCGTCACCCAAGGTGGAGATTTCTGCAAGTACGGATATGGTCGCGTCAGGGTTAGTAAAGCTCGAAATCGTATCGGGAAAATTCCCCAAGAGTGTGACTTGTTTGAGTGGAATTTCCAATTTGGTCTCTGGCGGTACGAGAAATACTTCTTCAGTACGGGCCATTTCTTTGTTGTTCTTGGACAAATTCAAGTCGAAGGCAAAGCGACCTTTTTCCAATCCAACGGGAAATTTGAATTTTCCAACCATATTGACACCGGCTTTTGCTTTACCTGGAAGGGACTCTTGATGCCAAATTCTTCCGTTCGGCCCTTTGACTCGAAGCAGTAATCCATATTCACCCAAGTGACCATCATTGACCAAATGAATTTTGATGGATGCGGAGGTGCCATTGTATGGCGTTCGATCATCGGCTTCAGCAATCACATGAATGGGACGATTGATTTTTTTCAACATCTCAAAAATGGGTTTTGGTTTTCGATTCCAATTCACCAGTCCGCTTTGATGAATACCGTAGTCACCCCATGCTTCTAAGATAAAACCAGACACTTGTGGATTAACGAGCAAGGCTTCGATTTGTTTGGTGAGGCCCTGTCTTGCGGTCAAGGAGGCTTCTTTCCAAAAGCTTTCAGCATCTTTCCAAATGCTAATTTGTTTGTCTTTTAGAAGTTGAGTCAGTTCGGCATTCAACTTTTGCAAATCTTTATACTCTGAAAGGCCGGACATTTTTTTATTGGCGTCGAGCAAATCTTGCACCCCTTCAGGGCAAGAAACTCCAAGACCGTCAACCAAAACTTTGCCGTCCAAATCGTCTTTCAGGTAATTGTAACGTTCCCAAAACGATTTGCTACCATGGATGCCATCCATGACCAGTTTTCCGTCTTTGGAAGAGCAGTAGTTGGCAAGCAGGCTATACGTCTTGACCGAAACGGGATAACCCATTTTCAATTTATGAGATTCAAACGGATTGATCTGCGAGGCCAAAGGTTCGTACACCTTACCTAGATCAATTTTTCCTCCACCCAAGCTGTCCATGGAAACGGAGCAGAGATTGGAAAAGATGGGTCGGGTAGGATCAAGTTCGGCGGCGTAACGCAAGAGTTTATTCCCGTTTTCGAGTACCATCGATCCATTTTCAGATCCAATCACCCAAGCGAAAATACTGGGATGATGACCATCCGTGTCGATGAGTGTGACAATCTGGGCTTTGAGATTTTCCAGTCCGTCCTTACTCGACTTTTGGTTGAAGCAGGTAGTTTCTTGCAAAACCAAGAGTCCAATTTCATCGCATACGTCCAAGACTTCGCGAGGCAAGGGTGCTCCACCGGATCGCAACAGGTTAAAGCCTGCTTCTTTAATGGAAACCAACTCTTTTTTGAGTTCAAAATCCGATGGCGGAGTTCCATGTTGAAAAGCAAAAAACCAGGGATAGGTTAATCCTTTGATTTTGACCGGATGATGGTTGAGCTTGAAAGCACCTTTTTCAACATCGGCACTACGCATCCCAAACCGAATGTCAACCGGATAAGATCCAGCTAGGGTTACGCTGATTTTATAGAGGGAGGGTTCATGGAGATGCCAGATTTTGCCATTGTCCATTTGGAGGGTAACGGTAAAGCTACCGTTTTCTTTTTCCAATTTTACGGATTTATTTACAATACCGATATCCCCATCAGGATGTTGAATCTCATAGGTGATTTCAGCTTGGTAATTTTTGGGATTCCAGAATTTGCATTCAATGGTAATTCGATCGGCTTCATAATCAGGGAAACAATTCAGGGAGCGTACTCCCGCTTTCCCTACCATGTAAAGATTAACCTCACCTGTAATGCCGGCAAAAGCCCCGCGGACGAAGGGTCCACCCAAGGCTAATTCAGGGGATGTGAAGTCTTGAATTTTACCCTGTCGGTCCACCGATTGGACCCTAACGACCAAATGATTCGTTTCCCCGATTTTTACCGATTTGGATCCATCGACATCAAAGGGAACATGGCCACCTAAATGGGTTCCGATTTCTTCACCGTTCAGCCAAACCGTGGCATGGAGTTGCACGGATCCGAATCGGACAAAAAACCGCTTTGGTGATTCTTTTTTATCGACAATAAATTCTTTGAAATAATACCCGATATGGGCACTTTCATCGCTGTTTTCCGGGGTCCAGGCATGTGGAAGCGAAACCTTTTTGGTTTGCGCCGGCTTCCGACGGTACCATTGGTCGATGAGTCCGGTATCAACCGGATCAAAACTGAATTCCCAGTTGCCATCCAACTTTACCACACTGCCCATATCGCTCCCTGATTAGGAAAAAGCACCCAAAAGCGGCGAATTTATAAAAATCTCGCAAAATAACAGGGTGCTAATGATAGTAAAATGAAGGGGATTTTTGGGTTTATTCCCCGATCAAACCCAGATACCAAGCAAGGATACGGTTTCCAAAAAATGCGGATAAAATGACGCCCGTACAAATATAAGGGCCGAAAGGAATATGACGTTGTTCATTGAGTCTGCGAAAAAACATCATCGGCAAGCCAATCGCGCAGCCTAAAATTGAAGCGAAGATGAGGCCGAACATTGTGGTTTGTAAGCCAAATAAGGCTCCGGACATGGCAATCAACTTTACATCACCGAATCCCATCGCTTCTTTTTTCAACAAGATAGACGCAGAAAATCCAACTAGCCAAAGAAAAAGCCCCGCAACACAGGCTCCGGTAAAGCTCTCTAACGGCGTTTGGCCTTCGGGGATAAAACTTATTCCCAACCCAAAGACGATGCCCGTTAGCGTTAGGACATCGGGGATCAGAAAGTGTCGAAAGTCGATCAGGAAAATAGGAATCGAGCATAGAGCCAAATAAGTTATGGCCATTTTGAAATCGAGCGGTTCATTTGCGCCTGCATAGAAAATCCAGTAGAAAACCAGAGCGCCAAGTAAACCGGTCAGGGCTTCTACTATCGGGTACTCTGCACTAATAGGTAGGCTACACGATTTGCACTTTCCCCGTAAAATTAGCCAACTAAGGACGGGAATGTTCTGATAGAAGGGAATTTGATAATTGCATCTGGGGCAGCGGGAGGGTGGCCAAACTACCGATTCACCCCGAGGCATTCTATAAACAACCACATTGAAGAAAGAGCCAACCATAAGGCCAAAGAGGCCACCGAGTAGGGTCCCGGCCATGGGCGGTATTGGAATGGGAAATAATTCCATGCTTCTCCGAGTCGAGTATCCCATTACCTGGGGAACCACAGTTTGAAAATGATTGTCCTACAAACCTAGATTAACTGCAACCATTGAAGTCACTTGCAATAAAACACGTGGAGAGTTTTTAAACAGCTACGAGTGACCATGTTGAATTTGCCAGGATACTAAACCCGATTCCACTTCTTTTCTTTCCCAGTCTAGGGTGATGACATGATTGCCTCGATTGTAGACCTTGAGAGTTTTATCCAAAGAGCCCAGTCTAGTCAGGAGGTTTACGCTTCCCGAAAAATCACTGGTCTTGTCATTGACGGCATGGTGGATGAGGGTGGGACAGAGTATACTCATGGCCTTCCCTCTGAAATCATGGGCGGCTTCAACGACACTTACCATGGCTTTGACCGGCATTGCATGGTAAGCGATATGGTCTTTAACAGCGATAGGATCATCAATCGCTCCTCCAACCTTTTTGGAAATATTTCCCCAGAGTGGAACTTTCCCGATTAAAAAATCATTAGAAAAACCAAGTGTTCGGCCCCAAGGCTTTAAAAAGGGAGCGATGAGAAGAAGTCCCGTGACCGCATGGTGAAGGGCCAAATTCAAACCGACCAAACCTCCCATACTCAGTCCGCAAATGGAAACCCGATGATGCCGTTTTAAAAGAGCAACCAAAGCGATTTCACTCTGTGCGTAGTAATCGGAGAATCGGGTTGTGGAAAGGTCTTGCAATGTGAGTCCATGGCCCTTGAACAGGAGTCCTTGACAATAGAAGTTTTGGGAAGCCATTTTCTCGGCAAGAAAACGGAGTTCGCGGGGACTTGAGGTAAATCCATGTAAGAACAGGATGGCGTGTGATTCGGAAGGGTTTCCATATTCAAAAGGCTCTGCTCCGAGTATCACACGAGTGACCGGGTCCCGGGCATAGACCTTTTCAATTTGGATCTGGTCTAGACTCAAGGGGCTATCATGCCTTTTTGCTGGATTTTTTCTTGCTTTTACGATTCGGCTGGTTTGAAATGAGGCCTTTGGTAATATGGGAATACGCTTCTTCTACGGTACTACAAATTTTGAAAAGGCCAAGATCTTCAGCACTAATCATACCCGTTTGCACCAGGTAGTCTATGTTGAGTACCTTACCCCAGAATTCAGCGCCATATAAAACCACCACCATTTTCTTGGTGATTCGTTCGGTTTGAATCAGGGTTAGAACTTCCATCATTTCATCGAGGGTACCAAATCCGCCTGGAAACATAACGATGGCTTTGGCCATGTATACAAACCAAAATTTTCGAACGAAAAAATAATGGAATTCAAAATTGAGATGAGAAGAAATATAAGGATTCGCATGTTGCTCGAAGGGCAGATGGATATTAAGTCCAATGGAAGGAGCTTTGGCCAAACTAGCACCTCGATTGGCCGCTTCCATGATTCCTGGCCCGCCACCGGAGCAAATGGCATATTGAGAGGTCTGGGTTTTATTCCATTCGGATAAACGGCGCGATAATTCTACCGCATCTTCGTAATAAACGGACATTTCAACGGCATGTTGGGCCTTTTTTAAGATCGAGTCCTTCACTTTGGGATCTCGCTTCAATTTTCGAAGGTAGGCCATTGCGGATTTCCGGGGCAATATCCGTGCTGACCCAAAGAAAACGACGGTGTCATCGATGCCGAATTGTCTGAAGCGATATTCCGGTTCCAAAAATTCGGCCAATATGCGAATAGCCCGGCCATCCTTATTATGCAAGAATTCCTTGTTCATGAACGAAAACGGGACTAAACCTTTTTTACCCATATGCTCCGCGTACTGGCTATAAATATGAAATCGTGAAGCCACCTTCGGTGACTCTCTCTCTAGTTTTACATTTTAAACAAAATAATTCAACTCAATCCCCTATATTGTGAGAATCTACTCGATTGTGGTATGCTTTGCCCATGCCAAGATTTTTAGGCAGGCCATGGGTTCGATGGAAGCTGCGCGGTTTGCTCGGACGTCTACCGTCGCGTTCCAAAATCCCACTAAACTTCAACCGATTCAATTCCAAAACCAGGACTCCACTTCGCATAGCCTACTTATTTTCAGGAACCTACGGAGACTTTGTTCAAATCCTAAAAGTGTTGCAGACTCTAACCAACGCTTTACCAGGGTGTGATTTGGTGGTGTGGGGAGCGAACCGATATCTGCAGGAGTTCGGGTTTCAACTTCCATCTTCCATTCGTCCAGCAAGGGCCGTGGATATTGGGTGCTGGCTAATTTTCAAACGGAATTTAATTTTTACCAATGCCGTTGGAGTGTATCGCGTTCGGTTTGATTTTATGGCGTATTTTTGCGCGAAGCAAGCCTATGGTTTTCGACATGCTCATGAAACGGACAGGGGCGGCTTTTCCAATACAATTGCTCTGCTCCCTTGTGTAAAAAATTTCGCGGAAGAAAATATTCGGTTGCTTACGCTTGCGGGCATCGCCTCGAGCGATCAAAAGGAGGCTTCCAAGCCTTGGGAGAAGGGTGAAGAAAGAGCTTTAATCCTTTTTCATATTGGGTCAGCGGGGTTAAAAAGAGATTTCGGATTGAAGGTTTACACGGGACTAATTTTTTCAATATTAAACCATCTTGCTGATAAAAATGTAGAGGTGATCGTCGGGCCGGGGGATGAAGATATCGCTTTGGAAGTGATAACGGGGACTCGATTTGTACCAAAGATGTTTCCTGTTTCCCGACTGATAAAGACGCTTGAAACTTATCCGGGTACGGTGCTTTGTTTCAATAGTTTTTTTGCTCACCTATGCTATTATCTGAATCGCCCCGCGATTGTTATTCATCGCGAAACTGTGCCGTATGGTTATGATTGCAGTTCCATTCATCGACAAGTGGTTTTGAAACAAAAAAAGGGTTGGGATCTTTCGGAAGTTTGGGAGTCTGCGGGCCTGAAATAAGGGTCGATAGTCCCGGCAGATATTGCCACTTTCATGGGTTTAGCCGGAAAAAAATGCCTAACCCGGCTTAACATATTCTTATCGGCATAAACCCAAGTTCTTATCGGCATAAACCCAAGTCGGACTTTAGCTTTTTCTTTTTCGGCAATTTATGCCGTCATCCTTGGTAATTCCTCCCTACTGAAATTTTCTGGAAGAAAAGGGATTGAGGAACTAAACGTTATTTGCCCATTTTTTTGGTTTTTAAACCATGGCATAAGGGTTGCTTTGTTTATTCACCTTAGAAGGAAAAACTTAAATGTTTCTCAATGAAGCCATTTTCTCCAAATCCTCAATACCCATGGTGTCCAAATCCTTGGATGCCTGCACGATGCGAGGAAGAGCTATTGCCAACAATTTGTCCAATGTCAATACACCTGGCTATCAGAGAATTGAAGTGGATTTTGAATCCAAATTACGAAACGCTATGGACGACAAAAAACTGAAAGGTGTGACGGATCAACCTAACCATCTCCTTTTAGGTCGAGCGGATTTGGAACAAATCGAACCCACGGCCTATCGGTCAAAGGATCCCATTCTTACCGGTGAAATCAATAATGTGGATGTGGATGTAGAAGCGGCAAAGCTGGCTGAAAACCAACTGCTCTTCAACTTCGGAGTGAAATTTATCCAATCTCGTAAAGGCGATATTCTAAACGCGATCACTGGGCAACCCGGTTAAGCAAAGGAAGGATAGGTTCATACTATGAGTTTAATTGGAATGTTCTCAGGATTATCAATCAGCGCCAGCGGCCTTCGCGCTCAACGCGTGCGTCAAAATCTTATTGCCAGCAATCTGGCCAATGCTGAAACGACTCGAACCAAAGAAGGTGGTCCTTACAAGCGTCAGGTTGCGGTCCTAAGAGAAAATACCCTGGATCCGGAAAAAAGATTCGTATTTGGTCCACAAAAAATGCAGGGCTTTACCACGCAGGACAACCATATCCCTATTCCCAATCCTGGTTTGCCCATGGAATCGGATCAAGTGGGGAGTGGTGTAGAGGTCGCTTCGATTGAACAGGATAAGACTCCATCAAAACTAGTATATGACCCCACCCATCCCGATGCTGATCCACAGGGTTATGTGGCTATGCCCAATATCAATGTAGTGCAAGAAATGACGGATATGATTACCGCCACGCGGTCTTATGAAGCGAGTGTGACGGCTATGAATTCAACAAAAAGTATGCTTATGAAGGCATTGGAAATCTGAGCGCTGGCTCACTGAGAACAGGTTTAAAGATGTCCGTGAATAGAATTGATTCAAATGGAAATGGGTCCGGTGCCGGGATGGATGCGCTTGTTGGTTTGGAAAAGTTTCAGGCTATTCGAGATCTGGCAAAGAAGAAAATGGATGGTACCGATAACCGTTTTCGACTCGAAGATTTACTAAAGCAAAAGCATGCGGACTTAGGTTTGGATAGTGTCAAAAAACCAGATGTCCCTTTTACAAAACCGGTGGGAAAAATTAATTCACGCCATAACGTGGCTGGTAATTCTGCTGCCGCAAAAGGTTTACAAGCCTTGATGAACTATGGAAAAGCCGGTTCAAGTGAGAAGCCGGATCCCAAACCGAAGCTGGGTCGTTACGTTGATTTTATGGCATAGGAGAGAACGATGACAGACATGAATCCAATTTTCAATATCGGTCCTCCCAAAGAAATAGAGATTTCTGGACCCTCCCAGCCTTCTATAAAGCCAAAAGAGGGTGGGCCTAATTTTCAGAATATGTT
>JAYVCH010000048.1:0-3215 GCA_043750055.1 Fibrobacteria bacterium
GGGTTTCAGGGAATGGATTTTATTGGAAGCCCAAAAGCCGATACCTCAATCCACCGCAAACGCTTATGTCGCTCACTGCGGGTGGGAGCATGTCATTAACCAGTAACGTAGGCCTCTATTTAGCCTTACCGGTTTTTTACAATACCTTTGATCCCTATAAAGATGGTTTCAACGGATCCCATGTAATGAATCACCGCTCTGGGGTTGGCGATTTGGAAATAGGCATTCCCATTCGATTTAAAACCTTGACCGTTCAACCCCAGCTGGCCATTCCCGGACCCTATGACCCTAAATACTTGGCACCCTGGACCGGCTTCGGAGTGTATCGAGCGAGTCTTTGGGTATCCTATGGGTTACGTTCCCATTTTGTCTGGAGCTCAGGCGAAGCCGTGCTCTATAAACCTACCGGAAAATATCCAGGAATGGTCGAGCCTGGGGATTATGCTTTAAAGGGTGGATATGGTTACAAATGGGTGCTAAGACCCAAGCTACAATTGAAGGGTGGAATCGATGCAGCCTCTACCAGCTTTAGATGGCAACCCTCTGCCAAAGCCCAAACAAGCTTTACGGCGGACCCAAAAATAGCATTTGCTTACTCCCCCTTTTCCGGACATGAACTATCTGCAACGATGGCTTCGACCTTGTATAGCACTCAAGGCGGTGAACCGGATTTTCGATCCTATGCGTCACGAAAGCTTTTCTTCGGTCTTTATTGGGGGCGTTACTTTTAGGCCCAAGGATTGATTTTAGACCCCTGACATCATGAACGCACTAACGGAACTCGGCATTGACGAAAAGCCACTTTGGCTGATGCATGCTTATCGCCATCCTTGAAAAAAAGTAAATCTGTTTCTTGTTATATTTTCTAGTTCCAATGGATGATGTAACATTACCCTCCACTAACGGACAAAGAGTATGAGCAGCCCTGAGCCTGTAGGGATTCTGGAAGCCTCGTCCTATGACGAGGTTAATTCTCCTGAGTTCTTACAAGAACTTTTGGCAAAAAATTCTCAAGGACCTCGTGCCTTCCGCCGATTGGTAGAAATGACTCATGACCGGTTTTTGGGATTCATACAACGTCGACTTTCTCCGCATGAGGAATGTCGCGAAGTTCTCAAGGATGTTTATCTGGCTGTGTATAAGGGTTTGCCCAGTTTTGCTGGCAAGTCCAAACTCACGACCTGGATGTACAGCTTGGCGCACAAAAAAATTTGCGATCGAATTTCGCAAAGGGACGGAAAGCATGTGGCATTGGCCAAAGCCCATGAGGGGCGCCTTTCCACCGAAGGAAGCGAAGTCGATAGAATGGACTCGGTGACGAATTTGGATGCCGCTTCTGATAGAGTGATGCCTCGCAATGCCGTGGAGGCTCTGATTAGCAAGGCAGTGGAGTCTTTGTCTAAAGGAGCCCGCCAGGTCTATCAGTTCCGAGATATTGAAGGAATGTCGGATGAGGATACTGCGGAAGTATTGGGGATCACGAGCGAAAATCTTCGCGTACAACTCCATGGTGCCCGCAAACATGTCGTGGAATGGGTACAAGAAAAGATGGCACAGGCGTCTAAATGAATTTTTTTTATTCCCTAACCTATCCTTGCGATAAAGTCCGTGACTTCATTTACGACTATATTGAAAATGAATTGCCCACCTTGGTTTCAATTCGATTCCATATGCATTTGAATGGCTGTGCGAAGTGTCGCGAATACTTATTCCTTTACAAAAAAGCGGCCAATGCCAAGGAATTCCGCAGAGAAAATCCTGCCCCCAAGGAATTTTTAGATGCGACGTTGGACTTCCTAAGAAAAGAAGGCATTGTCGATAACGAGGAAAAACCTCCGGAGAGTAACAGTTCCGGACCTCAGACAGAACTATCCTAACACTCAGAGCGACCTATCCTAAAAAAGGCGGCTTCCATGCGAATCACTCTTATCCTTAGCAAGAATCCATTCTTACGAGTCTCTCCCATTATTTTTTTTCTTCTTATCATTTTGATGGGACAAGGGATAGCTCAACACGCTCCTGAGTTAACCGTCTGGCAAAAATTCTTAAAAAAATATGTCGACACTTCCGCAGCGGATGGAATTAATCGAGTTCGCTATGTTTCGGTGTCCAAGCCCGACAGCGCTTCGATACATGCCTTTCTCCACTCCATGCAAGGCACAGCTGTTTCTACGCTTACCAAAGACGAACAGAGGGCTTTTTGGATCAATGTTTACAATGCGCAAACAGTAGCGGTAGTTTTGGATCACTATCCACTAAAAAGTATCAGACACATCAAACTTGCAGGTTCAACCTCATCGGGGCCTTGGGATTCCAAGCTGCTGAAAATTGAGGGGAAAGAATTGACCTTGAACGATATCGAAAACAATATCTTGCGGGCCCAATGGAAAGACAAGCGGATCCATTTTGCCCTGAACTGCGCCAGTATCGGCTGCCCCAATTTGGGGGTACAAGTTTTTACTGCTGCCAATAGTGAAAAGCTTTTAGAAAGCGGCGCCCGCGCCTTCTTAAAATCTCGACGCGGTTTCGATCTCGATACGAATCGAGCGATACTCAATCTGTCCAGTATTTTCGATTGGTATAAAACTGATTTTGGATCCACGGAAAAAGAAAGACTCAATTCACTTATTCCATTCTTGCCTGTGGAGAAAACCGAACTCTTGAAAAAGTTCTCGGGAAAAATTATCTACGGCTATGACTGGAATTTAAATGACGCTGCCCCAGCCCATTAATCATAAACCTTGTTTTCCTCGGCCGGAGGACGAGTTTCTGTTCTCACAGAATGCTTGGGGGCGATTCCGCATGGCCCCAATGGCAAAGCCGCCTGGATTAAAGTTTCACCTTCCCCTGGATAACCAACCGTATCGCATCCAAACGCAACTCTGCCGCAGAAATGTGATGTAAGACTTCCTGTAAGAAACGATCCGCTCCTTCCACCTCCGATTGTGTAACAGACGAATTGATGCCCATCAATGCCGCTAACCGATCGCGCTCACCTCCTAAGCGTTTTTCTGCTTCCTTATGCGCTTCATTCTTCAATGCGGTTTGCCGGAACGATGCTTTTTGAATGGCAATGTCTAGTAATTTCGGAACTAGATTATCAAACAGATCATGATGCTCTTCCAATAATCCCGTGGGCGCTTGGTCCAAATCGGATGAGTCGAGGCGGGGCAAAAGATGAGAAATATCTTCCCCTCCTTGATCGACCATCACTC
>JAYVCH010000049.1:0-6979 GCA_043750055.1 Fibrobacteria bacterium
TTTCCCAGCTTTATCGACAATGGGAATCGTTTCCATAAAGCGAAACAAGTCTTCATATTTACAGGGAAGCGATCGATAGCGGCCGTATTCTTTGAGATAATTCTTAAGCGGTTGAGAAACAGAATAAGGTGGCTTTTTTTTGGAAATATTCATGAATCTTTTCTCGAAGGTTTATGGTAACAGCCAACGCCCAAGGCGATCCCAGTAATGGCGATGCCACGGTGACGGTAAAAAGTTATCCGTTGCCTTAACAGGATGCCGGGAATTTTTTTTCGAATTAAGTAAAGATAAGGTTGGACGCTGGTTCATGAAAACATAAGCCCCACTTCTACGCGATGTTAGAATATCGGGAGCGCCATCCTTGTTGATATCGGCGACAATCAATTGGGTTCCCACGCCAGCTACACTGTCAATGAGATAAGGTTGAAAATGAACCGTCCCTCCAGTTCTGGTTAATCGGAACCAATACAAAACCGCAGCTGAATCCACATCCCCACCTAGCCCATGTCCATGAGCCCCTTTGCGTTTTCCAGTAATGATATCCTTGAGTCCATCGCCATCCATATCCGCCAACGCTAAAGCATGAAGTTGGGAAAAAGCAATTCCATATTTTGCTTTTTCCGTATCCGATCCCATGATCATATGCTGGACGAAAGTCTTCCCTTGGTTTTGATTCTCGAACCAAGCCAAACCCCAACCATGGGCTTGTAAACTGGTCACGATGTCATTGTCACCATCGCCATCCACATCATAGGTGAACATCTGCGCGCCTCCGGCCCCTTCACCTAAATTGGCTTGTCCCCAGAACGCGGCATCATGGCGCACCCAGGGTGTATCGATAATATTAGCTGGTTGACCCCACCACCCTGTTGCAAAAAGAAGATCCTGGCGGCCATCCCCATCGACATCGCCCGCTCCAATTGCATGGGTATAAGCTCCCCAATTCCCTTTGGTAGTGACTTTCTTAAAACTCCACATCGAAGTGGGATGATTCCAATCCGGATAGGCCCAGCCCCCATATCCTCCCGAGTTGGTAATCATTTCCGGTTTACCATCGCCATCCATGTCCACCAACCTCGCGGATTCATTTTCCACTTGTGAAAAAACGCTATGCTCAGCCCATAGGGCCGCGCCACCGCCTGGATTTTCATAAAGCATCAATTCCGCCCCGCCAGGCTTGCGCAAGGAAAGGATATCCAACCATCCATCACCATTAAAATCATAGGTGAAAACGGAATAACAGTCGGAATCGCCAGTCGTATCAAAGGGCGTGGCCTGAGGAGTTCTAAAGGCAAATTTCTGAGTGAAAGTTGGGCCAGGGTACCAGTAGGGACCAGAAATTATATCCTCAATCCCATCTTTATTGAGATCGCCAAAATGGATTCCCTCCGAATAGAATTGAGGGTTGATTTGGATTTTACGAAAAGGAATTGGATTGGTTTGTGCCAGGGCTATGCCAAACGCAATCGAGAATATTCCAACCAAGAATCGGATCAGACTCATCCTTTTCCCCTTCCCTTAGTTCAAGAGTTTTCTGGGAGAAAAAATAGGCTAAAAAGAGACAAGTCTTGAATAATGTTTACACCATTTGAGACTGGTTTTAGGGTAATTAGAACCGTATTGACCGGTATCTCCATGAGTCGATGGATTCGGAATTGGCTTGCTGTCGGCCCCTACTCGGGTTATATTCTTCAGATTACCTCTTGAAAGGAGCCTCTATGCTTACAATTTCCGGAAATCGGGGATTGCGGTTCGCCGCGGCTTTATTTGTACTCGCTGTGGCGGGTAATTCTATTGCGCAAGATCCAGGGGATAGAACTCCGCTTGAAGCCACCCATCCTGCTTTTGAATCGTTGGATTTGCTGGGCGCGCGTCAAATTCGCGTGGGCGGTATGGATGTTTTGCCTGATGGTCGTTTGGTGATCGGCAATTGGGGTCCCAGCGAAGTGTATTACGTTGATGGTATTTATGGCGACAATGCTAGTACTGTGACTTTTACAAAATTTGCGGGAGACAATTTTGGAATTGCGGATTTGCTGGGACTGAAGGTGGTAGACAGTAAAGTCTATGTGCTGGATCGCAATAGGATTTTACGGCTTGATGATAAAGATGGAAATGGAATAGCAGATGAGGCGACAAACATTGTGACTGGCTGGGGCTATGATGCAAAGATAGTGCAACCCTTAGCTTATGGTTTGATTTGGAAAGACAATGGCTTTTGGTTCACTTTAGGACAAGGCTTGAGCCCTTCGGGTGCTTCTTCAGAGACGCAAGTAAAAGATAGAGGCGCAACTATTAAAGCGAAACTCGATGGCACCTATGAAGTGATTTCGATGGGTCATCGCCAGGCGAATGGTATTGGTTTTGGTCCTGATAGCTCCGTGATGGTAGTTGACAACCAAGGATCCTGGTATCCCAGTTGTGCCTTGGTGCATGTGAAGCCGGGGCGGTTTTTTGGGCATCCCAATTCTACCGCGCCCGACTGGAATGCAAAACCTGTTACCCCTCCGGTGGCCTGGTTTCCTCAAGATGAAATTGGCAACAGTTCGTCTCATCCACTTTATTTGGATAGAGGTTATTTCGCAGGTCAAATGTTGGTGGGTGATGTTCGTTATGGAGGAATTATTCGTGTGGCAATTGAGAAGGTTAAAGGCGAATGGCAGGGCGCGGCTTTTCGCTTTGGCAATGGTTTAACAGCAGGCGTGAATCGCATTATGTATGGTAAAGATGGCTCGCTATTTATAGGTGAAATTGGAGAGGGCCCAGGCAATCACGCTTGGATGAATAATCGTGAGTTTGGTCTTCATCGTTGGCGCGAAAAGAAAACCCCGGCGCCTTGGTTTGAAATGATGGCGGTGCGTTCACGCGCTACGGGTATGGAAATTGAATACACCCTACCTGTGGATACAGCAGGGGAGGTGGCCAAAAATTATGAAGTCAAACAGTGGGGCTATGCACCAGGCTGGGGTTACGGTGGGAATAAACAAAACAATACCACCTTGGCCGTGAGTAGGGTGCAGCTTTCACTTGATCGCAAGCAAGTCTTTTTGGAAATCCCAGGATTGAAAACGGGTCAAGTGGTTTACATACGTCTCAAGGGTGTGAAATCGCAAACGGGTTTATCGCCTTGGACTACCGAAGCCTTTTACACTTTGAATGCCATTGGCGATGGACAACTTTTTTCGAAACCTACAGCGATTAAAAACCCTTCCACATTTAGCCCACAGTTTTCACAAGCATTTAAAATACGGCATATTGGCGAGGCTTTGCAAGTGAAGGCGACTTGGGACAAGCCTTATAGTTTTGAGTTGCGTGATTTGCAGGGTGTCTTGTTACGCAAAGAAGCTGTGATGCCGGGAGTAAGCGGGTCATTGTCTTTGGCAGGATTAAAACCCGGAATCTATTTGGCAATTGCAGCTTATGAGGGCCAGCAGATTAAAGAGCGAGTTGTGATTTATTAGAACCCATTAGAAGCTCTCATGGGATCTCATTTTCGGACAATTGGCTCCGTTCACAAACTTTGGCGCTTGTGAACGTGTCCGCGTTGTCGACTTCGGACATGTTCCGGATTCCGAAATACATATACCTTAATGGATGCCGCCTTTCAAACCCTTTGGACATTAAAGACGAGTAAGCCATGGCCGAAGTGAATCAACCCAGGGATTTAGGCGATTGGATTGGAATCACCGTGGCCTTGCTTTCGGCGTTCATGGCAGTCACCAAGGTAAAGGACGACAATATTTGTCAGGCGATGGTGCAGGCCAAATCCAATGCTGTCGATACCTGGTCCGAATACCAAAGCAAGAAAATTAAGCAGCATATGATGGAGATGGGCCGTAATCAAACTCATGATATGGCCTTATTGGCGCCGGGTATAGCGAAGGATTCCATGGTCGCGCAAATCAGGGATTATGAAGTGGAAATCAAAAAGTACCAGGAAGAGGAAAAAACCCTGCAAACCAAAGCCAGAGACTTTGAGGCCCGATACGATCTGCTCAATAACCGTGACGATCAATTCGATTTGTCGGATGCTGGATTATCTATTTCACTCGGCGTATTGGGCGTAGCCGCATTGACTCGTAAGCGTTGGTTATTGGCCTTGTCCTGGTTTTTCGGAGGCTTCGGACTCCTCATGGGCCTTGCGGGGCTTTTGGGTTGGGTCATACACCCCGATTGGCTGACAAGCCTTTTGTCCTAGGCTCCTTAAGATGAAACTCGACGCCAAAAATTTTACGCTTGTTGTGTTTTTTTCTCTGCAATTCGCCAACGCCCTCCCATCCAAATATACCGTTTACAAAACCAATGAGCCCATTCTCCTCGATGGTAAAGCCAATGAACCAATTTGGTCCAAAGTGGATTCGACAGCTCGAGTGACATTTTTTACAAGCGAAAACCCTGGTCCCGATAGCCTAAAAAATCGTGGCGGGGCCACGGTGAAAATGCTTTGGGATACCGTGAACTTGTATTTGTTTATTTCAGTCAAAGAAAAAAAATTATGGAATAGGATTAAGGGCCGCGACGTGTGGGGTCTGTGGTTGGAAAAGACGATTGAATTTTTTATCGACGATAGTGGTGATAACAAAGACTTCGTCGAAATGAATTTTGCTGCAAATAATTCCATCACCGATATCTATCAACCCCAGCCCTATTATGCTTTTGCTGGAGATACCACTCGCCTACCAGGAAGCCCCACTAAGGATGCTTGCGTTAAAGACTATAATGCTGATATAAGAATGGGAGTTGATTTGGTGAACACGACCCTCTGCAATGGCTTCAGTACCGATAGCCTTTGTAATCAAGATATCGATAGTCTTTTTAACCTTGAAATAGCCATCGACCTGGCTTCCTTACAACGCTTTGGCCCCAATCAGGTAAATGTATTAGGCAACAATTTTCATGTTCCGCCACATAACAGGGATTCGCTTAAGGCCAATCTCTATTACACGGGAGTGAATCCAAGCCCAGTCAAATCAATGCAACGCGATTTTTTTGGATGGTCGCTCGATGCCGGAGTAGATTTTCATAAAACCAGCGCTTATGGAACATTGGTGTTTGTAGATACGTTGGCTCCTGGTAAAGGGAATTCAATCGCAGTGCGGGCTCCGGGCAAAAACCTATCCCATCAGGGTCAACGAAGGGCTAAGACTGACGCCGCAAAAAAGACCAACGATAGCCACTTAGGTTCTCGATCCTCTAATCTCCAACTCCGCCGTAAAAGTATAGGCGAAGAGTTGTGGGATTTTATGGGTCGAAGTCGTTGAAAAACACCTTCTGGAAGCACTATAATGGAAGCACTATGCTACATGTCGTAAATGGTGAATCGACTTTGGAACTTCTCAAGCAATCTCCAATAACGGGCAGTTTTCTGGTGTGGAAGGAAATGCTCATGGAGGGACCGGTTCTTACACTTCCAAACGGAGGAGTGGATTGGAAAGCGCGTGCCGCGTTTTTAAAAAAACGATTTGGAATTGAATCCAAAGCTTATCTGGCCAACATTAAAATCTTTTTCGATACACTCACTCGAGCATCTGAAAGTGATACCGAAGTGACATTCTGGTTTGAAGAGGATTTCTTCTGCCAAATACATTTAATCTTTTTGCTCACGCATCTTCCAGAACCCTTGTTGGCAAAGGGGCGAATCAATATCATTTGTCCAGAAAAATCCCTAGCCATTCGGCAGCCCTCCTCTATGGAGCGTCTTTTCAACGCGAGATCTCCATTGGCTCCCGCTAAACTCACCTTGTCACGAAAAGTGTGGACTGCTTTTGCCCAATCAACTCCCGAGGGTTGGAGTGGCTTGCTTAAATGGACGCAATCCGGTTCCGGCTTCGCAGCGTGGCCTTTATTACAAAAAAGTTTGCGCTGTCATCTTGCGCGTCGACCAAATCCTGATGGTGGCCCCAATCCTCTGGAAACCGCTATGTTACTGGCTTTATCACAGGGTCCACTGGGTTTTTCTCAATTCTTCCGTCGCACTTGGAGTGAACCGCAAGTTCATCCACTCGGAATGGGAGATATGCAAATCGCACGCTGCGCACTTGATTTCGCTGCCAAGCCCAATCCGCTCCTTGTAATCAAAGGTCCAGGAAACTCTCCCGCACCAGGAACCCCCATTATCACCAAGGGTTGGAAGCTGCATTTAACGGCCGCAGGCAAATCCATTTTCGCTCACGATAAGCCAAAATTAAAGTCACGGCTTCACTCCCCTAAATAGGCTTCTTTCACTTTCGGGTCTTTGGCCAACTCCCCCGAAGTCCCTTCCATGATAATTCGACCCGTCTCCAACACATAGGCTTTTTGTGATCGGCGCAACGCAAGATTTGCATTTTGTTCTACCAATAAAATGGTAGTTCCCTCTTGATTGATTTTGGCGATGGCCTCGAAAATGGTTTGCACCATGATGGGAGCCAAACCAAGAGACGGTTCGTCAAGGAGTAATAAACGGGGATGGGCCATCATTGCTCGGCCGATAGCAAGCATCTGTTGTTCGCCGCCGCTTAAGGTGCCTGACATTTGCGAAAGCCGTTCTTGCAATCGAGGAAAAACGCTGTAAATATGGTCGAGACCACGTTTGAGTTTGGTGCGGTCCTTTTGCAAGTATCCGCCTAATTCCAAATTCTCAAGGACGGACAGATTGGCGAAGATGGCTCGACCTTCGGGTACCAAGGCGATACCCATACTTGCGATAATGTGCGTGGGTATGCGGTTTAGCTTTTTTCCTTCAAACAAAATTTCACCGGCATGGGGTTGGGCCAAGCCCATGATACTTCGCAGCGTGGTGGATTTTCCCGCACCGTTGGCGCCAATCAGAGTTACGATTTGGCCTTTTTTTACTGTGATATTGATATCAGTCAGGGCCATTATCGCACCATAGGAAGTAGAGACGCCCTTTAGGGTAAGCATGTTTAATCCTTACCCAGATAAGCTTCGATGACCTTGGGGTCTTGTCGGATTTCGGATGGCAATCCCATTGCGATGG
>JAYVCH010000050.1:0-7417 GCA_043750055.1 Fibrobacteria bacterium
TCCGTTAAAAAATGAAGGGGAAAATATAGCATTCACTGATATTAAAACCAGGAGTTATCCCAAGAGCTTAACGACAATATCCTTAAGTCAACAGCATTGACCCTCGCCCCCACCCATAACCCCCCTTGACAAACCCTCCAACTCCACCTAAACTTTAACCAAATGGTTAAATCAAATAGTTTATCCAAAAAACCAAAACACCCCTCTCCCACAACCGGTCCCACCCCAACCGAGACTGAGCAGCGCATCCTCACCTCCGCCCGCAAAGAATTTATCGCCAAGGGCCTCGATGGCGCGCGTATGCAAGTGATCGCCACTCAAGCAGGCGTAAACAAAGCCCTGCTTCATTATTATTACCGCAGCAAAGACCGCCTCTACCGACAAGTAGTCGAAGATACCGTCGCTACAGTATGGGGAAAGGTGAGGACGGAATTCCAAAACCAAAAATCCAATCAAGGTCTCGAACCGCTTTTAAAATCCGTCGTCCAAACTTACATCCGCACATTTGCCGCCAACCCCGATTTCCCTCTCTTCATGTTGCGTGAAATCAGTACGGGCGGATCGGCCATTCAAGAATCTCTTCCCCAACTCCTCGAACGTTTCAAGGAAGTGCCCACGACCATTGCGCGGGTTTTACGCGAAGAAATCAAATCAGGGAAAATCAAATCCATGCATCCCATCCATTTTTTCATAAATATGATGGGAATGATTCTCTCTACGTTTCTAGTCATGCCCATGGTTCAAAAACTGGGTCCAACGATGGGACTAAAAATGGCTTTTGACAAAAATTTTCTCGCGGAACGAACTCTAATTATAACCGATACCCTACTTAACGGCATTCGCATCAGGAAGTGATCATGCACCCGTCTATTCGCCCTGCCCTGTCTATCCCATTCGCTTGTCTCACCCTGTTGAGTCAACCGATCATGGCCCTGACTTTACACGACGCACAGGAAATTCTTTTGCGTGACAATCCCGATTTATCTGTACTTCGCTTAGAAGTGGAGCGTGCAGAAGCTCAAGTCCAGGAATCCCAAGCGGCTTGGTTTCCTTCTCTGGATGCAATAGCCAGTTACTCCTACACCTCCGAAACCCCTCACCTTAAATTGGATTTACCCTTTCCTCCTCCGGATGGAACCCATCTCAATCGGGCCTTAGGGGATCATGATAAGGTGGAATTGGGAGTCGATGCGACCTACCCACTTTTTACGGGGATGACTCGCGGACGAAACATTGCGGCGAAACGGGCCGGCGTGGAATTGCGTCAAGCCCAATGGCAAGGAGCTAAAAATCAGATGTCCTTTAAATTAGGGGCCCTGTATTCCGCGTGGCAAATGGCCGCGGCCCAGGCTGGATATCAAGAAAAAGTCCTCGGATATTCCAAAGATTTGGAAAAACAAATTCAGGATTTCGTGCGAGCTGGAACAGCCGTGCGAAGCCGATCCTTGGCCGCAACTGCAAAATCCAGAGCCACGGAAGTGGATTTGCTGTCATCCCAAAATACCCGAGATTCATTGGCCTTGGAAATGTTCCATTTTCTGGGTGGCAAGGAGTTGGGTAGCAAGGTTTTGAGTGGAAAAGAGCTAGGCAACGGCGCATTATCCGCATCGAGATTATTTCCAGAGATTTCGATGGATACCACCGCCCCCACTACTCCAAATTGGGATGGCGTTAATAGTTCCAGTTTGAATAGGCCAGAAGCGGAGGCATTGGACAAAGGTGTAGAACAAGCGGAGTACGGTGTCCAAGCCTTGGCTGGACAACGTTGGCCCCAAGTTTATGGAATGGCAGGATTGCGTTATGCAAACCCCGGTTTGGATTTGGCCGGGGATGAATTCATGCCTTATGGTTTGGTCGCGGTGCAACTGAAATGGAATCTTTTCGATGGAACCAAAAACAGCGCGCAGCGAAAACAATTGGACATCACGGCTCGGGAATTGTCGGAACAAAAAAGAAAATTGGAACAGGAATGGAGCAAATCCATTTTGACTGCACGCTTACAGTATTCAAAATGGAATGCGCAATACTTAGCAGCCGAAGCTTCCCGAGATGCGGCCGAAGCGGCCTCGGCGGATCTCAGACGTCAATTTGATGAAGGCGTTGCAACTGGAGTTGAATGGTTGGAAGCCAGAAATAACCAGGCCCGCGCTGAACTGACTATGGACCAAGCCAGAATCATGCAGCGATTGGCCTTGCTGCAATGGGAATATGCCGTCGGAAAGGAACTTCGATTTTAATATGAAACATTCAACTCTGCTTATTGCTTCCATTTTGACCACATCCTTTTTATTGGGTTGTGGTGGAAAAATCGATCCCAATTTTATCGGCTCCGCTATAATGGAAGCCCAAACCTTCCAGGTGACTTCCCAAGTGCAGGGGAAAATTGTTGGGTTATATAAACAAGAGGGACAATCCGTTGCGGCTAATGAACTGCTCGCCGTGATCGATAGCGTTCCCTTCATACTACAACTTGCGGAAGTAGCGGGTGGTATGACGGAATTGACCGCTGGAATGCGCGCTAAGGCCAATGATATAAAGGCCGCCATGAGTGAAATTAAAGGGTTGGAAAAAGATTATGCTCGCATCTCTCCTCTTGTCAAAGAAGGCGCCTTACCTCCTCAACAAGAGGATCGTTTATCCTCGGGACTGGAAACCGCAAGGCTCAAACTGTCTGCCGCCAAAGAGTTGCAAGCCAGCCTAGTTGGAAAACAACAAGGGCTACAGGCCAAAATTGCACAGATACAGGAGCAGTTACATCGCTGTTACCTCCGCGCGCCCGCCTCTGGCCGCATTCTTACTCGATATAAAAACTTTGAAGAAATGGCGGGTCCGGGCCAACCCCTTTTCGAAATTGGACGGGAAGACACCTTGCAAGCCGATTTTTTTGTTCCCCAAACTTGGCTAGCCACCTTGCAATATGGCCAAGCCATGCGCATACGGCTGGACTTGGGGGACGGAAAACAAAACGCAGAATTCCTACCCGCCACCATCAGTTGGATTGGCCATGACGCAGAGTTTTCACCGAAAAATATTCAGACACGGGAAAGCCGAAATGAATTGGTTTTTCGCATCCGCGTGCTTTGCGCCAACAAAGAGGGAAAGTTGAAACGTGGTTTGCCAGTGGAAGTCTGGAAGTAACTTTCTCCATGTCCTTTGCCATCGAAATCGAAACCTTAGCCAAGGACCATGCGGGCGAAAAAGCCCTGGGTGGATTGACCCTGCGCGTTCCCTCCCCTTGTCTTTACGGGATTATCGGAGCGGATGGCGCTGGTAAATCCACCTTGATGAATATTCTGGCTACCTTGATGGACCCGGATTCTGGAAAAGCTACGGTGCTTGGAACCCCGATTGCAAAGCAGTTTAAAAAAGTTCGCGCCGATATCGGGTATATGCCCCAGCGGTTTTCCTTGTATCAGGATTTATCCGTAATGGAAAACCTGAATTTTTTCGCGGATATTTTTGGCATAACAGGTTCGGAAAAGGCGAATCGAAAATCTCACTTGCTCGAATTCGCTGGTCTAGCTCCCTTCGTGAATCGACGAGCCGGTCTCCTCTCCGGGGGCATGAAACAAAAACTGGCCCTTGCTTGTACCCTCATCCATAAACCCAAATTGCTTTTGCTTGATGAACCCACGGTTGGAGTAGACCCGGTGGCTCGGCGTGACTTTTGGGTCATGCTAAAGTCGTTGCGCACTGAAGGAATCACTCTGGTGGTTTCCACGCCCTATATGGATGAGGCCGCCCTATGCGATGAGTTGATGCTTTTGCATGAAGGCGCCATATTAGCGCAAGGAACACCGGCGAAACTGATTTCGGAGTATCCCTACCGTCTTTTTCGAGTAGAGCCGGATTTTTCGGAAACGGGAATGACCAAAACTTTACGTAAAACCACCCTTACTTATGCCGCCGATCGAACTCCACCACCTGGCTTCGATTTGATTTATCCTTCTAGTGGCGCTCTCCATGCGGCTGAATCCATTGCGATGTCCGCTTCCTCACCCTCCGATGCTTTAACTCGAATCCAACAAACAGTACCGGACGCGGCTACGGCAACGGTGATCCAACCTAGCCTTGAGGATTGTTTTTTCTCTTTCTTACACGGTGTAGAATCGGTAAGGACCATTTGATGGAAAACTCCATTCACACCGAACAATTGACCAAGACTTTTGGTTCTTTCACCGCAGTGGATCATATTGACGTTTCTGTCGCCAAAGGAGAGGTGTTCGGTTTTCTAGGGGCCAACGGCGCCGGCAAAACCACAGCGATACGGATGTTGTGTGGATTGCTGATTCCCACCAGTGGAAAAGGCTCCGTGGCTGGATTTGATATCATTAATGAAAGTGCGCAGATTCGAACGCGCATTGGGTATATGTCACAAAAATTTTCCCTCTATACCGAACTGTCTGTGAAACAGAATTTGACCCTCTATGGTAGCCTCTACGGATTGGAAAAAAAAGATCTGGAAAAACGGATCCAGGAAATGTCTGATTTTCTTGCCTTAGGACCTTTGATGAAACGAGTGACCGGCTCCTTGCCTTGGGGGTGGCAACAGCGCTTAAGTTTGGCATGCGCCAATTTACACAACCCACAAATTTTATTTCTCGACGAGCCCACGGGTTCGGTTGATCCAGTGAGTCGCAGAAATTTTTGGGACCTGATTCATAAGTTATCGGCCCAAGGGACCACGATATTTATCACTTCGCATTACATGGACGAGGTCGAATACTGCCATCGATTGTCCATCATGATCGACGGGCATATCGCCGCCATCGGCACACCCCGCGATCTCAAACGGGAAAATCATTGCAGCTCTATCCATGAAGTATTCCTGAAATTGATGGAAGACAAGCCCAAAGCGGTTTCGGCATGATCTATCCAAAAAGATTAGTGACTATTTCACAAAAAGAAATGCATCATATTTTTCGCGACTGGCAAACGTTGATGGTCGTGCTCGTCATGCCCGTAATGATGATGTTTTTGTATGGGTACGCATTGAATTCCGATGCGAGGGACATCGCCGTTATGGTGGAGATGCCCTCCCCCACATCCGAGGGTCGCGCGGTGGTGAATAAAATCGATGCCAGTCAACTTTTTAAAGTCGTCGGAACGGTCACCACTGCCAGCGACCCTGCCGAACTATTTAGACTGCATGGAATTCGGGCGCTATTTCGATTCCCCGTGGACTTCTCATGGGATCTGTATCGACCGGGAGGAACGCAAGTTCAGGTTCTTATTGATGGATCCGATCCCAATGTGGGCACCTTGATTCGCAATGCCGCCGAACCCATGTTACTAGGCGCAACTTTGCAAGTCTTGAGTATCAAACAGCCCAAGGTAATCGATCTACGTAGCCTGGTTCTGTATAATCCGGATCAACGTAGTGCTTTGTTTTTTGTACCCGGATTGATGGCCGTCATCCTGCTTATGATTTCGGCCTTGCTCACCTCCGTTGCCATTGCGCGGGAAAAGGAACTTGGAACCATGGGTCAACTTTTAGTGTCCCCTCTGCATCCCTTGGAAATCATCATTGGCAAATTAATCCCCTATATTTTCTTGGCAGCGGCCGATGGACTTTTGATTTTGTTCGTTGGTCGATATATTTTCGGTGTTGAAATCCAAGGCAATTTTGGTTTTCTGGCTTTGTGTAGTCTCATATATATCTTCACTTCCTTAAGTATCGGGCTCTTAATCAGCACCATAGCCAAGCGACAACAACATGCCATGTTCATGGCCATGGGCGTTACCTTGATGCCCACCGTCCTTTTGTCCGGATTCATTTTTCCCATTATCAGCATGCCTCTGCCTTTGCAGATCATCTCCCGTATCATCCCGGCTACCTATTTCCTCGAAATTGTGAGAGGAATTATTCTGAAAGGAGTGGGACTGCATGAACTGTGGCTACCCCTGTTGGTTCTGTCCATGCAGGGCGTCGTTCTCATGGCAATTTCCATTCGTAAATTCAAGGTCAAATTATGAATCTATTGGCCGTCATCGTTCGGAAAGAATTTCAAGGCCTGGTTCGGGATAAAACTAGTTTGCGAATGATGATTATGGTTCCCATGATCCAAATGATTGTACTTGGATACGCTTTGACCACAGAAGTCAAACACACACCCGTCGCGGTGCTTGATCACGATCAAAGTCCACGCAGCCATTCCTTAGTAGAAACCATATCCACCAATTCCCTATTTAATTTCAAGGGCTATGCCCTATCGGAACCGGAACTTCGAGAAATGTTGGATCAAGGAAAAATTAAAATCGGATTAATCATCCCCGCAGAATTCACCCGTGAACTACAGGCCGCCACGCAACTAAACCCTTCCAGTCAGGGCATCGGCTCCCTGGGCAATGGGTCTAAAGATGGAGGCGCGCGACTACAACTGTGGGTTGATGGACAAGATGCTAATTCCTCCGGCGTCGCACGGGGTTATTTATCCGCCATCATTAACCGATGGGCTACGGACTGGCTAAAGCTTAAACTCGCAGCTTCAGGGATTCGTCTAGACCAAGTTATTCCTATTTCCGTGGAAACATCCGTGCTTTTTAATCCCCTGCTAAAATCCACATGGTACATGATTCCGGGTGTGGCCGTGATACTTGTCACTATGGTCACGGCCCTACTGACGGGTTTTTCCATTGTTCGAGAAAAGGAGGTGGGAACGATGGAACAATTGATGGTTACCCCCATCAAACCCATCCACGTCGTGGTTGGCAAAGCCGTGCCCTTCTTTTTTATTGGAGTTGTAGAATTAATGATTGCGCTCGCGATGGCTCAACTTTGGTTCAAAGTGCCCTTCCGAGGAAACTATGGTACTCTTTTCGTTTTCTCTGCAGCCTATATGCTTTCGTGTCTTGGCATAGGAATTTTTACATCCACGATAGCGCGAACTCAACAACAAGCCTTATTCATTATTTGGTTTTTCTTATTGTTCTTCATGTTGCTTTCCGGATTTTTCATGCCGGTTGAAAACATGCCCCATTGGGTACAAAACGTGACTTACATTAATCCCGTCCGCTATTTCATGCATGTCTTACGGGAAATGTTCTTGAAAGGTTCAGGGTTCAAGGAACTTTGGAGGGATGGTGTGGCGATGATTGCCATTGGCGTCTCGGTCTTTACCTTTTCGGTATTAAAATTCAACCGAACGACTTCCTAATCGTCGCTCCTTGGATAGCGAAAAACTGCCGCCTTCTTCCAAAGTCCCCAACCGCGCGCCTTTTGAACTGCGTTGGTCAGCGTCATCGTCGGATTCGTTTTGGTCAACTCACTCCAAGCGTCCAAATACTGATCAGAAATCGTATCTCGCCAAGGTTGCGTAGCTTGAAAAACCGTGTATTCTTCCTGCACTTGAATCAACTCCTGATACGCTTTTTCCGCCCCAACCGAATCCTCGAAGGTCTGATAGAACAAGGTTTG
>JAYVCH010000051.1:0-24397 GCA_043750055.1 Fibrobacteria bacterium
TGAGGCGGTCTGGGCGAATGGGCCCGGCCCTCTGAGCCCAGACCGCCTCAGCCCGACGGGCCAGCGACCCACAGCCCCAAAAACCCCCTACCGGATAACCCCAAAGCGCACCCACTTCTTTCGAGAACTCCCCGCAAAAGAAACTTCAACCAAAGCCGAATACACATCCGCCCCCAAACGTCCGAGGTCCAAGCTTTGAGCATACGCTTGCAACCCTTTGGGTAAGGTATGCCACGACTCGTCCTTAACCACATTTCCGGCCAAATCATAAATTCGAATCCTAGCCTTTTTCGCCTCCGCACCCAAACGCAAATGAACCGTCGCAATCGGACCCCGCACCGGGCTTGGGAATAAGAAAAATTCTTCGATGGTTTCACTTCCCGCGCTTCCATCCACGGCGGACCACGCGCTCACATCCAGGAAATTTTGCCTGGCCGCATTTCCCCCCGACATCGTCCAGGAAGCGCCGGCTTTGGCAAGGCCGTTTGTCAACGTCCACACATTGAGAGTGCCGGTACCGGATTGACCCATCAATTCCAACTCTCCATTGCCATCCAGGTCCACGGCCGAAAGATGAATGTTAGGATTATCGTTGGAGTCCAAGGTTAAACCACCGAGGGTCAATGGCCAATCAGAAGCATCGACCGCCAAAAGACCCATGCGCCCTTTTTGAGCCCCATCAAATGAGGACGCGGTCAGTTTGTGCCCCACACTATCCACGGCAAGAATAAGTCCGTCGGGAGAACCTACAAGAACTGTGGTATGTCCATTCAGAGAAAGCACCAAGGGTGTGGACTGAATAGACGATTCCGGATGACGACGGCTACCATAAGTGAAGCCCACATTTTGATGCTCTTCCAATACGAGTGGCCAGCCCTTTAAATAGGCTCCGTGATAATCAATTGCGAATACATTATTAGTTCCTGCGAAGAGAAGATCGGGATGCCCATCTCGATCCAAATCCGCCACCGCCGCTCCACTGGCATCCTCGCTAAAAAAATCATTTACCTTCAAGATTTTTTTTACATCAACGCTTTTAACATCGTAAACGGTATCCTTAAAATGCACGCTGCGTTGAAACCGCTGAGGGAAACCTGGAAAGATATCCGCGGTGGAACCCTTCTTTAGACTCGTTAGGGTCGCGGCCCCTTTTGATCCCAAGACAAAAAGATCAACATGACCATCACGATCAAAATCAGAAGCCGTCACGGAAAAAAGTTCATCCTTTTCTGGCGACTGGTCGCCAAAGGGCTTACTGAGTTCTTGTGCGGATCCATCTGCTCCATTAACGAGAATGATGTGACCACCTCTCGCCACAGCGGCTAAATTCATCGGGTCTCCGGCATTGCCGGGAAAGGCCGCAAGTCCGCAATAGTCTAATTCGGGTAGGGCAATGGAAGCCAAAGCCGAACCGTCGGCTTTAAAAGACATGGCACGATGGTCGCGGGTTATAACCCAAAACCGATCCTTGGCCGCAAGCGGACCTGCGGCTCCAAGAAGGGAAATGGAAAGTGTGGTCGCGGAAGAATCCTTGGACTGTTTCGCAAGACCCTCCGTTAGGACTTGGAGAAAATGCAATTTGTCTGCTGTGAGCACTGCCATCACCGTATCACCCAAAGTAGCACTACCAATTGGCGAGCCTAATTTCTGGGATAAAGAATTAATCGGCAAGGGAGCGATATCCTTGGTTTTGCCACTGGGCAACAAGGTTCTCACCGAATCGTACCCGGCAATGGGATGAAGCGTATCACGGGCACCGATGGCGGAAGACCCTGTGGAAGTCAATAACTGAGCATACCCCTGATCACTCAAGGAAACCACTAAGGATCCGCCCGCCGGATTTTTGATCACATTTATGGACTGTGCTGTCGTTGCTATATCCAATCGTGCGGGCCAGGAAGAACTCGGGGGTTGTCGAATCGATTTATTATCGGGCCAATAAACCCGCAAGTTCAAAACGGAATCACGAACAGTGAAAATCGAATCACCACTAAAAGAACTGATCCCCTTTTCGAGTAAGGGTTTTGGGGGCAGCGGAACTTCCAAACGAATATGCGTTCGACCATCATTCCAGGCATTGGTATTGGCAGCGCCATAGGGACCGATCATGTCCAACGTTTCTTCACCGCCCCAGGTAGTGTCCTTGGGAGGATTCTTACGCTTGCGACTGATATGCGGCAGCATATCCGATCCAGAGCCATAATCAAATGCCGGTTGTCCAAGTTGATCTTTAAACTCTTTGCCGATACTCAGCGACCCATCGGCTTCTACAAGTTCCACGCCCTTGTATTGGCTTCGCAAGGTGTCACCCAAATAAGCATTCACCGCGCCGGCTTTGAGGAATTGGGAAATGAACCATTCATTCACATGCCACACCAGAATACCCGAAGCCGGCAGCCCCAAATCATAACTGCTGGAACCGGTGATAATGCCGCTGGGTTTATATGGATTCACTTTGCACTGTTTGCCTTTGTTATCGCAAAGAGAATCGAGGAAAATGGAATCCACTTTGGAAAAAGGAATAGTTATGGAACTATCCTGGCTGAACTTATAATCGCTGGAATTGGCTTGCCTACTATAAAAGATGGTCACCGTACTTTCGGCCGCGGCCCGCTGACGATTTTCAACGAGAAGATATTCGCGATCGTTAAGGGGAACTTTCACTGTCGTGGTTCTCAAAGGATCGGGTTTGACCGTCGGTGTCCAAATCGGATATTCGCTATAGGCCGCGTTTCCCTTGGGCCTTGCGGTTACGGGCTCTTCCCATCCCATATACGCCCGAACCCATGCCGAGGGATAGACGGGAATAAATCCGTTCATGGTATTGTATCCGGCAAAGTCCATCATGTCGAAATTACCCAGTTGGGAAATGCCTTTAACCACGTCGAACATATCCGGCATTCCCATTTGCCTCGCTAATTGGTTGATGAGGATACCGTTGATACCCCAATTCACCTTCTCCTGGCTCGCTGCTTCGGACAGCATCATGATTTCGCTCAGCGTATCGCCCGTGCTCAATTTGACTCCATGGGCAGCGGCGCGTTTGGCTGGATCGGGCCCTCCATTTTTATTTCCCGTTATCGTGGCACTGTCTAAAGCGTGAAAGTCTTCTTTGGTTACGAAAAAATCCGTAAAGTCATTGGGCGTGTTCGCGCCCAGTGCGCCTAATTGTCCGCCGTCTAATAATCTGGAATGTCCCGCATGGAAAATGAGGTAACAGCGATGTTTCTTTGGATTGGCGGAATCCCGTTTGGCTTCTCTTGCGACAACACGAAAAGGATTCTGTGTGCTGTCTTGCGAACTATCCGCCGCCTTGATGGTTTCGTACACGAAGGATAAAAGTTTTTGGCCACGCTCCGCAGCAAAGTCGCTGATTTTTTGTTTGCCTTCTTTATCGAGTTCGGAAGGATTGTAGGCAGCCATGCGCAAAGACAAGCCATAGGGGTGAATTCTTCCATCGGCTTCATCGGGTTTTGGAAAAATGCGTGGGACGATGGTCACGCGACCATTGGACACTTTTTCAAAGTAATTACGAGCGAAATCAAAATGTTTTTCCAGATACCATCGATAGGTTCGCAAAGCCCCATTAGGGTCTAAAGTATAATCCTGTTTCTTATCTGGATCGCCCTTGCCTTTCCCAGCCGATCCAAAAGTTCCCAGACCTGTGGTTGTTGTCCCATCATCGGTTGCGGATTCTTCCTTGAATTCCACATAGAGGCAAAAAACCTCCAGCGTATCGGGTGCTTCAGCAAATACAGGTAAAGCCTTAGAGATAGAGGAAGATTTTATAGATGAAGTTTTAAATAGCGGCGCATGCAAGGGAGCATTAAGTCCACTGGCGAATGATTTGGCTTCGGCTGATATCACCAAACCCGTTAAAAGCGAAACAAGACCCAAGGTCAAACCATGGCCAAAAGGGCGACTCACCTTGTCTATTTTGCGCTTCAAATTCGAATTGAAAAGTCCAGTATCATCCACCACCATAGCCCTGTCTTTCCTTCGCTTCCAGTCGAGTCAACATCAGAAAGCTTGGAAGACAAATCTACAAACTCAAGGGGGGGAGGGGTAGGAAGTAGAGGCGGGACAAGACTCTGAGCCAGTGGCGGGGCTAAGCCCAATAAACATCATTTTTTCCAAGTTTTTTGAGAGCCCGATTCAAGTCTATGGAAGTCCTTAGGAACCTTCACGAAAAAAGGATTCCGTTTCCATTGAGGATTGTCCTCCACATTCTTGACCTTAATCTCCAACACCAAACCAGTCCGGGAATATAGCCTGGTCTTGCGTGGAATGGGACGGCCCTGTAGTAATTTATACTCACTGTAGTCTATTCGAAATGCCGAATCTTCCCTCACGACTTCACGAACCAAACCCGTCGCCGCCTCCAACTTCGCGCTCCATCTCTGCCCTCGCGAATGATACTGCAACACCCCCAAAGAATCCCGCTGGAATTCCCCCGGAAGTACACCGCTGCCCCCTTCCGTATACCCCGAAAAAAAATCCCCCCAAAGAAACGAAAACACATCGTGTACAGACACCTCATGGATTCCCAAAGTCCCGAACTCCACATGCTCCCCTGTATCCTCAACAAAATTTTCCCGGTCAAATAAAACCAAGGTCCATTTTTCCGGAGTCCACAAAAAACTCGCCGCCACCATCCCCGGCAACCCAAATAAATCCAACTTATACTCTCGTCGCGGCAAACAAGAAAAAGCCCCCGACACCGAACTCTTCCGCCCCCCATCAAAAGCCATCAATTCCAAATCCGCCCGCAGAGAATCCGGCCGCAGGGGTAACTTCAACGTTTCCCCCTGCAACAACCCCAACCCCGCCGGATACCGAGGCTTCACCGCACACCCCAAAAGCAACAAAACCACCCCCAACGCAGCGGCCCATTGCGAAATTTTATTCACCCAACCCCTCATCCACATCCCACCAAAAGTAATCAATATCCCCCACCATTAAAGCATTTTGAGGCAAACACCCCACAGCCCCATCCTCCCACATTCACAACTGGATTCTCTCCATCACTCTCTTCCACAACCTCTCCCACAATCTCTACTCAACCACAGAAAACCCCTCTTGCGCGTTCTTCCGCGCGCTCCTCTCCATTCCTTCTCCATTCCTTCACTGTGGTCTTCTACGCCGCATCCATTAAACCCAACCCGCTTAACCACCCCTCCGCACGATCCCCTCTTCTCCGTTTCTTCCCCGCTGCTTCCCTGCTCCCTCTCCGTTTCTTCCCCCCAGTCTTATCAGCGAACTGAGCCTCGGACGCGTCCCGCGCGGTTGGGGGGGGCTTGTGGCGAGCAAAGGGCAGGGCGGGTCGGTCAAGGCTTTGGAGCAGCGCCTGCAGAAGACGCTGCGATTCGATTGGCTTGCGCGCTACGGAGAATCCCCACCACACAGAACAAGACGACCCGCCCAGCAAACCCAGCGAACCGAGCAGCCCGAAGCGAAGCCACTCTCCCCCCCCCAGCCGCGCGGGAGGTGGCCGAGGCAGGTAACGTTAATTAAGCTTTCGGTGAGCCAAGACGTGATCAGGATCAAGTTTAAGAATCCTTCGCCACTGCTCCATCGCGGCGTCCGTCATGCCCAGCTTTTCCAAAATCAAGGCGAGATGTTCAAGGATGGTGGTATCTTGCGGGATACGGGTGAGCGCCATTTGAATGAACTTGCGCGCTTGGACAAAATCTTTTTTTTGATAGAACAGCCAGCCTTTGGAATCGAGAAAAGCCCCGTTCTCCGGCTCCAACTTTAACGCCCGTTCTATCAGCGAGCTGGCATATTCCAATTCTTTGTCTTCTTCCACCAACATATAGCCCAGGTAATTGAGAATGGTCGCATCGCTTGAGTCGAGTTTGACCAGACGCTTCATCACTTCAATCGATTCCTCTCGCTTGTTTAATTGCTCCAAAGCGACACCCAATTCAAAAAGCACGCGGCGATTATTGCCTTCCAAATTCACGGCCTTTTTTAAATAGCCAATACCCTGTTCGCGATAACGGTGCGAAAGGCTCACACCCGCAGAATCCTTATTTTCCTTTTCCAGCTTCTTGGCTACTTGGGTAAACACAATGCCTTGGATATAACAGGCATACCAATCTTTGCCTTCACCCATTTTCTCGAGCAAGTCCAGCGCCTTTTGCTCCTGATTGTCTTGAATATAGACGGCTGCCAATTTAGCCCAGTATTCCGGGACCTTGCCATCGAGATCGATGGCTTTTTTAAGTTCAACTTCGGCGGAGGGCTTGTCGGATAATTCCATAAAAATAGAGCCGAGGAAAAAATGATAAATGGGATTGTCCGGTTGCCCTTTGATCAGCTTTTGAAACAAGTCTTTGGCTTCAGCAAAGCGTTGCTTCTCGAAAAGCAAGGTGGCATAGGGCGAAATGAATTCCCGTTCTTCCGGATTTTTTTTTATCAACGTTTCGTAATTCGCCATCGCCGAGTCGAGCTGTCCTGCCAAAATCATTGAACGCGCTTTCTGCAATTGGTATTGCAGATTATCGGGATTGTCCACGGCTAATTTTCTCAAGACATCGAGTAGGCTGGTATACATTTCTTGGTCTTCATAAAAGGAAGCCAGCTTCTCTCCGAAAATTGGATTGTTGGTCCTATCCCAAGCCGCCCGATATAATTTTGCCACCTCGTCTATCTTGCCCAAGGAGCGTAAATTTTGTCCCTGCTTTTCCACCAGGCGAATGGGATATTCTACTTTTGGGAGCAACTTGTCCATCACGACAACGTGACGTTGAAAATCCTTAAGGCTTTCGTACAGAGTGGCCAAGGTATAAAGCAGGTCCTTGTCTTCTCCGTCTAAGTCAATGGCCTTGTTGTAATAGACCAACGCTTTTTGAATATCATTTTTGCGAAGGTAAATTTCGGCCACGGTTTGGTATTCATGACTTGTGGAAATGCCTTTGAGATCAAGACAGCGCCGCCCAGTCACCAGAGCCGAATCCATCCTTCCCGCCGACTTGAATTTTTCCGTCAGAAGAAAGCACAAGTCACGGCTACTGGCATCATACTCATAAGCGATTTGATAATAGCTGAGTGCAACGGCATCGTTGCCTTCCATCTCCTGCTGCCTGGCCCGCAGAAAAAATTCATGCGCGATAAATGCCCGCTGTTCATTGCGGATGTCGTCTTGTGTCGCCTTATTTTCGGAAACGGTCGGGGTCAAATTAGGTTTATGCGTATGGGCACAATCCATACAAAGAAAAGCCAATGCCAAGGCCAAAACTTTTTTGGGTCGCAACAAATTCAACCTTCGCATCTCACTTGCCTATTTGGAGACCACAATGTCAATGGCCTTGCCTTCAGAAGCCGATCCGGCCGGGGGCGATTGCGAAAGCACGGTATTGGGAAGACTGTGGGGATCTTTCTTAATGGTGACCTTCCCTAGCTTCAATCCAAGTTTTTGCACTTGTTCCTTGGCTTGGGACAGGGTCAACCCAGTTAAGGAAGGAAGACCGGTCGGTTGGGCATCTTTCCCCAAACTCAACTCGATTTCCACGGAACGTCCTTTTTCCAAATGCGAATTGGCGACGGGAAGAGTTCCTATGACAGCCCCAGAAGGAAAATTTGCATTCTGAATTTGCTTCACTCGCCCCATTTTTAATCCCAATTGTTGCAGAGTTATTTCCGCTTGCCTTAGGGAAAGGCCACGCAAGGATGGCAGCTCCACACTTTTCAACCCTTTGCTAATACGAACCCAAATACGTCGGCCTTTTTTAACTTCCGTTCCTTCAGTAGGATATTGGCTGATAATTTTTCCAGCTCCAATGTCATTGCTATAGTCGCCGCTTGAGTCCATCATGAATAATAAACCGTTACTCTTGAGTATATCCTTGGCCTTTTCCGGCTGCAAGCGTACTAAAGCGGGAACGGCAACCTTCCCTATAAATTTGCCGGCAAAATAAGGCATGACGAGAAGGTTGACCAACAAATAAAGGGTAACGACAAGGAAAACCCATAGGAGTAGGGCTACGAAGAAAGGCTTTGCGAAAAAACGGGCGATCACTGAAGGGGTGTTCCTCTCAGGTTTTGAGTTCTTCCTCCTGAAGAATAAGGAGGTCTTTGCCGTCCAGCACAATATACCCTTTTTTCTGAAAGTAATTGAGAACCCGGGAGACGGTCTCGCGAGTGGTTCCGGACATTTCGGCGATGGATTGTTGCGTGGGTCTATCTCGGACCACGATGATGCTTTTGCCTTCTTTGGTTTTTGTCCGCAGCCCCCGCTCTTCCATTAACTGGAGTAACGTGGCGGCCACGCGTCCGTACACCTTCATCAATGCCAGGGATGAAATTTGACGATTGGATTTGCGTATGCGACGGGACATTTCTCCCAAAAGCGTGAGCGCCAATTCGGGCTGTTTTTTAACCGCAGCCAGGAAATCCTCACGACGGATAGTCAATAGATGCGAATCTTCCACGGCCCGAACCGTAGCCGAGCGAGGCTCACCATCAATCAGGGACATTTCCCCAAAAAAATCACCCTCTTTGAGAGTGGCCAGAATGGCTTCACGACCGTCTTCAGCCGTCAAGACCACTTTCACTTCACCCTTGGAGATGATGAAAAGACTTTGACTGGTTTCATCCTCTTCCATGAGAATGATTTCGCTTTTGCGATAGGATTTTTCGATCAACATCTTCGCGATGACATCCAGATGCGTATCATCCAGAGCCGAGAACAAATCCACGCCTTTGAGCAATTCATTCTTCAAGCCCATGTTTTCTCCTTGCCGCCGCCCATGCTTATCGGTAACGGACTAAATATCCATCTGAATGGTTTGATGCCGCTTGGGACCCAATGAAATCAATCCAATGGGAACCTCCAACAACTCCGCAATACGGGTCAAATAACGTTGCGCATTATCTGGCAACGCTTTCCACGAAGTCACTTCCTTGGTTTCCGATTTCCACCCGGGATGGGTTTCATATATCGGCTTCACCTTTTCGACATCGGCGATTTGCGACGGGAATTGTTCCAAGCGCTTGCCATTAATTTCATATCCTGTGCATACCTCGATGGAATCGAAGGTGTCGAGCACATCCATTTTGGTTATGGCCAAATGGGTCAAACCATTGACCATCGCTGCTCGGCGAACGAGGACGGCATCGAACCAACCACAACGACGTTCACGTCCTGTCGTGGCTCCATATTCATGTCCGATACGGCGAAGTTCTTGACCGATTGTACCGGTGATTTCTGTGGGGAAGGGGCCGTTGCCCACCCGAGTGGTATATGCCTTGACGACTCCGATTACTTGGTGAATAGCCGTGGGGCCGACTCCAGAACCGATACAAGCCGCCGCTGCCACCGTATTGGAACTGGTCACGAACGGATAGGTGCCATGATCGACATCGAGAACAGTGCCTTGCGCGCCTTCGAAAATAAGTCGCTTCCCTTTTTTAAGGGCCACATTCACGATGGCCACAGTATCGGAGACATAGGGCTTCAGCAACCGTCCCAAGTCTCGATATTCGACAAATATTTTGTCCAAGGAAAGCGGTTCGCCTCCATACATTTTTATAATGGTTTGATTATGCGCTGTAACGGTGCGTTCCAAACGTTCATGCAACGTAGCCTCATCTAATAAATCACCAACACGGATACCGGTTCGGTTCACCTTGTCATAATAAGCGGGACCAATGCCACGTCCAGTGGTACCAATAGCAGACTTGCCGGCGGCCTTTTCCTTCAGCTGATCTAAAACTTTATGGTAGGGCAATACCACCTGGGCGTTTTCCGCAACCCAGAGTCGACCGTCGATGTCGAATCCTTTTTCCTGAACTTCACCTATTTCGATCAATAGTTGCGCCGGATCCAATACGACACCATTTCCAATGACGCATTGTTTCCCCGGATGCATGATGCCCGCGGGGATGAGATGAAATATGAACTTTTGATCGCCCACTTCCACAGTATGGCCCGCATTGGCGCCGCCCTGAAAACGGATCACAAGATCCGCTTCTTCCGTCAGAAAGTCCACAACCTTGGCTTTACCTTCGTCGCCCCATTGGGCGCCGACCACAACTCGATTCGGCATCTTAGTTCCCGCGCTCCGCCTCATCCCACGCCAAAGCCGGCTGATTGGTTTGAGGCCAAGGGGTGAAAGGTAAATAACCCCTCCTCTGCCAGCAATGGCCCAACCACGTAAAAAAGGCCTTCCGATGTCCGGAAAGCCTTTTTTAGGATGAGTTTAGTAGCAGTGTCCTAAATTGAGGAGGTTAATCCTCTTCATCAAGGGAAAATAGAGCCGACCAGGATGGATTGATGTTGGCTTGTTTTACGGCTATGGTCCAATCCGCTCCCAATACTTCCCGGGCCACGGAGCAATGGGCCAATTGAAAACACGACTCACAAGCACTATCGCATCCATCAATATGTTTAACCATAAAGGAGGATGTGTCGATTTCCAGCGCCGAGTCTAACATTTGCAAAATGCCGCGGTAAGCAACGCGCGCGGGAACTTGATCGAGGAAGTCCACTTGAATTTGCTTTTGGATCAAATCGAATTCAATTTCATTGAGAAGCGAAATGAGCTCCACATCATTGAGGTCTTCAGACCTGGGAAGTTCTCGAGGTTGCAAGAGATTTCGGAGTGTAGTGAAGATTCCAACTTCCCGAGCCTGGGCAGCTCCGGAAGTCCAGTCCAATTGGTTGCTCGATAGGTCTTCTTCTGAATGGCGCTTTAACATATTCCCCGTGTCTGTTTATCGTTCGCAAGTCAATTGTATCCCCCCTTATTTTCCATGATCCAGTTTAAAATCAAGGACTTAGCTTATAAAAACTCAAGCTACCCAAAGAGATTTGAGAACTTTGAAAAGCGTCACTTGGCTTGAGAGTTTTTTGACTTACCATCAGCCATGAGTTGTCAGGAGCTCAAGTCGTGGAATAGCCTCAGCTTGTGAAGGTAGGGTTGATGATGGAATTTTCCATTTTAACTCGCATAAAAAACGGAACACCGCATCAGCCAAGTTTTTCGGATCCGCAATCACATCGAAATGGCGAGGCGAAAGCGTGGGTGAGAATGCCTTTTTTGGAGGGTGACGGTTAGAATTTGGTGGGTGGACTCACCATACTTTGCATTTGGGCGATGAACGCGGATCGGTCTTCAATACTCGATACCTTCTTTATGATTCGCCCGTCTGCATCAAGCAAAATAATCAATCCATTGTGATCGATTTGACCCTTTCCCCCAGGTTGGAACTCCACACCCAGCAGTAAAGCCAATTCGCGCGTATCATCCGCGTTACCCCGCAATATCGTCCAGTTTTCTGGGTTGAAGCCCATTCGTTTACGATAGGCTTGCAAACTCTCAACACTATCGCGCTTGACATCAAAGGTTATAAGGACAAATCCAAACTGTTGTTTGAGCTCTTTTGGCAATTCCATTTCCACAAGCTTCAATTGGCCCATCAACATGGGACAGAGGGATTCGCAATGGCTGAAGAACATCGTCATAAGTCGGGGTTTACCCCGCAAGGACTGCAGCTGAATGGGTTTGCCTAAATCCGATTGCCAAAGTGAAGTCAATTGATACACGCTCGAATCGGGTAACACACCAGTTTTTATGGTATCGATGGACTTGCCCATGGCATTCATGCTAACGAGTCCCAGCCAAACGGTCAAAACAATTTTATGGATTCGCATCAAGTCTTACCTTGAACCCAAATCCCCAGCGCATCGAAAACCGAGCGAGGAAACGACGAAATGCGGTTCTAGACTGGAGCGGAAACCGTAGCGCATATAAAGGATGTAATCGCTGGAGCTCCCCCGATTGCCTCCACCGCCACAAAACCGGGCACTATCTTCGGCTCGACCAGTTCCCAATGTCGCAAAACCCCATGATTTGAAATCCGAAGTCCATTCCCAAATGAGCGCATGCAAATCATGCACACCAAAACCATTACGCGAACCAGTCCCTATTTTGGAAGTTCCCAAACCTGAGGGGCGACCATACCAATCCAGAATATCCCGAACCATGGTGATAGAATCGTAGCCACTGTCTCGAGTTGCGGCCACGCGCTCCCATTCCATAGTGGTTGGCAAACGTGCGTTTCTATCGGCACAAAAGGCTTTGGCCGCATGCCAAGAGACGTAGGTGACGGGGTGATGGAGATTGGCCTCTTTCGGATTCCCGTCATCCCTCCAATCCTGTAAATAGTTCGCATCGTTGAATAGAGGTCTTGATTGATTCTTTCTCCATTCTGGATGACGTTTCAAAAATCCAGCAAATTCTTGAGTCGTGACGGGATGAGTGTCGAGTTTAAATGCCGGAACGATCACTTTCTTCAGCGTAGAATCTTTGGAAAAAGGAGGGAGAAAAATTCCCTCTGGTATGGCCGCCATTTCGGAAGAGATTGCGAAACCATATAGAAACACGCACGCTACCCCTGCTAACGAAAACCAACCTAATGCGTAATGTGACACGTTCTTCTTTTCCTTCTCGTCCTATTTTCCCGAATTGGCGGCACGGGCCGCGGCCACTTCGTCAATACCGATCATGTCCGTAGCCTGGTTTCCAAAACTCCTTCGGACATAGGTCAATATGGAAGCGATATCCGCATCATCTAAATTCAGGTTAGGCATGAGGCCGTTGAATTTCTGGCCATTCACTTCCACAGGACCTTGCAGCCCATTCAACAAGACTCCAATGGCACGTTTCTTATCGCCCATCAAGAAATCACTCTTGGCCAACGGTGGAAAGGCTTGCGGTACTCCCTCGCCAGTGGCTTGATGGCATGCTATGCAAATTTGCCCGTAAACACGTTTACCCCTCTCCATTGATTGCTCTAAGGAAAGCTGGGTGGGCTTAACGACGACTTTCGTTTCTTCAATGGTTTGAATTGCCGACCCTTCAGGCAAGTAAATATCATCACGTTGTTTACCGCTGTAAATTTCCGGATTCTCTTTTCCCGATACCTTCAACAACCCAAGCGCTCCTTTATTGAACGCGCGGAAAATGCTGTGATCGACGATGACATAGGTTGCGGGTACTTGCAGTTTGAACTCAACCATGGCCCCTCCGCCCGAGGGAATGAGTACAGTCTGAACTTGTTCTTGGTCGGCTTTAATTCCACCCCAAGAATAGACCTTATCGAAAATCTCACCAATCACATGGAACGAAGACACCAAATTCGGACCGCCATTACCAATATACATGCGAACCGTTTGTCCGACTTCAGCCTTGAGGGCCTTGTCCCCAATCATGGAACCAACCGAACCATTGAAGACCACGTAATCAGGCTGCTCGCGAATGGCCTTATCCATATCAAAAGCCTGGTTTCCCGCTTCGCCGTTTTTTCCCTTGGTATAGAACTCGGATTGCATGATATAAAACTCCTTGTCTACCTTGGGCAATCCTTTTTTCGGTTCGACTAGGATGAGGCCGTACATCCCATTGGAAATGTGCATGCCCACCGGTGCTGTGGCACAATGGTAAACGAAGAGACCCGGGTTCATTGCCTTGAATGAAAACGTACTGGCATGACCCGGTGCCGTAAGCGATGCGCCTGCGCCGCCACCTTGACCCGTGACGGCATGCAAATCAATATTGTGGGGCATTTTATTGTCGGGATGATTACTCAAATGGAATTCAACAAAATCACCTTCCTTGACACGGATAAATTTTCCCGGCACATCGCCCCCAAAGGTCCAAAACGTATAGGTTACCCCATCCGCGAGACGCTTATTAATCTCTTTCACTTCGAGATGAACGATCACCTTGGTATTGTGAGTTCGCTTGATAGGTGGCGGAACTTCCGGAGCCGTTGTTAACGTGGCTTCTTCTTCGCCCTTTATTTCATTTGAAAGAAATGGTTGGCACGATGTTAAGGCAACCATTGCAATGAAGGAAAATCCCCCTATAATAGAGCCGAATCGGCTGTGCCAAAAAGGCATTTGAGTCCAGTTCTTCATATTCAAAATCATTGAAATTTTCATTATGTCCTTTTGTTTTCCGATCTCTCGGATTATTAAGCAAATTTAGAACCAAAGCAGTTAATTCTTCACAATTTGAATAACCTTTTTAATTAGGTGAGAATCACTTTTTTTATGGATAAGTACCCGGTATTTCCTACAGCAGGAATTGGGTTTGCCAAAATGTCAGAGTGATATAAAAGTCGCGACCCAATTGCCGGATAAAAAGGTTTTGGTTACCCTTGGAAAACTAAAATTCCCAGCCCATATCCAAACCTGAAATCATGCTTAAGTCGCGATTGAAATTCCCACTGCGTTGTGCAAGGCCATCAAAAAATTGCAAATCATAAAAAACCGCACCGACATGCGCCCCAATTAAAAGACCACTTGGTCCAGGTCGACCTTCCAAAGTCATGCGCGATTTACTGATCCAACCGATGGAAGGTTGATCCGAGGTGCCATTTAAAAATTCCAAGGTAAAGGAAAGCGGTTTGTTGTCACCAAAACGAACTAAAGGACCGGCCACAAAATAGCCCCCTTTAAAAAAGAATGCCGAAGCTGGGTCATTGATTCCACGCAAGGACAAGTCGATGTAACCGCCTTCTAGGGCCAAGCCCACCCCCCATCCGCCATGATCCAATCCGGTTCCATAATGAAGTCCAATCAGGTTGGCATTGCGATATAAATTCGGTCCGCCATCATCCCATCGGCGGCCAGAATAGGAATATCGCAGGCTAAACTCTTTGAACACTGGCCGATCATTTTGATTTGTCATCAGTTCATACACAGCTTGTATGCCATAAATCACAAAAGCACCTACTACGACAACGCCCACCACCACATAAATGACCGCGGCCCATTTGTCTCCGCCCATGTCCCAGTTTCCACTGCTGGCATCGACCGCAAAATTCGAGGCCAAACCATTTACTCGCTCCTTCGTTTCAGAAGCATCGGGTTGGTTTTGAAAATCCGATAAGCTATCGGGATGAGACTCAACTTTTAAGCCCCCATCGAGTTTGACTTCGCTATTTGATTCAGAACTATCTGTTGCATTCCCATTGATTCCCTGCCTACCTGTCTGCTTAATTTCTCTTAAGGCCCTTGGTCCATAGGTTGCGGTTAGTACAGAATCGCGACAAGCGCTTTGACTAGTTATCGGTCGGTTTCGGCAAACAAGAGGCATCGGTTTTTCCTCATCCGCAGCGGCGTGAGAATCGATATCTTCGTTTTCATTCTTCGCAGCCGATACGGTTGCAGCCAATATCGGACCGGTTAATAATCGACCGTAGTCAGAATGAGTCGCCACATAACTTTGAAACGCGATAGGGTTCATTTCCACCATGGCTTGTTGAGGAAATGCGGACTGCAACTGACCCACGGTAACCAACTGTCCCACAGTAACCAACTGTCCCACCGTAACCAACTGCTGGACTGTGCCCAAGCTATTTAAGTCGGAAAAGACGGGGCCGTTTTGACAGAATGTTTGGAGCCAGTTACCCAGAACTAAACCACAAAGCACCACGAAACGGGGTTTTACTAACATAGCTCTCCACTAAAAAAACCAAGCAAAGGTCGGTGTCCAAATTGAACACCGACCTCCCCACAATCCTTAGACGTTCCGGGGAGAAAATCCGCTATGTTTTTTAAACGTCCAGTTCCTTAACAAGGTATGCATTTTCTTCGATGAATTTTCGGCGCGGTTCCACTTCTTCACCCATAAGCATGGTGAAAATTTGGTCGGCCTCGACAACGTCTTCCATCGTCACTCGCTTCAAAATGCGATGCAAAGGATTCATGGTGGTAATGGCGAGCTGGTCTGGATTCATTTCACCTAAGCCTTTATAGCGTTGGATATAAAGACCCTTCTTATCACCAATCTCCGCCAAAATTTTATCGCGCTCTTCTTCGTTAAAGGCGTACTTTTCGGTTTTGCCCGCTTTGATTTTGTAAAGCGGTGGCTGCGCCAAATACAATACACCGTTTTCAATCAACTCCTTCATGTAGCGACAGAAGAAGGTCAAAAGTAGGGTTTGAATATGCGATCCGTCGACGTCGGCATCGGTCATGATGATGACTTTATGGTAGCGTAGCTTTTCGAACTTGAATGTTTCTTCGCCCAGTCCGGTGCCGATAGCTTGCACCATGGTCGCGATTTCTTCATTGGCCAGAATCTTATCCATGCGCGCTTTTTCCACGTTCAGGATCTTGCCCTTCAGAGGTAAGATGGCCTGGAAGGTACGGTCGCGGCCTTGCTTGGCACTACCTCCTGCAGAGTCACCTTCGACAAGATAGAGTTCGCATTCCTCTGGATTACGGGACGAGCAATCGGCAAGTTTACCCGGGAGGCCTCCGCCTTCTAGCACGCTTTTACGACGGGCCAATTGCCGGGCCTTGCGCGCAGCTTCGCGCGCCACCGCAGCGTTGTACACCTTTTCCACAATTTTCTTGGCGATATTGGGATTTTCTTCGAAGAAATTCGTGAGCATGTCGAAAACGGCCGCTTCCACAATCCCTTTGACTTCGTGATTACCCAGCTTGTGCTTGGTTTGGCCTTCGAACTGCGGGTCGTAAACCTTTACCGAAATCACCGCGGTCAACCCTTCGCGCATGTCTTCGCCTGTGAGGTCGATACCTTGTGATTTATTCTTGGGAATAATGTCTTTGGCTTTATTGTTAATCGAACGCGTGAGCGCGGATTTGAAGCCCACCACGTGAGTTCCGCCATCCACGGTATTGACATTGTTCACGAAGGAGAACAAATTTTCGGTATAGCCTTCATTGTAACGAAACGCGATTTCGACCGGAACATTGTCCTGCTCTTTAAGAATATGGATTGGAGTATCCATGAGCGGTTTCTTATGGTGATCCATGTATTCGATGAATGCCGCTATACCACCGGGAAAACAGAATTCATGGGATTTGTTATCACCACGTTCGTCACGAATGGTAATAGTCAAGCCCTTGTTCAAAAAGGCCAATTCGCGCAGCCGTGAACTCAGCGTATCAAATTTGTATTCAAGGTCGGTAAAAATTTCAGCATCGGGTTGGAAGAACACCTTGGTTCCACGCTTTGTGGTTTCTCCAATGTACACGCCCGGCGCTTTGGGCGCGCCCTTGTGGAAGGTTTGTTCGAACAACTTCTCGTCTCGGGCAACGGTGACAATCAAGGTGGAGGACAAGGCGTTGACGCAAGACACGCCTACACCGTGAAGCCCAGCAGAAACTTTATACGTGTCATGACTGAACTTGCCGCCCGCATGCAGCTTGGTCATAACCAATTCGACTGTTCCGATGCCTTCGGTAGGATGAATATCGGTGGGAATGCCGCGACCATTGTCTTCCACGCTGATGCCGCCGGTGGTGGTAATGACAACATCGATCCTGGTGCAGTAAGAGGCCAAGGCCTCGTCCACGGAATTGTCCACGACTTCGTAAACCAGGTGATGCAATCCACGCGCATCCGTTGACCCAATGTACATGGCAGGGCGCTTACGCACCGCCTCCAGGCCTTCAAGGACCTTGATGTCACTGGCTTCATACTTCCGCTCTGGAACGACCACTTTGATTTCTTCCACGTTTACTTCCTTCTTGCTACCGCCGGCATTATACCAGCATTACGTCTTTGACCAGGTCCCCACCTAAAATTTGGTTGGCGCGTTTGCGAAGCGTTTCCCGCTGATAACTCAGCTCATGCCGCCAAACCGCGCTTTCCACTTTTATCTTCAAGGTCCAACCTTTGAGGCTTTCCAAGGTGGCCATCTCCGCCGCCTTAGGCCCCATCAAACCGATCCAATTTCCGCGCAACTTTTCTTCATAAAAAAGATGGCCCAATCCCGCTCGGTCGAGAATGCCTTCCAAGACTTGGGAGACACCCACGAGGCTTCGGCCCCTGCGTTTTCCTTGACCATTCCATTGACCCATAATAGGCCTCTTTATTCTACCACAAAACTTCTACTCCGAGCCCGGTTCAATGGGTCGAAATTCGAGTCCGTAAAAGTAGAAAATCTTAAGCGTAAGGGCTATTTTCGACAATGGCCCCACGGTGTAATTGGATGACCTTTTCGGCTTCAAATGGGAGGTCGGCGGCGCGGGGATTGGCGATGAAAACCTGTCCCTGTTTTCTCACCAAATCTCCGATGCGTTTGCGACGGCCTTCATCGAGTTCGGCGAACACGTCATCCAAGAGTAGAATTGGTGTTTGTGCATTTTTAGACTCCAACAGTCTTGCTGAAGCGAGCTTCAAGCTCAACGCCACCGAGCGTTTTTGACCTTGCGAACCAAAGTCCCTGACCGGCTTGTCGTTCAAGAACAGGTTGAGATCTTCACGATGCGGGCCCGCCAGGGTGCTACCGGCCTCTCTTTCGGGAAGGCGAAGGGAATGGAGCTTCCGTAAAAAATCCGCCCGCATAGAGGCCTCATCAACGGATTCGGAAACGGACCCCGCTAGACTCAAGGTCAAGGTTTCACTCGCTTCGGAAATGTCTTGATAGGCCATGATGGCGATGGGGTCTAGATCCGAAACCGCTTGCCTGCGAAATAGGGTGAGACATGTTCCCGCCTCCACCAAGGATGCATCATAGGCTTCCAAGACGTCATCTCCAAAAGGCTTATTCCCAGACTTGCCCATCTGTTTTAAAAGACTGTTGCGTTGTTTCAGGGTTTGGTTGTAGCGCCTCAGCGTATCCAAGTATTCTAGTGACGATTGACACAGTAGCACATCCAAAAAGCGTCGCCGCAGCTGTGGACCACCGCGAATCAAATCGAGATCTTCAGGGCTAAAGGACACTACCGAAAAATGGCCCAAGAGGTCGGACAGCCGTTTACTTTCAGCCCCATTTACCTTAACGCGCTTATGGCCCGATTCCATATATTCAACCGATTGACTATGCTCTAACTCAATGGAATCGGGGCTTCCGAGGCGACCGGTCAACCGTAAGACAAAGGCTTTCTCCGTCCATCGGATGAGTTCTTTATCCTTACGGGTACGCTGCGAATGGGCCAGGCAGCCATAATGAATCGCTTCCAAAAGATTGGTTTTTCCATGACCATTGGGGCCGGAAAGCAAATTCAATCCCCGCGAGAACGACACCTCTTGCTGGGCATAATTGCGAAAGTGGTATAATGCTAAGGTTTCTAGAAACAAGCTTCCTGCCCAAGTACGTATTTCAGTCCACCGAGAAGGTGAAGTAGATATTGAGGATTCCGGAAACACTGTTGGGTGTGTCCAAGACCCGTGTACCAAGCGCGGCCGCCGGTGCGTTCATGGCACCATATTATAGGGTGATCGGCTCCCATGCGGCCTCCGTAATAAGTGGCTTCGTCCAATACCGCCAGCACCCGTATTCCGTCTATCTCACGAGGATTTTTTCTGAAATCATACCACTCATCAAAGCGAAACCAATGTTTGGGTAAGCCTCGAGTGGACGGATGTTGGGCATTTTCAATATGAACCATGGCGGGATGAATTCCGCGCGGATGACGCTTGAAATAGGCACCCACCAGGGTTTCATACCATGGCCAGTCATAACCGGTATCGCAAGCCGCATGCACACCAGCAAAACCGCCGCCGCTTTCTACAAAGGCCTCAAAGTTGGTTCGACCTTGGGTATCAAGAATGTTACCGGAGGTGTTCAAAAAACACACTGCCTGAAAACACTTGAGATTGTCCCCGTGAAAGTCCTCCCGGTTTTCTGAAGCCTTCACAGCGAACCCATGCTCAATCCCCAGTCGCTTGACCGCAGCGATACCCTGGCGCATTGATTTATGACGATAACCCTCCGTTTGGGTATAAAGCAACAAAGCGGGTTTTTCTAAGGAAGACGTCATCGCTAAAAAGTAACAAAAGGGTCTAATCTCGTTAGAATCATCCTCTCGCTTTCGATTTTTTCGAATAGGTTCGGTACTATAAGAAGGTAAGGATAAAATTCTTGATTGAGACCGCTGAATTCAGCGGTCATACCTGGGCCAAAGAAATCATAATTATCATTTTGCAAAGCACAGGCAAATCGAAACCCTTTTCCAACTCACTACCCGATTTCCGCCCTAGTCTGACAGGTTGTTCTCCATCCAAACTCTAACCGATTCACTGGTTTTCTATTACTTATGCGTCGTATTTTTTTTCTAATTTCTTGATTCCGATTTTCCTCTGGATAGTTTTTTCTCAATTCGTTTCTGATTTCTTTTTCCGTTTTGGTTTTTCCGATTCTTCCCGCGCTCAAAAAGTAATCAGCTTCATTGGCCTAGGGCAACTTTTCGAGCCCCATTTTGCCTAACTGGTATATCGCGAGCAAAAACACTTAAGGGTGGTTGTCCCGATTTTTTAATCAAAGGAGGAAAGGCACCCAAGCCCAGGCTACGAAACTACCTAAAGATTCACCAGTTGCGCTTCGAGATCCACCCAAGGTTCCCTGAACCCGACCAAATTTAAAAAAAGCCTCTTCGTACCTACTCGGATTCACCCAAATCCAATGAATCAACTGAGGTGGAATTGGTTGATTTAGTCTTAATCCCATCTACTGAACCCAGGGAAAGTAATTCGAGCATTTGCCAAACCGTAACTCCTTCGTTACCTACCATATCCTTGGCACAAAGTCGAAAAGCGTACAACCCCGGCGAAAGCAGCTTGCCATTTCCATCCACTCCATCCCAACGAATCATTTTGGGAGGCAAGTCCCGTCCTTGAAACAGTTTGACTTGCGCGCCGATTTGTCCCCCCGTTTCCACCGCAGCTACTTCCAGTTTCCAATCCGAGATGCGACCTGCCATCACCTTATGTCCAAAATTCCGCAACCCACCTTCCGAGTCCGGCGTCCCACCTCCCACAGTCGCGGCGCCGTCGCCTACTTCTGAAACCATGGTTTTATCCTTGGCCATCAAACGAAAAAAGACCGGGCGATCGCCGCTGGAATCTTGCGAGACAATCAATTTGTCGGCTTGGATTTCCACTTGGGGTGGAAAGCGATCCCGCTCCGCCCCCCATCGGATATTGATGGACAAAGAATGAGAGGGAGAAAATTCTCCAAAGACATCCTCTCCGCCCCCTGAATCAAAAGTGTATCCGCCAACAATGCTGCCCATTCCAGCCGGGATATTCAGGAACATGCCTAAAGCAAAACCGGGCTGCGCCTTTTGCGGAATAATATAGGTGGCGCGTAATCCTAATTTACCTCCGGGCATAAAATTCGAGGCCAAAGAAACAGCTTGCCCGAATCCCGAGGGAGGAATTTCATTCCCACGCAATTCATAATAGAAATTGGGTTCATGAAAAAGAATTCCCAGGAATTGATAACCCGTTTTCCTAAGTCCCATCGAGGCAAGGTAACTTCTACGTACCTCGTAACCTGTCGGATACTGTCCCACCCCCGATTCCCCCAGGTTATGCACCGCCAAGCCCGTCCACAAAAGGTTAGTAGGCCGATACATGGCCCCGGCATCCAGGTCAATTCCAAATCCATCCAAGCCCACGCCAAGTCCCGTTCCCACGCTATGCATCGCCATGCCCAGGGATGTTTTCATATCTAAGTCCCACGATCCACCGGCGACCAACCCTTGACGAGCCGGCCCGCTCTTGACGGGCGAGACCCTATCATCAAAAAAATATCCTAGGGAATAGGCATTGTGTTCTCCCGCATTGGATCCAAAAAGAAAGTAAGGAGAAAGCCCGCTTGAAAAGCCCATCATTCCGCTTTCAACCTGAAATCCATCGGTGATGGAAATGGCCGCGGGGTTGGTGAATACAGCATTGGGACCTTGGATATGCGCCACGCCGCCTCCCCCAAAGGATGCCGAACCAGTTCCCATGGGTGGACTGGGTAATACCGGACGTGCTAAAATGGAGTGGGTCAGGATCAATCCTGCCGAAAAAAACAAGGGTAGGTTCACCCTTGGATTATAAAGCCCCAAGGAGGGAGGATGCAACTGTCCTGGACTTCGGTTTTGAACCGAACCGACGCCTCAAAAACGCTTATTAGGCATCTTTGAGGATACGCAAGGGCATGACGATGAAGAAGTAATTGGGCTTCTCGACAGCCGGCTCAACAATAATCGCCCCGAGGGGATTGTTGAACTTAAAGACGACATCTTCGGTATGGATAAGTCGGAACACTTCCAGCAGATAATTAGCATTGATGCCCACATCCACTGCATCTCCCGAATAATCGATTTTGATCGACTCCTCAGAGTCACCGCCCAAATCTTGGTTTTTGGCAGAGAGGGCAAGTTGGTTGTTATCGAAACCAAAAACCACGAGGCGCGTTTTGGTATTGGCCATGGTAGCAACACGGCGGATGACGGAAGCGAGTAGTTCCCGGTTCGAGGTCATTTTTTTGGAGAAATCCTTGGGAATGACATTCTCGTAATTGGGGTAGGGGCCCTCAATTAGTTTTGTGAATACGGTAATGGTTTCTGTACCAAATCGAGCATTGGCTGTGCCGATTTCAACTTGAATCAACTGTTCCATGTCCTCAGAAATACGCAAGACCTGTTGCATGGCCTTGGGTGGAAAAATCACGCCGGCTTGAGTGGGAAGGCCCTCAGCCGGGATCCAGGCTTTGCCAAGTCGATGGCCATCAGTGGCAACCATTTGTAAATTGCCATCTTTAAATTCACAGTAGCCACCGGTAAGACTCATGCGGCTGTAATCCGTAGAAACGGCGAAGGTGATTTTCTCCGACAAAAATCGAAAATCTTTGAGTGGAACTTGAAAGCTTTTGCCATTTTCGACTTCGGGCAAATTCGGATATTCGCTAGCATCGAACCCGGTGAGATTGCAATGGAAACCCGATTCCGATTTGATCGTCACCATATAATCGTCCACTGAAAGCATGACAGGAAAATCCGGCAACTCTTTCACGACTTCGAGTAGCTTCTTCGCATTGATGACGATTTCACCGTCTTCATGACCTTCGACTTGCAATTTGAGCACGATGGTCATGTCCAGATCCGTAGCTCGGATTTCCAGGGTATTGCCATCTAGCTTCAGGAGTAGATTATACAGGATTTGTAAAGTGGTTTTATTGGGGATGGCATTGCAGGCCATTTGCAATGCATCCAGAAATACTGGTTTGATGGCTTCGAACTTCATGACGTCCCTTCCCTAGCGACATTATGGGTGCATCCCACGTTTGTGGACTACAAAACCTCAATGTCGGCGTAAAAGATAGTCTAACGCGGGGTTACAATTGTATGACTTCCATTGGAAATCACATCCCCGCTAACTAGATTTTTTTGCTCAAACTATGATAATAGAACCAAAAATCCGCGGCTTTCTATGCACCACCGCCCATCCCCTTGGATGCGAAGCGACTGTGCAAGAACAAATCAAATACGTCCAGTCCAAAGGACCCATCCCCTTGGGGCCAAAAAAGGTTCTGGTCATAGGATCTTCAACCGGCTACGGTCTTTCCTCCCGAATCACCGCCGCCTTTGGAAGTGGGGCTGGAACTTTGGGTCTGGCCTTTGAACGTCCCGCCGAAAAGGGCCGTACTGCCTCACCTGGCTGGTACCAAACCCAAGCCTTCGAAAAAGCCGCCCATAAGGCCGGTTTATTTGCTAAAAGTTTAAATGGCGATGCGTTTTCCAATGAACTGAAAGTGCAGGCCCTGGACATTCTGAAAAATGAACTTGGCCCCGTTGACCTGGTCATTTATAGCTTGGCCTCACCTCGTCGCACCGATCCCAAATCGGGTGTCACTTATAAATCCGTGCTCAAGCCCATGGGCAAACCTTATACCAACAAAACCATGGACTTTAATTCCGGTATTGTCTCTACCGTAACCTTGGATGTTGCCACTCCTGAAGAAGTAGCCGATACCGTTGCCGTTATGGGCGGTCAGGATTGGGAACTTTGGATCGATGCGTTACAAGCTGCAAATATGCTTGCACCCGGAGCCATCACCATGGCCTATTCCTATATCGGCCCGCAAGTGACCCAACCTGTTTATCGCAATGGAACCATCGGCGCCGCCAAGGATGATTTGGAAAGCACAGCTAACCGTCTCGATGCTCGTCTTAAAGCTACGGGCGGTCGTGCCTATGTTTCCGTGAACAAAGCCCTGGTCACTCAAGCCAGTTCCGCCATTCCGTTTATTCCACTCTACATCAGCTTGATATACAAAGTGATGAAGACCAAGGGCATTCACGAAGGCACACTCGAACAAATGGACCGGCTTTTCCGCACGCGTTTATATGTGGGTAAATCATTAGCTACCGATGAGAAAAACCGCATTCGTATGGATGATTGGGAATTGCGTAACGATGTACAACAAGAAGTCGATGCGCTGTGGACCGCGGTCACGACGGAATCGATAGCGAGTCATGCCGATGTATCGGGATACCGCAGCGATTTCCTGCGCCTATACGGATTCGGCGTTCCCGGTGTCGACTATTCCGCTGACGTTCCCGACTCGCTGATTTAAAAAAAGCCCTTCATTTAAACGGACTGCGCCCGAACTTATTCCACTGAACTAGTCC
>JAYVCH010000052.1:0-3102 GCA_043750055.1 Fibrobacteria bacterium
GCCAATTTAGGCGCTTCAGGAGCTGGAATGATGGGTTGATTTTTTTCTTTTCGCTCTCCAGACCCCGCCCCCACTATCGCGCGCGAAACCATCCACACACAAGCGAGAATCAAAAGGCAAATCAAAAGAAGTGGAATCAAAGACGGCAGGTGATCCATATAGGAGGCAAAGGGATTGACCGGTTTTTCTTTATCCGTATCGTCATTGCGATTTCTGTCACGATTATTTCCATTTCCAAAGGAATCGGTTTTCGCTTGGGCGGCTTGAGAAACAGGAGGTGGGGTCTCGGCGGGTTTACGGTAACTTTGTAAGGACCGATTGTCGCGAGGAAATACACCCTTATGCACGGAAACTCGGTCCCCGCGTAATTCATCCAAGTGCGTGGCCATGGTCAAAAGGTTACGAATAAAATCCACGTCCTTTTCCGAATAGCCGGTATCCACGAGAATATCAAGGGTAACGGATTGAATACCCCCATCGGATTGTTGCTTCGCATCTTTTTCTACCGGAGGAGATGGCTGCATGGTTTCAGGAAGAAAGGGCAGACCAGGAAGTTGCGGTGGAGACTCAGTGGACCCAGGCAGCGGTTCGTCACTGGATTGATCCACCTCCGAAGGCTGTTCCGATTCCACTTTGGCCTTGACAAGATAAGTTGCCTCCTCGTAGTACCGCGACAAAGTACGCGCAGCGAGGTTTTCATAATACTGAGCTAACCTTATGGCTGGATCCTGTTGTCCACGGGCTCCGGGTGGCACTGCGCCTTGCGCTACGGCATTGGCGAAACTAAATCCCAGCGCCACGGCGCAACATTTTAAAATTTGAACTTTTGACATCGCAAGGCCAATTATACACCGTGACCCGTGCGGAAACTATAATTTTTTAAACTAGATCGATGAAAACTTTATCAACAGAAAAGCCTCAAGAACTCGTTGATTTATTCCGATAACTCTTTGTTAAGGCTACGGTCCTATCACAACCGTTGCCAAAGGGATTACCACATGTCCATGCGGTTTATATTCTGCATCATTTGCATACTAACTCTATGCGCTTGTGATCCGGTAACCATTCATGTCAGTCGATATCCAAACGGGAAAATAAAGGAAATGTGGAAGGAAAAAGGTCCATCAGGCCAGACCACCCATCGAGAAGGACTTTTTGAATCATTTCTCATGGATGGCCGACGACAAAGCGCCATTGAATACCATGACGGAAAGAAAAATGGCGATGCCCGGTTTTGGACAACCGATGGCAGGCTTTGCTTCAAAGGAAGATACCAGGACGATTTCCTTGTCAAAGAGATTCGTTACGATGACTTGGAAAGAACTGTGATGGACGAAACATATTTGGTAAAGTCCCATTCCATCAATGCCCTTGGCCCCGACGGAGACTCCCTTAAAGCCAAGGAAACTTGTGCCTGGTCCAATGCCAAAAGCAAGTCTCCTATCAAAAACGGTCTTTGTATTCTGACTTATCCGGAGGGACAACATCTTTCAATCCGCTATTATCATTTGGGCCGACTACAAGGGCCTGTTAAGGCCTGGTATTCAGACGGTAAACCGTGGATGGAAGGCACTTATGAAAAAGATATACCAACAGGGATTTGGCGATCCTGGACTCCCAATGGCAAGCCCCTATGGTCGGCGAATTACTCACAGGGTGAAAAAAATGGAACTGTGCAAGAATGGTTTCCAGATGGCAAACCAAAATCTAAAGCAGAATTCAAATCGGGAAAACGACAAGGGGAGTATCAGGAATGGTACCCCAACGGAAAGCTTAGGATTCGTGGAAAATATAAGGAAGGCAAGAGAGAAGGGACGGAAGCCGCTTGGTTTCCCGATGGCGGCCGTCTTTATTTAACCAAATACAATCAAGGTAAGTTGAACAGTGATTTCTATCAATGGTATCCACAGGGTCATCTACGATTGCATTGCCATTTTCTAGATGGTAAAAAAGAAGGCTGGAGTCGTGTGTGGTATCGACAAGGTAGTCTGCTCGAACACGCGGTTTTTCATGAAGGTCGCTTGAATGGACCTTATCGAACCTGGACCCAAGACGGCGCCCCGTTGTCAACCAAAGAATTTCAAAATGGGACGGTCGCTTCTGACTCCAAAGCCAAAGAATTACTCGAACTATTAGGAGCCGATCAAATTCGCGTTCCGGTAGGCCTACTTGGATTTTATTGGGGCATGGCCCTGAAAGATTGCCTCGCCAACCTCTCCCTACTCCTAGCCACCGATGTGCATTCAGGTGACGAACTGCTAACGGCCAAGATGATTGCCTTTCAGGATCACCATCCCACCCAAGCTCGCATTCGCTTGCAATTCAATGGCCAAGGGGAGCTTTGGGGAATCAAGCTGGATTTGTTACAAAACAATTCAAGTGAATTTTTTTCACTTTGTGAAAGTTTAGAAAGGGAAATTGGTAGCGAACTCGGTATCGCAGGTTTTAGAAAAGGAGATGCCAATACCCAGTATTATCTAACTCGAAAAAAAGAGTGGGGGAAATTTTCCATTACCGCCCTCAATGGGACTAATTCGATCAAGGGGGTAACACAGGAGCTTCCTGTTGTCAGCGCCGAAGGTTTCAGTCCTGGAGATACAGGCTGGTTCCGTTTTACTATCGCCAATCACTTATATCGAGAATATGTGAATCCCAATAACTCTTCCATTACACCTCCTCGTTGGCCGGAGGAGGCTTTTCTGGCTGGCCGCTAGGACTTGGGGTAGTCCAGGCTATTTAGCGAGATGGCTCAGAGCGCGTTGTACCAGAGTCAACTGCTTTTTCAAATCTCTCAATGCACCAATGGCCGAGCGGACATTGACTAGATTACGACCCTCAACCAGTTTAACTTTCCGTGGTCGACCAACTTTGCCCTGGCCTGCAGTTCCGTTCATCCAACGTTTCAAGGCAATATAAGAAACACCGTACTTTTCAGTCGCAGCAGAAATGCCACCATGACCCTGTTTTTCAACGAACTTCATGATTTTCTGCTTTTGATTATCACTATATCGTTTTCCAGTGTCGCCTTTTTTCCGTCTTTTAATCGCCACAGACTTTTCCTTTGATGAGTTTATGATTTTAAACTAATAATTTTAAATGAAG
>JAYVCH010000053.1:0-5967 GCA_043750055.1 Fibrobacteria bacterium
AGGTAATTGTCTGTGAATCCTTCTTCCCAAAATCTCGATCTACGCGCTTGGTTTGGAGGGATTGACCTCTACCTGTTCGATCAATTACTTAAAGGTCGAATCGTTCCACCGATGCGTATTTTGGATGCCGGGTCGGGAACCGGTCGCAATCTAACCTACTTTTTCCGCTCCGGTTTTGACGTCTATGCCTGCGACGAGGACGAGGACGCCCTCAACCATGTCCGTGAAATGGCCGCGGAGCTTGCTCCGAATCTTTCCCACGACCATTTCCGAATGGAGAAAATTGAGTCTCTGACCTTTGATTCGGACAGCTTTGCTTTGGTCATTTGCAATGCCGTTCTCCATTTTGCGGAGGACGAAACCCATTTTCAGCGAATGCTGGACAGGCTTTGGGCAGTCACGGCCCTGGGAGGAATGCTTTTTATGCGCCTGGCCTCCTCCATTGGTATCGAAGACCGAGTTGAAAAACGGGAAAATGGCCGATATTTGATGCCTACTGGGGGTGAATGGTATTTGGCCACCGAAGCCAAGCTCGTCATGGAGACCAACAGGTTGGGAGCCATGATGGTCGAACCCTTGCGTTCGGTCAATGTTCAAAACCTCCGATGCATGACTACTTGGATTCTACGGAAGCGGATGTCATAACCCCTCAGCCCCTTGCCAATCAATTTGTAGTGTCAGATAATTTGAAGGTAACGAGTCAGGTGCGACAACAGCGAGGACGGACGACTTGTCACTTTTCTTTTTTATATTGTTCACCGGTCACGGCCAAATACCCTGGAAAATAAGATGTACGAATCTCAACTATTGAAAATAAAAATTAGACCGGGTAAAACCGATCAGGTCATTGAATTTCTGCGGACCTTACAGGAACGTAAATCCCAGTGCTTGGACGCGATGGCACGCGAAGGCATGGTCGTTGAAAACATGTTTCTGGAACGTCGCGATAAGGCAGACTACCTCTATTATTATGTCAAAGCTAAAGATTTGAAGCATGCCAATGAAATAAACATGCAAGCTACCGATTCTTTGACTTTGGAAATTCGCCGCTTCGTGGCCGAAACCTGGGATCACATTGTTTCGCCTGAACCGTTGCTCGACTGGGATTTGATTCGTGAGGATGTAATCGGACTTCATGGTTTGTCCAAGGTCGAGGATTCCTTGAAGCCCATGCGCGCACGCCGCAAAGCCAAATCCACCTCCGCTAATGTTACCCTGCCTCACGCTATCGCGGGCTGAATCGACCTCCAATCATTCATGGATGATGTCTCCCCATCCACTCCAACTCCGGACTTCCCCGGAGTTGGAGTGGATGGCATGGAATGGAATGAGGGCTTTCAGGAAGTCCGCGAGTGGATTGAAGCCGGCCGTCCCTGTTTGTTTGTCACAGGCAAAGCCGGAACGGGTAAATCCACTTTACTCCAACATTTGAAAAGACATGTCGTTTCCACGGCGGTGGTGCTTGCTCCAACTGGCGTGGCGGCGGTGCATGTTGGCGGACAGACCATCCATTCTTTTTTCCGATTTCCCCCGCATGTGCTTTTTCCAGAAATGGTGGATAAGCAAAATGGTGGAAGTATTTTTCGGCGAATCAAAACCATCATCGTGGATGAAATTTCCATGGTGCGTGCGGACATCATCGATGCGATGGATATTTTTTTACGTCGGCACGGACCGACACCGGGGCTTCCCTTCGGCGGGGTTCAAATGGTGTTCTTCGGCGATTTGCATCAGTTGCCTCCTGTGGTTTCTCCCCATGAGCTGGAAGCATTCCGGTCGCTTTATGAAAGTCCCTGGTTTTTTAAGGCCAATGTCTTTCGTCAATTGCCTTTCGATCGTGTCGAACTCAAAAAGGTGTATCGTCAAAAGGAAAAAAGATTTATCTCGCTGTTGAATGCGGTACGGGGCGGCGAAGCGGAAACGGAAGAATTAGACGCGCTCAATGTTCGCCTGGACGGAGATTTTCAACCCGATGCCTCCGACCCTTATATCACTTTGACCGCCACAAATCTTTTCGCAGACCGAGTGAATGCAAAACGACTGGAAGAATTACCCACTCGCCCGGCTTTGTATCCGGCGCATGTCAAAGGAGAGTTTGATGCCCGATCCTTTCCCACCGATGTGGCTCTCAGTCTCAAGGTCGGCGCGCAAGTCATGTTTTTAAAAAACAATTCACAAGGGCAATGGGTGAATGGTACCTTGGGCGTTGTGGTAGCCATGGAGGCGGAATCTATCTGGGTCGATATTCCTGGACGCATCCCCGTGGCCGGTGCGTTAGGGTCGGTGCGCGTGGAACGGGTAACGTGGGAAAGTGTACGGTATACTCTCGATCCTGCGACAGGTCGTCCTATGCCCAAGCCTGTTGGAACCTTTACTCAATTTCCACTCAAGTTGGCATGGGCCATGACTATTCACAAAAGCCAAGGCAAAACTTTCGAACGTGTCATTATTGATTTAGGAAGCGGTGCCTTCGCGCATGGTCAATCCTACGTGGCATTGAGTCGTTGCACCACTTTGGAAGGCATTACATTGCGAAAGCGATTATCGGAACGCGATTTGATGTTGGATCCTGAAGTGCGTGAATTTTTGGCTTAGGGGATTTCGACAAGCCTATTTTCGACTGCGCAGATCTATTTTCGATTGCGCAGATTGCACCAGGTGAATAAGGTCAGCCCCACTGTCAGAACTTACTTATTTGAAATCTTGAACAATCCACACGTCATCGGTTGTTGTCACGAAAATTCCACAACCTACTTGGGTCTGATCGCCTTTGATATTTTCATAATGCCCGCCACCGGGGCCTTCCGCCCACATCATTTGTATGCCCTTTTGAACAACCGCACCCACGGTCTTATAATTTTTGAGAGGCCAACCGGGAATAGCATTCTCCGCGTCGGAGGGCACGGCTCTGGGACTGAACTTGGTGAAATGGCCATGGGCGGTTCCAAAGCCGGCATCGTATTTGGCGCCTTCATCGGCAAACGCTTCCAGACTTTTGGACCAAGTGACGGGTTTTAAATTTAGGGAAGCACGGCAGGCATTGATGGTGTCTAGACATAATTTTTTCTCGGAGACATAGGTGGCCGTATCTGTGAGAGATTTCAAGAGTGTGAGAACTAAGCCAGTGGCCGAGGCCGTGCTTTGGGGAAATGTGGCGGGTTGGTAGTTCACCTTGCTCACCGCAAGAGAATAAGCAGAGGCCGTTTTTTCCAAAGGAGGTATGTGCGCTGGCGGGGTTGGATGGGAAAAAGTGGGGCTAGCGTTATCATAGGTATCGGATATGTTACGTCCATCGCCGCGCACAACTTCCAAGTGAGCTTCAGCCCGGGTTTCTGTGTGGTTTGGATTCGCGTGAAATCGATTGCCTAGTTGAGTGGTGCCAGTAAAGGCGAAGCTACCATCGGCGAGACTTTGTGTCACTGTGGAACTGGCATCCAACCGGATTAAGGCCCAGGGCAAAGGATTGCCAGCTTGATCAATGACCCTACCGGAAAAACTCAGGGATTGTCCAATAACATGCGACACACTGCAAATCAATGTGAGGCAAAAAAAGCTGTTCATAAATGGATTCTTAAAGCGAATACAATGTCCTAGCCATTCCTACTGTTATAAGGATGGATCGACTCCGAGAGTTCCAATCAAGGATTTCAGATAGGTTTCGCGTTTGGAGTCGCGCCAGTTCTTTTCCGCCAAACTCAACCGTTTAACCAAACCTAGCCGGTTAGACGTTTGTTTATTCGATTCCTTGGATAGAAAGTCTTTGAGGTAGTCGCGATGACGGTTCCATAGGGCCGTATCTTTAACCTGCTGGTGACTCAAGCGTTCTTTGTACCAATCGGATTTGAGCAACGCTTCGCGAGTAAACATTTTCCGCAATTCCGGACTTCGCAAAGTTTTCCCTTCCCAGTCGCCGTTCGCCATGATATGCAATAGGGCCTTCAATGGAGGACAAGCTACTTCGACGCTGCCGTCCTCAATATAAAATTGGGCCGAGGCTCTTTGCGTATCCACGATATTCTCGATGCCGTCCACGAAATGTCCTTGGCCTTGCAGTTCCGGTTCGAGCATGTCTTCGGGGAATACGGCCAAGGGATCGGAAAAGAGTCGGCCCAAATAGGCATGGACAAATCGGGCGTTAATTCGATATCCCAATCGACCTGCCGGAACCGGGCGACCCTTATATTGGAAGTCATTGATGCGCGTGAGATAACCGTCACGAATCAATTTTTGTGCATCGCGTTCATGTGATGTCATCCGGCACCAAACTTCAGGAATCAAAAGACTCATGTCATGATCAACGCGATAATTTCCGCCGATATGTCCCGCAGGTGTGGAAAAAACTTTTAGTCCGGTCAAAATAAAAGACACGAGGGCGGCGTTCAAATCTACCGTTGGCAATAAAGCATTGAAAGGCCCTTTGGTCAACGCGCCTTCGGAGCCGGCCCCGGTGGTCGAAGGTGATTTTCCGGTGGGACTGGAAATGAAGTCCATAAACGCTTCGGGTAGTTCTTGATAATGCAAAGGATTATAAACCGCTAAAGGACGAATGCCCTCTTCGGGTGGATTATTGCGTCGTCCGATGAGCACGGCATTGACCGGGTTGAGGATGGCATCGTCATCCGTTAATTTACGTCGAAGACGAATGCCCATTTGGGCTCGATGAATCCTAATGGGATTGACCAAGTCTGGACGGTTTTGCAAATAGCGAACATTAGCGCTGGGCTTTCCATCGATCATCCGCGGTCTTGCTGAACAGACAAAGTACCCGGTTTCCAATGCCGCCGCTTTTTCAATCGCTTGGCGCATGGGCGGCGTGAACTTGGAAACCACAATCGCATCATCGAGAAGGTCGCGAGCATCGGCAGTGGTGAGAGGCTCGTAATTGGACATGAAATTATTGGGTGCGCTGAGATCCTTTTCGGCCTGACGGTCGAGGCCGGGATGGACAGCATCATCAGGACGTTGGAAAAGCCGGAACTCGCAATTCTGTACGAATTTTTGCGAGTAGCGTTTTTCCTGAACGGTTTTGGTGGGTTTGACTCTCTGTCCAGCCTCGACTTCGCCCTCTGCAGTTAAGCCTTCTTCCACAGGTAACACCGTTGATACGGTAATATCGTCTTCGACCTGCAATTTCTCGGCGGGAACAAAATCGGTGCGAAGGCGGAATACCCGCCAATTGCCTTGTTCATCTATCCCGACCTTGAGGTAACTGGAGACTAATTTTCGGTGATTGAAGCTTAACTCATGGCCAGGTCGACCGTCCACGACATCGACACTGAAATGGGAACGGATATCTTCGCCCCATTCCGGGCGGTAAAACCGTTTGATGGTGAAGATGAGGGAGCGAACATGCGGAGGCATGTTTTTAAGCCAACGGTTGTAGTCGTCTTTGTACTCTGGGGATGGCGTTAACAGGCGCACGACGGATCCTAATGAACGCGAGGAGCTTAGAACTTTACGTGAGGCCTTGACCTTGTTTTTGGCGGGAATTTGGAAGCGGGTGGAAAAATCCTTTTCCAATACTTTTTCGGCCGCATCAAAATCTTTTTTAAAATCCTGAATGTAAAAAGCCCGATAAAGAATGGAATCGGAAATTGATTTGGAAATTTCACTTTTACCGCCACCGGAAACCGTACAAGGTTTATGGCAAAGCACGCCTTCTGCGACCGTGCCTATCAAGCGCCAAGTCGGCGCATCGGGATGCTTTTCCATGTGGACTTTATATCCACTTGGGTAGATGTAGGTGTGATCAGGGAGCAATCTCAAAGCCCGTGCTTTTCCGTCTTTTTTCCATTCGATGCGTTGATTCGTTAAAAAGATTTCCGCGTCCTCGGGAAGATAGACTAGCTTGGGGAATTTTTTATCCCAACCATAGCCATCGATATGGATTTGTATATGGTCGCCAAGTATGCGTTTGACCTGTTTGAACGAATGGCCACGGTGGCGAATATAGGTCGCATTATGTTG
>JAYVCH010000054.1:0-6556 GCA_043750055.1 Fibrobacteria bacterium
CTTTCCACTAAGCCTGGTACGATCACAACCTTGATTTCGGACTTGGCGGATTTATTCTATCCCATTACCTTGACCGACCTTCAATTGGCTTATCTCAAAAGGGTAATGTTGGATACTCTTCCCGACTATGAATGGGCTGCGGAATGGGATCCCTACCTAGCAACGCCGGCCGATCTCAAACTGAGGTCCGCCGTGGAGAATCGATTACGCGCGCTTTTCGTGGCGATGATGCAATTGGCCGAATATCAACTGTGCTGATCCAGAGGAGCAATCATGGATAGAAGACGCTTTATAAAATTAGGAGCTGGAACCTTTGCCGTCCCTTTGGTTTCCGGAGGCATGGGCGCCAATGCCTTTGTTATGAGTCCCTTTGCCGCCATGGCTGCCCAAGCGCAATCCGATCGTGTTTTAGTGGTGGTACGGCTGGATGGGGGCAATGACGGCTTGAATACGGTTTTACCGCTTGATCAATACACCAACCTGGCCAAAGCCCGCAGCAACATTTTGATCCCTGAAACCAAGGCGCTTAAACTTGACACTCTAACGGGTTTACACCCTTCAATGACGGGGATGCAAAACCTTTACAAAGAGGGCAAGCTTCGTATTATTCAAGCGGTCGGTTACCCAAATCATAATCAAAGCCATTTCAGAAGCACAGATATTTGGTTCAGCGCCTCGGACTATAATGAGATTTTATCGACGGGGTGGCTTGGACGTTACCTAGATGGAGTTTATCCGAACTATCCCGAAGGCTATCCAAGTAAAGATTTTCCTGATCCACCCGCGGTGCAAATCGGTTCTTCTTTGTACACGTTATTGCAAGGTCCCATCGTTCCCATGGGTATGGCCGTTGCGAATCCCACCTCCATTTACTCCTTGGTTCCCGCCGGTTCCGACACGGCTCCGGCAACTCCAGCTGGACATGAATTGACTTTTATTCGACTCATGGCCACGGAAACGCAAAAGTATGGCGAATCGCTAAAAAAAGCGTTGGCCGCTGCCGCGAATAAATCCACGCTATATCCTACCACGGGAAATAAACTCGCGGATCAGTTCAAAGCCGTTGCCAGGCTTATCGCGGGCGGATTGCAAACCAAAATCTATGTGGTTTCCTTAGGCGGATTCGACACGCATTCCAACCAAGTAACCGGTAGCGCCAATGATAACACCATCGGTACCCATGCAACGCTACTCTCCACCCTCGACACAGCCTTGACGGCTTTCCAAGATGACTTGCGCCTCTTGGGAATCGAGCAACGTGTCATGGGTGTGACCGTATCTGAATTTGGTCGTCGCATTTTGTCTAATGCATCCTACGGCACCGACCACGGGACTTCCTCGCCTATGTTTATTTGGGGTGGCGGGGCTATCGGTGGAATCTTGGGAAAAAATCCCATCATCCCCGCTACCGTTACAGTCAAAGACAATGTGGCCATGCAATATGATTTCCGATCGGTCTATGCCACGGTTTTGAAAGACTGGCTCGGAGTGGCAAGTGCCGATGTAAAAAATATTCTCATCCGTGATTTTCCCTCCTTGCCCTTCGTCAATGCCGCCATTCGACCCACTCACGCGGTAGTTTCGGCTGAACTAGATCAAAATTTTCCCAATCCCTTCCGCGGAGCCACTACCCTGCGGTTTCGGGTCACTTCTCAGAATCGAGTTCGACTGCGCCTGTTCGATTCCAACGGCTCCCTGGTACGAATGTTAGTGGATGGCTTTCATGTCCCAGGCAGTTATACCAAAACGGTGGAGGCCGATAATCTCAAACCCGGTAACTATTACTATCAACTAGAAATCGGCGAGCACACTCAGCAACGTTCTATGCAGGTGATTCGATGAAGGGTTTAGGTTCCGCCTTCACGGATTGAACCGCTTTGTGGATTAAGTGTCGAATGATTAAAATCGCTGTGGCGGTTGTCGCTATCGCCGACCCCAAAATCAACCAGTTCCAAATTGTGAGACGTTCCGAGTCATCGAGCCAATGCCCTCCCATCCTCCCAATGTAAAGATAGAGAAGGATGTCCGGAGCCATGCCTAGAAAGGAACTGAGTAGGTAGCGACGAAAATCTAATTTTGGAATGGTGAAGAGATAGTTTAGTAAGGAATAGGGAAGCAAAGGATTCAGTCTAATTAGAAAAACTAAAATCGCCCCATGTTTGGAAATAGCTGCAAAAATGGATTCGAAATAGGGATTGCGATGTCGGAGGTTTTCAACCCGTTTCAACCACAGTTTTTTACCCAAGCCATAGCATAGCGCTACAGAAACTATACCGGCGAAAGAGACAAGTAAAAAACCGGACCAATATCCGTAGAGCGTACCTGCCACCATGATTAGTGGTGAAATGGGAATGAAAAAAACCACACAACCCACAAACAACAGGAAAAAGAAAACCCAACTCCAAGACCCTTGGCCCTGAGACCACTCGACTGCGGTTTGTAAATATTCTTTAAAGGGGATGAACCAGTCCAACGCGATGAGACCCAGCACCCCAAGGGTAATCAGCAGGATTTTAATTTTCATGGCCTTGGGTTCACCGAGCTATTTTTCACAATCAAAAGAGAAAATAGAAATTCCAGTAACCTAAAACTAGCCGATTCCCGTCGTCCAATCCCTTTTTCCAGCCCCGGATACGACCGTGGGTCGAGCCTTATTTTCAGAATCCGACTTTAGGAGCTGGCCAAAAGACAAAACCTCCGTTGGGCAACTACTGACACAAGCGGAGCAACGCACACATTCCACATCGTTCATGGGAATGCCCTTGTTGGCATAATTCATTACATCGATACCCATATGGCAAACTTTGGTGCAAATATTACAGGAGATGCATTTTTTCTTTTCCGAAAAGATCCGAAATTTGGCGAAGCGACTGTATGTATGCATCAACGCTGCGAGCGGGCAACCATATCGACACCAGATGCGACCTGAAAGGAAAAAGTAAACGCCGAGTCCAAGTACTCCAGCGAACATCACATCAATACCCAATTTATACGCTCCCCGAATCGTATCGGCGAAAGCGGTTCCCACACCCAACTGATGGGAGGCATAACTCGCTCCCGTCGCCACAAAGGCCCAAAGCAAAACGAATTGTCCGATATTTTCGAGTCGTTTTGGTGTCAAGCCATGTGGAGCTCCAACTCTATATTCATCGCCTAAGGTTTCGGCCATGCCACCACAGCTGCAAATCCATCCACAATACGCGCCCTTCCCCCAGATTCTGACGACTAAAAACAGGGCGCCGAAGGTTTGCACCAAGGGGAACCAAGTCCAAAAAGTGCTGGAGCCAAAATCATTCATGTTCAAAGGCCAAAGCAATACAAAACCAAAACAGGACCATTTTCCCGAGGGAAACATTTCACGCATGACATAACCGTCGGCGGCAAAATGGGCTTTTATCAAAGGCTCGAAGAGATGAAATGGCAAAATGAATAAAAAGAAGACTTGAACAAAAATTAAGGTCAGTACTTGATATCGGATATACCGTGTCTTGCGAACTATCATCCTACGAATACCAAAAAGCAGGATGGTTAGGCTATAGAGCAGACTATAAAAGTAGGTGGGCTCCTCCACCCAACCAGCATCACGTCCAAGGAGAAAATTAAAATATACCCAGGTGTAAAAAATCCCCACCAAAATAAAGTACCCGTATTTTACTTTGCCCCAGGAGGTGCCAAAGTATTTGTTCCGCTTTCGGATCAACATCACAAGGGTTGCGATGCCGGAAAAAATAAAGACCAGGGACCCGAGCCATCCTAGATAAAAGTTGATCGAGGAATACCAGGAATAGTGAGCGAGGGACCAATTCAATTTAACGGAAAAAGGGCCGGTTAAATACGCTCGGAGAAATCCGGAAAACCCATGCACATTTTCAAATACATTTCTCGCCACACCCGCTTTTCCAAAATAAAGCATGGAGAAAAAACTGATCATGGTCACAAAAAACAAATACCAGGATCGATCCTTTTCACCCTCTATTTTGATCTTGGATCGTTTGAAAAAAGCCAAGGGCAATTCGCGACCAATTAGGGAGAACACCACCTCGCTTTTGACGAGTTGTTCCTTACCATTTTGAGTGAGCAGAGTTTCATGAGGTTGAATCGATTTAGGCTTGGAATTGAAAACCGGAGTGAGGCGTCCTGCTTGACGCAGCTCTTCGTATCGTTCCAGATTTTCAGGCTTGGGCCGATCCAGATTTTCTTTACGATAGCTCAAGGTGACGCGATTGCCCGCCTCGGCCAAAGCATTCGCTGCCTCTACGGCACTGTCGCCCCCACCGATGACTAAAATGTCCTGGTCGTAATACTCACCTGGATCAAAAAGGCGATTGTACACATGTGGTAATTCTTCGCCAGGAACGCCTAACCGTCGGGCATCTCCTGATTTTCCCATCGCCAGGATAACGCGAAGCGCCTTTATCTCTCCTTGGGTTGTGGAAAGCACCAAGACTTCGCCTACCGCTTCGGAATGCCGTTTATGTCGAATGGCTTCCACGCGTATTCCCAATCCGATTTGCAAATTTTTGCCTTCCAATTGTCGGCGAAGATCCGCAAGTAAGGTTTCTTTGGATCCATCTTTGATCTCCAGTGGCGCCTCCGGATTAATCCCATCAGGCTTGGCAAAAATCGGTTTGCCTTTGGGAAAATTTTCTAGTGTATTGAAAATTTGAGACGATTCTAAAACTTGATAATCGAGTTCAAGCTTTTCGCTTTCCAAGGCCGCGGCCATTCCCGCCGGTCCTGCCCCAATAATGATCAAATCGAATACACGATTCGCACCCAAACTTCGATTCGCAATTCCCTGTTTTTTTGCCTGAAAATCCTTGTCAGAAGCCAGTTTTCTCGTGACTTTGGCACCACTTTCGGCGGCCAACTTGAGAAGCGGGATGCCGGTCAAATCGCCTACAATGAAAACGCCCTTCAAAGAGCTTTGATTATCCTTATCTAACAAGGGATAGCGCTCAACCGTGCCGGTTGGATTGCCTTTTTGAATCCAGCGTAGATAGGGACTGATTATAGGCAAAACCATAGAAACCTCTTTACAAAAATAAACTATTCGACCTTGGTTAGTCTTTCGCGGCGAGAATATGTTTCGAAAGCATAAAAGACCGGTTTTTGTTACACTATATAAATGGACATTTTCATGGTGCAAATGGCAATACTTCGAGGCAAGACCGCCTTGAACCGCGCCAAGGTACAAGCCTTAACTGCTGTACTGCGTCCAACTAAACCCTCACTCATTGTTCTGCCGGAATTGTTCAGCACCGGGTTTTTGGACGAGTCGGTTTTGGACCAGTCGGACCTTAAAGAGCGAAGTCGCAATGCCTTCGCAACAGTAGCCCAAGACGACCAGTTTTTTTTGAGTGACTTGGCAAAAACATTGGATGCTTGGGTGATGGGAAGCACGGTGGAAATGCGGCCTCGCGGTTCAGACGGGAATGGTGGATTTCAAAACTTGAGCCTGCTTTTTGCACCGGACGGATCGGAAAAAGCACGATATCAAAAAATCCATCCCTTTAGCTACGGAGGTGAAGATCGAATTTTCAGCCGAGGTAACGAATTGGTTACCGTGGGACTTGGCAATCCTGAACCTTGGATTATACAACCGAGTATTTGTTATGACCTCCGCTTCCCGGAAATGTTCCGGGTCGGCTCCCAACATGGCGCACATTTGATTGTAGTGCAAGCCAATTGGCCCCATGCTCGTCAACACCATTGGGAAACACTTCTACGCGCCCGCGCGATTGAAAACCAGGCCTTTGTAGTTGGAGTCAATTGTACCGGTACCCAAGCCCCTTTGAAATTTATTGGCGGATCTTACATTTTTTCTCCCCAAGGTGATATCGTGGCAAAAGGGGGAGAAGAAGAGACAGTGATTCGGGGTCATATTGAATTGAGTGATTGTTTGCAATGGCGAAAACAATTTCCAGCTTTACGGGACCGAATGCCATGGAACTTTTTTCGACCGTGACGAAAAGTACAAACGATTTATTTTAGCGCTCCATTCATTTTTTCCGCTAGTTCCCTTTATTTTTTTCCGCAAGTTCCCATTATTTTGAATGGAAAATATTGAAAATGTGTTTATCTTCTACGGAACATGAAGGTTGCCACGGAAATTCTGCTTCCAGCTTCTCCTGAAAAAGTTTGGGCCGTACTCATGGATTTTCCCGCCTATCCCGAATGGAACCGATTCCTCAAAGCGGTTAAGGGTCAACCCGCTCCCGATGCTACATTAGAGGTCGACTTACAATTTTACGGCAAAGACATGAAAAAAGTGACCGGAAAAGTCACCGCCCTCGTTGCTCCGAAATACTTCAGTTGGATTTGGAAACATTCCTTCGGTTCCTGGTTTATGTCCTCAGAGCAGATATTCCGTTTGAAAGAAAAGGACAATGACCGTTGCGTTTTCTTCCATGAAATTTTCGTGACAGGACTTGGACTTCGTTTTCGTCGCAGTGATATTGAGCATATGACAAAGTTGTCTATGAATAAGTTAAATGACGATCTAAAAGATCGTTTAGGATAGAGAAGTGCTAAACTTGAATTCAGCAATAGTGGT
>JAYVCH010000055.1:0-5735 GCA_043750055.1 Fibrobacteria bacterium
TGCGACCGAAGTGCACGCCCTCTTTGATCAAGACATCCCGAACGGAGCGGTGGCCATAGGTTTTCCGGCTATCCTTGAACACCCTTTTAATGTCCTCCCGAAGCCCGATCCGCTCGTCCTTTTTCAAGACTGCGCGAAGCCGCCACTCATAGAATCCCGAGCGACTCACTTTGAGAACCCGACACATCAGTTCAATGGAATGAGCGGTCTTCATTTTTTCGATCCAGGCGTATTTCTCCCGAGCCTCTCTCGTGCGAAATACGCCGTCGCTTTTTTTATTATTTCGAGCTCCTCAGCCTGCTCGGCGACGAGCTTCCGGAGACGCTCCATCTCCCGTTTCTCTTCGAGAACGCCGGCAAGGCCCTTTCCCCGGGCTTCCGCAGTCTCGGCGGAAGCTATCCAGGTTCTCAGCAGGCTACCGCTGATCTCCAGTTCACGGGCCGCCAAGGCCACGTTTTTCCGCTCCTTGGCCAGGGCCACGGCTCGCTCCTTGAACTTCCCATCAAATGCTCGTCTTTTTTCGTTTGACATAGGACTCCATTCTCAGGTAAATGTACCTGAAGGTTGTGTCCGGTGTCAGGGGGACAGTTCATCGGAGGGCATCAACCAGAGGTAGGACGCACCTTGTAAAAGGCCCCCAACCAAAAAATACCATAGCAAAAACGAGGGCCATACAAATTGTCAAACGCCAACTAAAACTTAGTCGGCCGACCCGATCTATTATCTTCATGAATAGCACGGATACAACTGCGATAAACCCGAAAGCGCAAAACCCGCTATAGTCACCGACTTCTCAATCCTACGCCACTTTTTATTAGGGGGGTAGAGAATGTCCGATTTTCCTTTCCATACAAAACATATGGATGGGATAAAAATTCCCGCCCGTCATTTATACTGGCCCGTCCCCCTTCAATCGTACAATCGTCAATATCTACTTGACTTTTAGAGTCATCGCTCCAAACGAAAATATTGGATAGCTTATTTTCACTGCCCTTAGTGTTTCCAACGAAAATGCATCGACGAACAATACAGGTATCACCAAATATACTCAAGCCGGCGGAGAGATCATCGGAATGATTGTTTCTAAATTCTGAATCTGTGATGGTCAATTTTGAGCCGAATACAGTGCCATTTCCGACTCTCATATTTTCTATGAAAAAGCATTTTTCAATTTTCCCAGATCCTCCGACATGGAGCGCTGCAGCACCATTGCTATAGCCTGAAAAATGGCAGTTCCGAATAATCACGCCTTCAGCATACTCGAATTTTGCAAAAGCATTCTCCCCTTTAAATGCGAGTCCGTCTACCACAAGGTTCGTTAAAGGAGAAGCGAGGGAGCCGTAAGCGTGTAGGGTGGAAATAAAAGTACTGTCTTTGTCCAGGCTCCGAGCAAATGGACTTTGCTTGAGTCCATCCCTACTGAATCCACCGATTAATTTGATGCCCGGCGCAAGATCACTTTGAGCTCTATAATATTTTAATTCATAGGTTCCCGCCGTAACCCAGATCTCATTCCCTGCTTTACGGCCCCTTTCGGAGTTTATTGCGGTTTGAAGATCGGAGTAAGCATTTTGCCAGGATGTTCCATTACCAGCCATTCCCGGCCTCACGAAAACCACATTGGGCACCTTATATATTTTAACACTAGCGGTATCTGAATTGCCTGCGATATCGGTTGCCTTGATGGTTACGATATGCTCACCCGCCGGAAGGGTCAAGCCGTTGATTGACCATGATCCACCAGTTAGGACGGCCTTCCCACTTTTGTTTATACTAGCCACTGCATAGGTAACCTCAATAACTCCATTGACATCCTCCGCAATTCCCCCAAATTCCGGATCAAGCGCGTTGATGCAGTTTGGTAAATTTGGAGATACTATTTGAACATGAGGTTGAGTGCGATCCAGAGTTAATTGATAATGTCCATCAAGGCTCCAATTCCCAGCGGAATCGGACTCAGACACAAAAAGATCGTATTCCCCATCTTTTAATTTGATGTCCCCTGAATAGGTTTCCGAAGTCAACGTATCAAAGTAATTTCCGGCTTTCCATCCAATTCGGTAGAGCCCTTTTCCATTTCCCGCACTTGTCCAGTTCCAAGTGGGCTTGGGGACATTGGTGGGAGAGGTTTGTGCCGAGGAGATTTTCGGGATTCCCGGAGGGGTAAAATCCACCGTTACCGAGGCGGTCCCGGCAGCCGACCAGTTCCCAGCCGAATCCTGTTCCTGGATATAGAGAGTATGTGATCCTTCCGGTAGAGCGGTAGTGGGGGTGAATTTCGGAGTAGTCGTTGAGGTAGTTCCAGTCATCAGATCTCGGTCATCTAACTTGTAGCGATACGTTCTGGATCCATTGCCACTAGCGGGAGTCCACGTCCAAGTGGGTTTTGGTGTAATGGTGATAGCAGCGGAAACCGATACCATGGGAGCACCCGGTAGTGTGGCATCGATGACGAGGGATAGGCGTCCACTCAAGGACCAAATCCCATCGGGATTTTTCTCCTGAACATAAAGTGCGTGTATGCCCTCGCTTAATTCCGTAGGGGGGGTATAGGACGTGTCCGGAATGGGGTTGGATGCGGATAGATCGTCATTGTCTAGACGAAATCTGTAGATACCAGTTCCGCCGCCGCCACTGCTCCAGGTCCAGTTGGGCATTTTATTGTCGGTGGGCGATTTCCCTTTGACGACAGGTTTTCCGGGGGGAGGCAGGACATTCCCCACGGTAAGCGTGAACTTCAAGGTATCCTTGGCTTTTCCATCCGTGGCTCGAATGGTCAGGAAGTAATTCCCGGATTGGCCGATAGTGGGTTTCCAGGTGAAATTTCCCGTCGTAAAATGAGCCCCCGTAGGCAAGCTATCCAGGGTTAAAGCGACGGAATCTTGATCCGGATCCAGGGCTTCCACTTTGAAATCAAGAGACCCATTTTCTTTGACCACTTGATTCGGCACAGGCTTGATAACAGGTGGCCGGTTCACGTTCAGCACCTGCACGCGCGTGATTTTCTCGACCTTCTTGTCCGCCGCCGAGGCGTAAACAAAGGTCAAAGTATAGTACTCCGTACGGCCTTGGTCGAAGTTCGGCCGCCAGATAAAAAAGCCTTCGCCGAGTGCGCTGCCCGCCGTGTCCAGTACTGCACCGGAAAGGGCACCTTTGAGCGACAATATAGTGGGGCCGGGCCAGGCATTGCGGACGCTGACACGGAAACGTAAGGTTTCTCCTTCTGCAATGCTAGTATCGGAGGGGATAAGGATTTCCGGCAAACCGGGTACGACAACCACCGTTTCGGGTTTGGCTATAGGGATCGGCAGTTCCTTGGATTGGTAATTGCCTGACGCAAGTAAGGTAACTGACTTGTTCACCCCGATTTTCCCGCCCTTGTAGCCAATGATGGAAATGACGTATTCCTTGCCTACGCGCGGATCCATCGGTATGCGTGAAACCTGCTTAGGATCGCGCAATACACCATGGAAAACCTCCTCTGCAAAGGAGCTATCCTTGCTGTACACCTTCACGATCAACGAATCGAAAGCCAAAAGGCTGTCGTTATCCTGGTCAATCTGCATGTTCAGCACTTGGCCGTTCTCCTCTGAGGTCGTGCAGGCGAAGAGAAGGATAGCAGCTATACAAAGAAGGATGAGAAAAAAGCCGTTGCTGTATTTCCGTTGCTGTATTTCATATAGCCTTTAAGGTTTGAACGGATCGAAAGATATTTTCACTACCGTAGCTCTGAAACCGTTAGTTAAATCCGAGAAAGCAATATAAGGAGCGCCCGTGCTGGTAAGCGCCAATGAAGTGTATTGTACTTCACCAGCAGAAATACCGGGATTTCCGACGTTCTCCCAAGAGGTACCTGCACCGTTTAGGCGCATTACGGTAGCCTTACCTCCGTTAGCGATATCCTTGAATGCGACGTAAGGCACTCCTGTTTTGCTGAGGACTAGAGAAGTATGGATTGCCCCATCAGGGGAAAATCCAGCACCCCCGACATATTCCCAAGCAGACCCCGCAGAATTAAGTCGCATTACCGTTGCCTTTTTTCCATTGGCTTCATCTTGGAAAGCGACATAGGGAATGCCCGTGCTGCTTAAGGCTAGAGATGGACTGTGTACGGCTCCAGGTGAAAATCCGGCACCACCGACAATTTCCCATCCAGTTTGCACGGCATTAAGACGCATCACGGTGACTTTGCGTCCATTGACTAAATCCTTAAACGCGACATAGGGAACCCCTGCACTGTTCAGAACCAAAGAAGTAGCCTCTGCACCTCCAGGAGAGAATCCGCTACCCCCAATATATTGCCAAACGTTTCCCCCCTTACTAAGGCACATGACGGTGGCTTTATACTCTTTCGATGCCTCACTGAAAGCGACATAGGGAACTCCTTCACCGTTCAAGGCCAGAGAAGTGTAGAGAGCTGCTCCAACAGAAACTGGGGCATTCCCCACATTTTCCCATGCGGTTCCGGCGGAATTAAGACGCATCACCGCGACTTTGAGTCCATTGCCTCGATCCGTGAAGGCGACATGAGGTACCCCATTACCGTTTATCACCAAAGAAATGTCTGTTGCTGCTTCAACAGAAAATCCTGCATTCCCCACATTTTCCCATGCGGTTCCCGCGGAATTAAGACGCATCACCGTCGCTTTCCATTTATTTACTGCCTCATCGAATGCGACATAGGGAACTCCAGAGGTATTCAAAGCCAAGGAAGTTGAATTCACTCTGCCAGAAGAAAATCCAGAAGTTCCCACAACCTCCTGGTGTGAAAGCATGACGGATTTGGGTGATGAACGCGACCGGTTCTCGGCCGAGTCCACTCTCTGAACGGAAACAGTGTGCAGGCCAGCGATCAGAGCCATAAACGTTGAACAAAATTTGGATTTCATATTTATTCCTCCCCCCTCTAAAATAGAATCATCAAGCGCATAAGGGTAAATTTCGTTTCCCCCCGCCACCACTTACCTAACTCCATTCGATTGCAGCTATGCAAAGAAGCATGAGAAAAAAGCCGTTGCTGTATTTCATATTGCCTTTAAGGTTTGAACCCTTTAACCTGGTCTTGCGAGGGGGAATCCTCGTGGAGCGCGTAATAGCTCACAGCGGCGGTCGCGGCCATGCCCACGCCGCCGACGGCCCACCACACCCATTTCGAGGTACGTGCCTCCTGCGGCGGCATCCGCGGCGGTGTCGCGGCCGTGTCGGGGGGAATACTCGTTTCATTCCCGACAAGGTCATGATTCCTGATATACTTCTGTTGCTTAAGGTAGTTCTCTTTGACACCCGTGAAGATGGCTTCGATGTTATCCGAGATATAAAGGTCGATCAACTCAATCGTAGGTTTCATCTTCACCAACTGGACCATATAACTCTCCGCCTTTGGGCGGGTCGAGGAATCGGCTGCGTAGATGACTGACAGATATTTGAAAACGAATATACTGTCGTCTTTGCTCTTTTTGGCCACGCTGCTGCGGAAGGCTTCCAAAGGCGGAAGAATACGGCGAAAGTCACCTTCAAAATAGGCGTGGCTAATAGCCTCCTTGTCCAAAGTACCGTCTAGCTTGAAGCCGAAGGCGGCGTGAGCAGTGGCTGGGATAAGGGCGAATAAAAGTGCCAAAAGCAAATCACGGGACTTCAGAATTTTTGGAACCAAAGTTGTCATAGCATGCATCTCTCTAACCGATTCGGCATAAGTAATTGGCCCCACCCAGCCTCTTAACCATATCAAGGTTTGA
>JAYVCH010000056.1:0-5183 GCA_043750055.1 Fibrobacteria bacterium
CCCTTTACACCGATGCGTTGGCCATTGCTCGGGAGGTCAATTATGTCAATGCCGGAACCGTCGAATTCCTGGTCGATAGCCAGGGTCAACATTATTTCATCGAGGTCAATCCCCGTATCCAGGTTGAGCATACCGTCACGGAAGTTATCACTGGCCGTGATATTGTGCAATGTCAGATTCGCGTTGCCGAGGGCTATCCTCTCTCCCACCCCTTAATCAAAATTGAATCCCAAGCTCAGATCAAGAAAAGCGGCTTTTGCATTCAACTTCGTCTAACTACCGAAGATCCGAGCAATAATTTTTCTCCCGATTCCGGTAAAATCACCGCCTTTCGCGCCGGCGAAGGCTTTGGCATTCGCTTGGATGCTGGCTCCGGTTTCGATGGAGCCGTTATTACCCCCCACTACGACTCCTTGCTGATCAAAGTTTGCTCATGGGGCCTAAGCTTTGACCAAGCCGCCAGCAAAGCTTTACGCGCCATCCGTGAATTTCGAATTCGAGGCGTCAAAACCAATATTCCCTTCCTGGAAAATGTGCTCAAGCACCCAGATTTCTTGAATGGACTTTGCACAACTAAGTTTATCGAAACCCATGCTGAGTTGTTCGATTTCAAACCCAAACTCGATCGAGCCAATAAGGTGCTCAACTATCTTTCGAACTTGGCTGTAAACGGGTTCCCGGAAATCGACCCTAAGCTAAAACCCACTCGCATTCAGATTCCGCAAATTCCAACCGTGCCAAAAGCGGAGCCGCCTGTTTCACCTGCTTATGCCGTCTTTAAGGAAAAAGGGCCCAAGGCCCTGGCCGATTGGTTGGTGGCGCAAAAAGCCTTGCTCCTGACCGATACGACTTTCCGCGATGCCCATCAGTCCTTGATTGCCACGCGCATGCGTAGCGATGACTTGTTCCGCATCTCTCATCAAACCGCTCATCTTGCCTCACCTTTATTTTCGCAAGAAATGTGGGGCGGCGCCACCTTTGATGTCGCCATTCGGTTTTTGCATGAAGACCCTTGGGAGCGCCTACGTCGTATCCGCAAGCTCATGCCCGGAACATTGCTGCAAATGCTTTTGCGCTCCGGCAATGCGGTTGGCTACACGAATTATCCCGACAATATCGTAAATCGGTTTATCGACGCTTCCGCTAAAAACGGCATCGACATTTTCCGTATTTTCGATTGCTTGAACTGGGTCGAAGGCTTGCGTCCCTGTATCGACGCGGTGCTCAAAACCGGTAAAATCGCCGAGGCGGCAGTTTGTTATTCCGGGGATATCACCGATGGGAAGCGTTTGAAATACACCTTGTCCTATTATGTGAAAATCGCGAAGGAACTGGAAAAAGCTGGATCGCATATTCTCGCCATCAAGGACATGGCTGGATTGCTGAAACCCGCCGCCGCGCGCATTTTGGTGACGGAACTGAAGAACGCCGTTTCCATCCCCATTCATTTACACACCCATGACACTAGCGGCAATCAAGTGGCGGCCTTGCTGGAGGCCTCCAAAGCCGGCGTGGACGTGGTCGATGCTGCCCTGTCTTCTATGTCCGGTATCACATCACAGCCTTCCCTGAACGCCCTGGTCTATGCCTTGTCTGGATCAGAACGTCATACAGGATTGGATGAAGAAAGCTTGCAAAAGTTGGCCGATTATTGGGAAGTGGCACGCGAACCCTATGCCCCTTTTGAATGCGGATTAAAAGCTGGGACCGCGGATGTGTACCGACATGAAATGCCCGGGGGTCAGTATTCCAATTTCCGTGCCCAAGCCATTTCCTTAGGCTTGGGTGAACGCTGGGAAGAAGTCAAAACCATGTACCGTACGGTCAATGACATGTCCGGCGATATCATCAAGGTGACGCCCTCTTCCAAAGCAGTGGGCGATATGGCTTTATTCATGACTCAAAACAATCTTACTCCAAGTGACGTGGTTGCACGCGCCAAAGATTTATCCTTCCCCGATTCATACGTTAGCATGATGAAGGGCCTGATGGGCCAACCTCCCGGAGGCTTTCCTCCCGAAGTACAAAAGGCCATTCTTAAAGGCGAGGAGCCCATTACCTGCCGACCCGGCGAGCTGTTAGAAAATTTTGATTTCGATGCCGCCAAGGCTAGCCTTAAAATCAAATATGCCCTTGATGCCACCGAAGAAGACTTGCTCAGCTATGCCCAGTATCCCAAGGTTTTTGTCGATTATATCTTATTCAACAATGCCTTTGGAGATGTCTCCGTGCTCGACACGCCAACCTTCTTTTATGGGATAAAAATTGGGGAAGAGAAGGCCATAACCATTCAAGAGGGCAAGACCCTGATCGTCAAACTATTAGCGATTGGAGAATTACAAGCCGATGGATCCCGCACGATTTTTTGGGAGTTGAATGGACGTCGCCGCAACACCGTAGTTCAAGATGCCGCTTCCGGAATCAAGGTCAAGAATCGCCCCAAGGCCGATCCGGAAATTCCGGGTCAAATCCCTGCGCCCATGTCCGGTAAAGTGGTGGAATTGTCCGTTGCCTCTGGCGGCTCGGTGGAAGAAGGCCAGAAGCTGTTAAGCACCGAAGCCATGAAAATGTTGAATGTGATTAAGTCGCCTTGCGCGGGCGTGGTGAAACAGATTCTGGTCGCGAAAGGCGATGACGTATCGCCCGGTGACTTGCTATTTGAAATCCTGCCTACCTAGGCATTCGAACCTGATGAGATCCCCGGACTACTTCGTCGTTGAAGCTGTTCCGGTTTGTTCCGTTGACTTGGGATTCATGTCATTGAGCACGTTGATGGCTTCGCGCAAGTAGAAGTCTTTGGCCAACTGTTCATGCCATTTCTTTTCTTTTTCAATCCCCAGTGAGTCGGTAGCAGGTTTATCTTTGGAAAGTGTGATGACTGAAATATTCACATTTTCCTTTTGCAATGCTTCGAATTTTTCCGTCTCTTTGCGCGCCGCTTCCTGCTCTTGAACGAACTTGGTACGTTGAACGCTCACATATTGACGCTCACGTTGTTTCTGAACTTTTTCAATCAGCTCACCCAGTTGGCGCGCAAAGGGATCGTTCTTTAATCGGGCTTGATCTTTTTTCCGAAGCGTGGCAATATCCACCTTTTGTTTGTTCCACTTCGCAAACGTTTGGGAAGGCACCGTATCCCAGGGCATGGGATATTCCAAATTCTTTTCCCCAACATCCAAATTGCTGTATGCATCGGGTATTAAGATATCGGGAACCACGCCCTTGTATTGGGTGGTGCCCCCATTAATGCGATAGAATTTCTGGATCGTGAGCTTGAGCGATCCCATTGGTCGCATGGACGAAAACGCGGGAGGCAAGTACGCGTCCAAATCCAACATCGACTGCACGGTTCCTTTGCCAAAAGTAGTATCGGTGCCAAGAATCACCGCACGCCCATTATCTTGCAGGGCCGCGGCCACGATTTCTGAAGCGGAGGCGCTGAATGTATTTACCATTATCACGAGTGGTCCTTCAAAGGTGATTTCCGGATCCTGATCATTGAGCACGGTAATATTTCCCTTTTGATCCTTGATTTGAACTACAGGTCCGCTCTTGAAGAATAGGCCAGCCATTTTCACGGCGTCGTCCAAAGCTCCGCCGCCATTATTACGGAAATCCAAGACAATGCCTTCCACATTATCGGCCTTGAGTTTTTCCAATTCTTCTTTAATGTCGGTGGATGAGGTTCGACCCCGACTATTGTTGAAGTCATGGTAGAAGGCAGGAAGATTGATGTACCCGAATTTCCGCTTATTGGCATTGGGAATCATGATGGCCGACTTCGCATAGGTTTCTTCAACTACCACCACGTCGCGGATAATGGGAATGACCTTGATTTCGCCCGATGGCTTTTGAACCGTCAACCGTACTTCCGTGCTCTTGCGACCCCGAATCAAGCGAACGGCCTCATTGACGCTGGCCTCGACGATGTCCACCGGTTCATCATTGCCCTGCGCGACTTTGATGATTTTATCTTCAGCCTTGAGTTCCTTTTGTCGCCACGATGCGCTACCGGGAACGATGCTGACCACCTTGATAAAACCATCTTCTTCGCGGAGAACAGCACCGATGCCTTCCAATGTGCCGGTCATACTCAAGTCGAAGTCTTCTTTGGCTTCAGGTTTAAAATACTCGGTGTGTGGATCGTAGGAATTCCCCACGGTGTTAAGGTAAGCGGAAATACGATCCAGACGCTCTTCCTTCAGCATTCGTTCAAAAAGCCGATGAGTGCTTCGGGCCACGTATTTTTGTGCTTCTTTTTCCGGACTTTCCAGAGTAGCCGCTTTGGGGGCCGCACCGGGCTTGACCGCTACCTGAGGCTTCGATTTGTCCCGTGCCTTGTCGGGTGATTTTTCGGTACTTTTTCCTTTTTCTTTTTCCTTGTCCTTCTCTTTATCCTTGCTTGTTACTTCCTTCACATCCTGCATGTGGGCTAGGATTTGATATTTCAGTAAACGGGTCCATCGTAGCCGGATCTCGTCCTTGCTTTTACAAAAGATTTGTTTTTCAGGATCCAAGGGAACGGAATCTTCGACCGTGAGATCAATGTTGCCTTCTAGGATTGATTGGGTCATCGCTTGTGATTCCAAAATCCGTCGTCGAAGAAGCGAGGTGGCCCCATCGAAAAAGGTATTGTTGGCCAACAAAAGTTCATTATCAATATCAGTTTGGAAGCGCGAAAGACTATCAATATCCTCTTGTAACAAGAAGCGTTTTTGCGGGTCCAAACGCTTTATCGAAAGATCATAAACCTTTTTGGAAAAGCCATCATCAAGCTTGGGTGGGCTATAATGCCACGAGCCTAAGCTTTTCATGACGATTTTAGTGAGAAACTCCTCTTTGGTGGGTTGAGCATGAAGCACAATTCCATTGAACGCCATTAGGCATGCGACCAACCGTAAATACCTGACCATCCGGGCCTTTCTGAAAGCACCAATCGAGTGTGGATTCAATAGCGTTTATTATAGCAAATTACCCTAACTGAAAGCACAAGATTTAGGGTTTCACTGCGAATGGAATATGGGTCCATCGCCTGGGTAACATATAAGTTACTATGATCAAGAACCTATTCTCAGCCTCAAAGTTAGAACCAGTCTATCTTAGCACCTGGCAGGCGCGACTCCATCCCCAATTTCGAGGGTATGGAAAAACGCACTCAGTATCCAAATCCTTAAAATTAGGTT
>JAYVCH010000057.1:0-3934 GCA_043750055.1 Fibrobacteria bacterium
TCTACTTCCAAGTGATCGCCAGGAAAAAGAAAATAGCCTCGCTTGGGTTCCGTGCTTTCCGTGTCCACGCCAAAATGATCGAACACGTCTTCGAGATAATCCTCCAAGCCCGTATCCTCATCTTCAGCGCGGATTTCAGCAATCAAAGCCCGGGCTAATTCTGGTCTATTGGAATTAATTTCCAATAAACGATCACGGCCTTTTTCCAGAGTCTCACGCACTCTTGCTGCCAGCACCTTTGTGTCGGCAACTAAACTGTTAACGCATTCAACTAGTGCTAACGCTCCCGTGGAAACCAAATTAGAGCCTTCGCTAGAGTCTTCAATGGAGTCTTCATTGGAGCCCTCTATTGAAGCCTCCCTCAAAGCATTTTTCGAAGCAGCCTTGGCCGGCATCTGTGATTCAACGACCGCAGCCAGTTGACAGGCCGCCATCACTGCGCCGATTTGTTCCTCATGGAAGTAATCCGATCCCAAGACAGGATTACGGAACGCATCCATGCCCTCTTCATACCAACGATACATGACTTCATGCGCCGTGTCCTTGATATAAGGAACGTGAATATGGATATCTTGATTTTGGCCAATGCGATCGAGCCGGCCAATTCGTTGTTCCAGCACGCTCGGATCCAGCGGTAAATCAAAGAGCACCAAATGATGGGCGAATTGAAAATTGCGGCCTTCACTTCCAATTTCGGAACAGATCAGCATGCGCGCGCCATCCGGCTGGGCAAAATACGCCGCATTCTTATCCCGCGTGGCCATGGTTAAATTTTCATGAAAGGCGGCGAAGTTCACCGTAGTCAAAGTCGGTAAAATCTCTTGCAAGGCAAAGACCGCGGCCTTATGCGAACAGATGACGAGAATCTTTTCCTCTTCCAAAGTCAAGAGAAGATAAAGCAACCAATCCAGGCGCGGGTCTTTCCGCCAGGCCCGTTTGAGAAACTCGGTTGCATCACCCTCGTAACTGCGAAGCTCCCCTGAGGTATAAGCTCCGGGTCCATTTAAAAATCGCACCAATTCCGATTCACTCGCCAAGGCGCCATTAGCCTGCGCGGTCGCACCCGCAATTGCCGCCGCCCATTCCCGGTGCTCCGCATTATTTTCCAACGGTTCCGCATGGACAATTCGCTTTGGGAATCCACCCAGTGCGGATCTTCGATTGCGAAACATAAGCCTTCCCGTCCCATGACGGTCCACGAGGTCCTCAATCAAACTCCGCTTAGAACCTGGCTGTCCCTTCAAATAGGCATCAAGTTTTACTTGTAAGGTTTTATCTCCGGAGAAATTTCGAGCTAGAGATTCGGCGGCTTCGGAATCTGGATTTTCGGAAGTTAAAATACGATCCACCGTACCTGCTAAAACTTGATATTGATCCGCCTCTTTGAGATAGGCTTCCAAATTGGTAAATCGCTCAGGGTCCAATAAACGCAAGCGTCCGAAGTGACCCGTTTGACCTAGTTGAATCGGTGTGGCGGTTAAGAGCAAAGTCCCCCGACTGATTTTGGCCAAAGCTTCAACGGCCGCATATTCCCGGGATTTCGCCTGAGGTGACCAGGTTAAATGGTGGGCCTCATCGACAATCAGCAGATCGATTCCGGCATCCGATGCCTGTTGTGTTCGTTTGGATGAAGCGGCCAAAAAATCCACCGAACAAATCATCATTTGCCGATTCAGGAAAGGATTAACTGTGGCATCCCCTTTTTCTTCCGAACGGCAAAGCTCCTCATCGATTACCGTAAACATTTGGTTGAAACGGCGGTACAATTCTACCAACCATTGATGCACCAACTGTGATGGTGTTGCCACTAATACCCGAATGATTTGTCCGGTAGCATGTAAGCGATGAAAAATCAAACCCGCTTCGATGGTTTTCCCCAGGCCCACTTCATCGGCAAGCAACACTTTAGCCTGATGCCTTGAGGCCACTTCATGAGCAATAGAAATTTGATGTTCCAACAAATCCATGCGTGCCCCAACCAGTCCCCTCACACGGGAACCCAGCATGTCTCGACGAAACTGATGTGTTCGAAAACGTAACGCGTATTCACGCGGTTTGCCGACATTTCCAGCCAAAAGTCTTTTGTCTGGATCGGAAAAAGACATTTGATCCAATAAATCCTGTTCCAGAAGTGATTCTGCATCCCCAAAATAAGTCAAGAGTCCGCCCATCTCTTTGATGGATCGAATTGTGAAAACCCGTCCTGATTGGCTTCGCGCCCGATCGCCAGACTTCATGCGCACGCGACGTAAGGGTGCGTTACGATGCATGTAAGTGCGAACAACCCCTGCGGCCCGAAATGCGATCTTTACCTCCCGGAATCCCACTTCTAGGATAATGCCTAATCCTAATTCGGGTTCCGAATCACTAATCCATCGCTGTCCGGGGACAAATTTTCCCTTGGAATCTGACTTGCTTTCCAACACCGCCTCCTCAACATCAAACCGACCCTATAAAGATAAGCGAATAACTGCTAAAATCCCCGCGCTCTGCCTCGCAGAAAACACCCTCATTTTCCCTCTTGATAATAAGTGAACCTTCACTTATAGTTCGTGCTCCCCTTCAGATGAAATGGACCTATCATGACGACACCTAAGCCGCCCCTTTTTACCCGCTACCAAAAAGAAGCTGTTGCGATACTGGCCTTTCTCCAATTCACAATTGTTTTGGATTTTATGATCCTTTCTCCCCTGGGAGCTTTATTAATGGACCAGCTCAAGATCACCACTCGCCAATTCGGCTGGGTGGTATCGGCTTATGCATTCAGCGCCGGAGTCTCGGGAATTTTAGCGGCCGGTTTCGCAGACAAGTTTGACCGAAAAAAACTACTCCTATTTTTCTACACTGGATTTTTAACGGGAACCCTGTTGTGCGGAATCGCGCCCACCTATCATCTCTTACTTGGCGCGCGCATCATTACCGGAATCTTCGGAGGCGTGCTCGGCGCCATCAGCCTCGCTATTGTCGCGGATCTTTTTGCCATGGAAATTCGAGGGCGTGTCATGGGATTTGTGCAATCGTCTTTTGCGGCGGCGCAAGTTTTAGGTTTGCCTTTAGGACTTTGGATCTCCAATAAGTTTAGCTGGCACGCACCCTTTCTGATGATTGTGGGGGTCAGCTCCCTTGTAGGAATCTTGATCTTTCTCCGACTAAAACCCCTCGACGCTCATTTGAAAATTAAATCCGACCGCAACCCCCTAAAACATCTTTTGAAAACTATCACCCGCGGCCGATATTTAGGAGCCTTTGCAGCCACGACCCTGCTCGCCACTGGGGGTTTCATGCTCATGCCCTTTGCCAGCGCCTTCAGCGTTCACAACCTTGGCATTCCCCTCGATAAACTCCCCTTGGTCTACATGATTACAGGAATCGGGGCCGGAATAGGGGGGCCACTTTTAGGAAAGCTCAGTGACACCATCGGAAAATACGCCTTGTTCTGTATGGGGTCCACGCTCGGCCTGGTTGTCGTTTTATTCTATTGTAACTTGGGAGTTACCCCACTTTGGGAAGTCATTCTTGTCAACGTTGTGTTGTTCATCGCCATCACTGCCAGAATGATTACCGCCAATACCTTGATCTCGGGTGTTCCCGACATGCAAGACCGAGGTGCGTTCATGTCCATCAATGGATCCGTAGCTCAACTGGCCGGAGGTCTCGCCGCCATGCTTGCAGGCTTGATTGTGGTTCAAAACGCCGATGGCTCATTGGGTCGTTATAACGTACTCGGGGCTGTCGTCGCTGTCGCCATGGCCATTGTGATGGCGCTGATGTACAATGTCAATCGCATTGTTAAATCCCACATTCCTAGACCCTAAAAGCCATTTTCCGCAATTACCCCATACATCCTACACGCAGTCGGCCCGAACAGTCGAATAATTTTCTGCCGCAAATCACTCATGTTCGTCACTAATTCCTTTACTGGATCGACTCCACC
>JAYVCH010000058.1:0-6779 GCA_043750055.1 Fibrobacteria bacterium
AATTCCTTGGAAAGCCTTACCGATGCCTTTGGTTTGCTTGGGTCGGTGACATTGTAGCCGGCTTCGAATCCCAAGGTCGGATTATTGAATACCGCAGCCGCCAGGGTGTCGCTGGCCGTCACCTCGCCTTCCAGCTTCGACACCAGTAAATCCGGATTGTTCCGGATTCCCATTCGGATCAGCGAGTCCAAGGTCAACCCTTGGGAAAAGGCGACGGTGCAACTGAATAGGGCGGGGAATATCCAAATCCCCCAATATGTACGCATGTGAATAGCTCTCCTCTTGATGGCCAGCACGAAACGACGGAGGGATTTAAAACGGGATAAATCGGCTGAAGAAACCTTAGACCGGAGTCTAGGCTATAGCCGATTCAAGGGATGCCGAGGATCGGCTCCCTGGGGGATTTTAAACGAGGAGTCGGAGAGTGAGCAGGTAAACGGGGGGACTAGAGCGGTTTTGCGGCCGAGGTTTGTTTACAGAGACATACTTAACGAGGACAGGTTCCTCGCTAATAGAAACGGGACCCGGAGAGATGTCCAGTGAGAAGGATTCGCTTCCTACCATGGACTTTTTGGTGATGGCCAATTCCGATAAGCAGCTTTTATCCAGGGTATAAGCTGAAACAGCCGCAGAGTATTCGTGTTCTATATGCTGGGCGGATTGGGCTTCTTGCCCGTGGCAATGGGGGTGGTTGTCCTGCTCTTCCGAGGTCGAGGCGACCGGGGTTGTCTGTCGAATCAGGCCCGTAGATTGGATGAATGCCCGAATATTATTGACGAAGGCTTCATTGATGCGGCAGCAGCTGAAAAACTCACCGGTAAGAAGTAAAGACGCGGTAAGAACCGAGATTGCAGGAAGCAACCGATGTCTTTTCAAGCTTAGAGTGGTCCCGGTCATTTTATCCTCTGCTCAGGGAAATATAAGAATATGCGAAGACGAGGACAATTAATGCTACCGGATTCCGGCAATTGAATCCTTCCAAGGAACGCAAGGGTACAACCAAAGCTAAATTTGAGTCCATAAATGGAGTATTCTTCAAAAGACGTTCCTTCTTGTGAAAAAATAGGGGGGATAAACCAGCCCTAAAAAAGTCCAGATCAATTGATTTGCCCGAATATCGGAAAGGTGACCTGGAAAACCCACCTACCCAATTTCCCCATTGCAAGAAAACGAGCAGTGTCTTCCGGCAAGACGGCCTGGTCAAATAGGACGATGCATTTTCGACCCTCATGGGTAGTATCGAGATCATTCAGAAATGCGCCCAAAGATTCTGTTCCCTTGTGAACAGATTCACCTTGAAAATAAAGATGGCCACGCAAAGTGACGGCCACAAATACCTGCCGGGCTTTGGAATCGTCGGAAAACGAATTTAAACGGACAAGTTCGACAAAAAATATTTCGGCCTTTTCGTGTCTGCCAAGATCCCTGATCCCCTTGAAATCCGCATGGATCCAAGCCTGAATCCGATCCGAGTCGGATCTGAATATTCCATTTGACGGACGTTTAACATCCAGCCCAACCTTTTTGAGCAATCTTCCAACTGAGCGTCTGGAAAGCTTCAAATTGAATTCCTTGCCAATCAATTCCCGAATCAGGTCCAAAGTCCAGACGGCCTGATCAAATCCGAATTTTTCAGGTCTCGACTGCGCGATGACTTCGCAAATCCAAATGAACATTGGTGGCTGCAATAGCGGATCTTTTCCTGGCGCCCGCTTACTTGCCAATCCATCTATGCCTGTTTTTTCAAAGCTGGAGAGCCAACGGTAAATGGATACACGATGCACTCCAAAATGTTTCGCTACGGACGCTGGGCTTTCGCCATTTTTTACCCTGGCAACAGAGGCCAAGCGAATATCAATCCGCGAGTTTGATTTTCGACCGTTTACATCCGATTCGGACATTCATTCTTCCCGATTACATTGCACCCGTAAAATGGACATCCGTTCCCAAACCCAATCACATCCCGGAAAGTGGGGGTGTGAAATAAGGAAAGGAAGAGTCCCGTTTTTCAAAAAGCGTGGATTAACCGGGATTCTTTCCCGGATGATTCCGAAAAGTCCCTATCGAGGGGCTATTGGAATACGTAGGGGGACTCCATGGACTTCCAATCCTTGAATAAGGATCTGATTCCTTGGGGTGAGGATTTTAGACTTGGATTCGGATTGTAGCGAGAGGGATCGGGGGGCTGGACTTATTTTGAGGACGCGGAGTGTAGGCTACTTGGGAAAGCAGCTGAGGCAATTGAGGCAGCCGAAAATCAATGCCATTAGGAAGGGCCACCTCAAAGTGAAGCCCAAGAATCATGATTTCGTTATCAGCATTTTCGGATAAACAAGAGTCGGAAGATTGGAAGCCTAAACCGGGATGTGAGCCAGATTCAGTGTGGAGATCCATTTCATCCTGTAGGACGTCATCCATGGCTGTAGGACTGGAATGGTCTGCGGCATGGTGATTTTCCGAAACGGAAGAAGCGCCCCCAAAATACTCCTGAATCTTTTCCGCCACGCTTTCGCTTAGGGTGCAGCAAAAAAAATCTGCTTTTCCAAAGTCAGGAAAAGTGAGACCATCAGGATGGGGCCGAGTAAGGGGTGATTTTTGATGGAAGCAATTTTCATCGATTTTGAAATATAGGTCATGGAGGGGAGGGGGAGCCATATTCATTCATATGGGCGAATTAATGTTACGTGTTATAGATTAAAAAAAAGAAGCCGGCTCCCGACAACCTTTGGTGGCAGGGGGGCCGGCGTGTAAATCCCGAAAATCGGGAGTTTAGGCCTTTTCATCAACCATTTCGCCCATACCCGGCATTGACGGCATGGAACTCTGATGGGTATGAGAAGTATGCTCATCGGCCTGGGGCTCGCCGGAAGGCACCGCTCCATTCTCCATTTTCGATACGGGGCTTTTGCCTTTGGCTGCTTCAAGGGTGGGGGTACTTGTGACATTGCTGATATGCATTTTTTCCTCTGGTTTGATCTAACGCGGTCCATTCCGCGTATGATCTATATCGGAGGAAGAGGGGGTACGCTTTAGATGCGCGCTAAATTTGCTACAAGAAATCAAAAAGGAGGTAACGCCGCACGCCTATCAGGTCGAGGAATCTTATGACCATCTTCCCATGAATATGCGGAATTTTAGATTCCCCTCCTTTGAATCGAGCTTATAGGTCCTTTGAATTGGTGGTTCTCGTCGTGGCCAGCCTACGCCATTGCCCCCAGTGTGGGAAAAACATCGGCACCTGCTTCCGGTAAGAGATATACCCATCACCGAACTGTTCCACAACTTTGCGTTCCTCGCTTCGCGCCAACAGGAAATATGCGAGAACGATGACGGGAAAGAGCACGACAGAAAACAGGGTGGGCCAATGAACAACTCCCTCGCCGAAAATCATTGAAACCATCATTCCCATCTCACCGAAGCCCAGTAGCGTGGACCAGAGGTTGGCGTTGAGGTTCGACTTATCAAGGCCGAAGAACCGCACCAGTAGATAGATCGTAAGTGGAAAGCCATACATTTCCGCATAGAGGGCAATGATAAAGGCTTGAATCACGCCGGCACTGGCCCACTCCTTCCAATTCTTTGGTGCAAGATATCGGTAAAGAAACCATGAGACTACCACGATTACTATAAGGGCGATTCCCCATGTTCCGGAATGTGCAATGTGTTGTTTCATGAATATTTTCTTTCCTCGTTCCCTTCTACTTCAATGAATGGTCGTGGACGGTTTCTTCATCGACCCAGTATCCTTGGCTTTGGTAATGATTATGAAGTTCGGATTCATAGTCCCGGGTCAACAAGGATTGGTCCGTATATTCCGGAGACATCTTCACGGCCTCCTTGGTATGATTGATGAAGACCTTCGAATCCAGCCAACTGATGCTCTTGATCCAGCCGGGGGAAACCAATACCATTTTTCCAGGCAGCCAGTTGTGCGTATCGACGATGAGGTAGCGAATCGCCCATGTCGCTTCATCGATAATGAAGTCCACGACGTGCCCGATTTCGCCGTCCACTGCCTGGATGTGATGTCCGATCACATCATGGGTGCTACGCAAATTGGGGTCCCACATTTTTTCATGATGGGTAACCCTCTTCCATTCATCCCGATCGCGCGAAATGTACGAATAGCTTCCCCACATCATAGGCCCACCCCAATAAATCGGCCAATCATAATAGCCGTAGAAACGCTCTTCGTACTGACGGGATACGGGCTTGTCGCTATCCAAGGACGGGCAATTCTCGATTTGCTTTTTGGTCAAATCGATTTCAAGAAGTTCCTCCGCCTTTTGCACGGCCCCAAAGGAATAGGGTGAAATCAGTACCTGTCGATCCACAAGCCAACTACCGGTATGCGCGACCAGGTAGCGAATCGTCCAGTACCGGTCGTCGAAGTAGAATTCCTTGACAGCTCCGATTTCCCCGTCTTTGGCATTCAATTTATAACCATTCAGTGTCTTGGCTTTTATCAGCATAAAATCCCCTTCTATGTGTACTTGTTCTTCTAGCTTGACGTTCCAATGGACGGGTATTCATCCGGGATTCATTAATTCGCTTCCTTGGCTTCGCGCCATTTCCAGTTGCGTATTTCCGGCATGTCTTGGCCGTTCAGGGCGATATACCGCTTATGCTCAGCCAACTTGGCATTCAATTGCCGCTTTGGTTCAATGCCTTTCTCGCCGATCTGCGGCAACCGGTCGATGGTGTCCATCACAAGGTGGAAGCGGTCCAGATCGTTCAACACCGTCATGTCGAATGGGGTAGTAATGGTCCCCTCTTCCTTGTAGCCGCGGACATGGATGTTATGGTGGTTGAAACGGCGATAGGTCAAGCGGTGTATCAACCACGGATAACCATGGAAGGCGAATATGATCGGCTTATCCTTGGTGAAAAGCGAATCGAATTCCGTTTCGCTTAACCCGTGCGGGTGCTCGGATTGCGGCTGTAGCTTCATGAGGTCGACTACGTTAACCACCCGGATTTTCAGATTGGGCAGGTACTCGCGAAGGATGGAAACGGCTGCAAGCGTCTCCAAGGTCGGTACATCGCCGCAACATGCCATGACCACGTCGGGTTCAATCCCCTGCTCATTGCCGGCCCAATGCCAGATGCCGATACCCGCGGTACAATGCTTTACGGCAGCGTCCATGGTCAGCCATTGGGGCGCGGGGTGTTTGCCCGCAATCACGACGTTTACATAGTGGCGGCTCCGCAGACAGTGGTCCATCACGGATAAAAGACAGTTCGCATCCGGAGGAAGGTAGATCCTCACCACTTCGGCCTTCTTATTCATGACCACATCGAGGAACCCTGGATCCTGGTGAGTGAATCCGTTGTGATCCTGGCGCCAGACATGTGAGGTCAACAGGACGTTCAACGAAGCGATCTTCCGCCGCCACGGTAGGCGCGACGTGACCTTTAGCCACTTGGCGTGTTGGTTGAACATGGAGTCGATGATATGGATGAACGCTTCGTAGCAATTGAAAATTCCGTGCCTGCCGGTGAGCAGATAGCCTTCGAGCCAGCCCTCGCATTGGTGCTCACTGAGCATTTCCATTACGCGCCCGGTATGCGCAAGAAGTTCATCGTCCGGCCTCGTTTCCGCATTCCATTGGCGTTGCGTCACTTCAAAGAGCGCTTCCAGGCCATTGGAAAGGGTCTCGTCAGGGCCGAAGACCCGGAAATTCCGCTGATCGGAATTCTGCTTCGCCACATCGCGGAGGAAACGTCCCAGCACATGCGTGTCGCCGATACCGGGTATACCCGGAGAGGCGACTTCAACTGCGTACCCTCGGAAATCCGGCATCCGCAAATCACGGAGCAGAATGCCGCCGTTGGCGTGGGGATTGGCTCCCATGCGCCGGTCACCTTTTGGCGCAAGCTCTGCCAGTTCCGGATTCAGGCGACCCCGTTCGTCAAAGAGTTCTTCCGGTCGGTAACTCTTCAGCCAATTTTCCAGGAGAATGAGGTGTTCGGGATGTTTGGCTGGATCGGAGAGCGGTACTTGGTGCGAACGGAAAGTGCCTTCGATTTGCAATCCGTTGACCACCTTTGGTCCCGTCCAGCCTTTTGGAGATTTCAGGACAATCATCGGCCAGCGCGGGCGCGCGCTATTCCCATCCTTACGCGCTTCCGAACGGATTCTTTTGATTTCCTCCACCGCGATGTCGAGGGTCGAGGCCATGGCTTCATGCATCAGGTCAGGCTCATGACCTTCGACGAAGTAAGGCGTCCATCCATACCCGCGGAATAGTTGCTCCAATTCCTCATGGGTAATCCGGGCGAGCAGGGTGGGATTAGAAATCTTGTAGCCATTCAGGTGCAGGATGGGAAGGACTGCACCATCGGTGGCGGGATCAATGAACTTGTTGGAATGCCATGCCGTGGCCAGAGGACCTGTTTCCGCCTCGCCATCGCCGACGACGCAGGCGACAATGAGATCGGGATTATCAAGCACGGCTCCGAAGGCGTGGCTTAGCGAATACCCTAATTCGCCGCCTTCATGAATAGAACCCGGACATTCTGGTGAGGCGTGACTGGGTATGCCGCCGGGAAACGAAAATTGCAGGAAAAGCTTTCGGAGACCCGCTTCATCTTGGCTGATATTCGGGTAAATCTCGCTATAGGTTCCTTCCAGATAGGTGTTACCCACCACGGCGGGCCCACCATGGCCTGGCCCGGATACGAATATCATGTCGAGGTCATACTTGTTGATGACCCGGTTCAAGTGTGCGTAAATGAAGTTCTGCCCGGGCGTCGTTCCCCAGTGGCCCAGCAGCATG
>JAYVCH010000059.1:0-4865 GCA_043750055.1 Fibrobacteria bacterium
TGACCTAATGGCGTTTTATAAGCAATATGCTTTCTGGCGGGGCATGATGGTTCCAATGATGGAAATGGGAACCTACGTAATACTTATTCCCGGAAACCATGAAACCCAGTGGAAAGCCGGCGGTAAAAAAGTCCAAGCCGGCCTACACCTATTATTATGGTTCAGTGATACCAGCACTTCCCGCTTTGCCTCTTCCTAGTAGCCGCAGGATTGGACGTTGATATCGCCGCCCGCAATGCTTTTTGGGACGTGATCGAGTATTTCGGAGCAACCTATTTTTGCGGACATGAAAATGTTTTCAACATGATGCATCCTCGGGGTAGCGCTTGGCAAAACATGGTCGGATCCGGGGGCCCACGAAAGCCCTATTTCAGCTATTTAGAATGGGCCTTGATTTGCCGAGGGCTTACCCGGTTTTTAACTTTTTAACACGGATTGAATACGAATCTTCAAATCTTGGGTGGCTAACATTAATTTTTCGGAACTATTGGTTTTTTTTCGATTACCGGGTAATGCCTTCGCCTTTTGGTTTTTCCAGACCTTACATTGGTCGCGGGGAAAACGAAAATTAATTCAGGAATCTAAATCCCATCTTTTCGCCTACTTAAGACCTGATGCCGAAGAAAAAGGGGTTCCATCCAACTTAGAGCAAAAGGCCATTGAGCGCGCGAAGACGCTCGGAAAACGTTTTCATTTGGAAGCCTTGGAGAAAAAATCCACCGCCACCCTATACCGGAAAAACTTGTATCTGATTGACACTCTTGAAAAAGCCAGCGAGGGTTTGACTCTGCCTTTTTCTGAACGGGGGGTCCAAGGAAATACAGAGACGGTGTATCGCGCCTTGGATGTAGGATCACAGGATTGGTTTTATGTATTTGGTTTGGAAAAGTGGCTCAAGCATGTTGCTAATTCTCACGGACGAAAAATAGCCTTGAAGGGCATTGAGTTGGATGGCTATGGGATTTATCCCGATTTCCATTCTCGTAAAGATTATGCCGATACCTATGTGGCCCAAACAGAAAACCCGCTCGTCGATTACGAGGTCAAAAATTTTCTGAAGTTTAAGGATGCGGATCAAAATTCTGGTTTTGATTTTATCTCCATCTTCTACCCTTTCGTGACGCGCTATCAGCTCTTGTTTTGGGGATTACCATTGAGATTTTTTTCTCCGGAAAAATTCATGGCCCATGCCGCCGCTCTGACCAAAAAGGAGGGCTGGCTAGTGGTCTATTGCCACACTCAAGTGGAGCAGAATATCTTTTTGAAATTGACCCGGTCCTTGGGCTCGCTTGAATTGTTGCGAGAAGGAGCGGTAGAAAGTAATTTGGTGGATTTCTGGGAAGAGGTTACCGAACGGCGTTATTCCATTTGGAAAAAACGTTAGTTCGTCCTAATAAATTCCGGACACGTTCTCCTAATTTTTCCTTCCACTGTCGTCGATGCTCTTTCAATCCCAGCGTAGAAATATCATCCAAAGGACGAACTAGAGAATGTCCTCTCTAGTGACCCGATTGCCTTGACCTTGGATTGGGTTAGCTACGATTCCCGTTGTTTCAATATAATTGTGTAACAAATCATCGCTTAATGAGTACTTTTCTAACCGAATCGGCAGGCTTGACGGGGAGTATGTCGTCTGACAACTGTACTTTAAGAATAACCCCGGCCTAAATTTTAAAAGGAGTAGAGTGTGAAAATTCAAAGAAACGTCTTCATAACCGGACTTGTGGCTGCGGGGGCCATCAGCTATTCATTAGCCCAAACTGACCTGTCGACATCCTCATACGCTCCGGCTGTTGCAAGCAGTTCAAGTGTGGTCGCACCCCGTACCGGAATATATACCGGCACAACCATGGGCAATGCTGCTGCAGATAATACTGTAGATAATTACACCAAGCGTCCCACCTTAATTCTGGGCAAACAATATTTTGCCGGATGGGGAGGAGCTGATTTGGCCAATGGCGCCTATTCGTTTAATGCCATCGGATTTGATTGGTTCGGTAGTGTTGTGAGTACGGCGGGTGGATCAGGCAATGTTCATGCGGGTATTGCGAATTCTAAATGGGGCGGTGGCTTAATCATCGACTTCAATAAGGCTTCCGGTACCACTGCTGGTAACACCACAAAAACTGTTATCGATGGTGATGGTTTTGGATTGTTCGGCGATTTTAATTTGGGAAGCAGCGATGCCTATGGCGAGGTGGGATATTTTACGGGACCTGGTAATTATCTGAAGACCGAAGTGCCACCCGCAGAAACAAAACCTGCCACTATTCATCTCATGGGCGGTTGGAAAAAGGATGCGACTACCGAAGGCACACATGCCTTGAACGCAGAAGTATCTGTGAACTTGAGTTCAATCGAAGCCACCGGGGGCACGCCTGCAGCCACCGTTAAAGCTAGCAGTACCTCGGTAACGGCCAACTTTTATCATGGATACATTTTAAAAGCAACGACTAGCTATTCTGTCTTCTTGGGAGAAACATCTTCGTTTAACTTTGAGAAAACGGATAACCCTGCTCCAACTGCAGATCCAGATCATACCGGACTATCGGTTATGCCCAATTTGGCTTTTCAAAAGCAATTGGGTAAGGGTTTCGAAGTTTCCGCGGGAGCTTCAGCGGGTTTGAGTTATGATAGATACTCCAATATGCCCGCACCTCCACTGCTTGGAACTCCTTCCGAAGCAACGAAATTGCTAACCGCCCAGGCCAATGTACAGCTCGGCTTGCGTTGGGTTAAGGATAATTTTGCAGTAGAGGGAAGCTTTAATGAAGCACTTCTGCAACGTGGTCCTTACTTCATTTCAGGTGGGGCCGCTGCCTTGCCAATGTACGCCCAAGTCGGCGTGTCTTTGGGGATTTAATTCCTAAAAAAAGGCTAAGCTTCAATTGCGGATAGGCCATCCAGACCACCTAGGTCTCGGATGGCTTGTTCACTAAATCCTGCCTTGCGCAAGGGCTTAATAATCTCTTCCTTCAAATTCGGAATGAAGCTGGATAGAATCTCCGACCCCATTTCCGTTTCCCGGAATTTCACCTTCAGACAAGATGCGGGGATCAAAACGGTTTCGCCAAGTGCCATCGGCATGGATTGACCATTCTCCCACTGCAGGTCAAAACTTCCCCGTACACAGGTGAGTACTCGAAAACGCGGGGTTGTGGTTACGGGTACGAAGTCCGTGCAGCGAGAAAATTTGATGATAGCGAAAAAGGGACAAGCGACCAAAACTTGTTCGTCATGGGAAGCGTAACTAAGGAGCAGGGGAGAAATTCGATGCTTATCATGGCGTCGAAGATCAAGGACCTGAGCCGATTCCTGAATATGAAGTGGACGCGGTTTTCCTTTGGCATCCACTCGGTCCCAATCGTAAAGCCTAAAGGTCGTGTCTGAATTCTGCTGTACTTCATACAACAATAAGCCCGCTGTTATCGCATGTACAGTTCCCGCAGGAATAAAAAATAAGTCACCGACCTTAACCGGTACCCGATTGAGAACCGACATGCATTCACTTGTGGCCAAAGCGGATAAGATTTTTTCTCGATCTCCATCACCGGCCACGCCAAGGATCAATTCGCTTCCGGGCGGAGCCTCCAGAATATACCAGCATTCGGTTTTAGCTTCGCCTAACGATGAGCCTTCGCCTGGGTGTACTTGAACCGATAACGGCTCGCGCGCATAAATAAATTTGTAAAGCAGCGGAAAGTTCGCTCGACTTGGCAAGTATTGTTGCCCTAAAATATCGCGAGCATGACGCGCGAACAAATCTTTAAAAGACTGACCCGCGAAGGAACCAATTGCCACGAGCGTCGATTCCCCTTCACGATCGGAAAGTTCCCAGGCTTCGCCCATATCCTTATCGGAATCGGTGCCTTTGCGTAAGACCCGGTATAAACCATCTCCACCCCAAATTTTGGCTTGAAGAATGGGTTTAAATTTTAGCGGTTCACGAACTTCGGTGGGCTGTACCATTAGGCTATCCTCATGGAGAAGAATAGCTAAATCAAGCGGCCCAGACTATGTGTTGGGGGTTCGTGAGGACAAAAATTGATTTTTTGAAATCAAGCCGCGGACTTGGAGACTTCGTTTTGAAAACGATGTTCTTCGGTGTCGAGTAGAGTGGATTGACTATTAAATAGATTCAAACTCAATCCTTTTGGCTCTAAAATTTTATCACGGAACTCTTCAAAATTTTGGAATATCTTTCCGCTAAAAATGATATTGAAGCCAATCGTCGCAAAAAGGAATTGGATATAATCGGAATTCGATACCACGAAAATATCGCCGCCCGTTGCCTGCACTTTTTTCATGTTGAAAATAAGCGCGCCGATTCCGCCGCTGCAGAGAAAGGTGACTTCATCCAAATTGAAAATAATATGCGAGCAGCCCTTTTCCACCATCTTATGAATTTGGGCATCGAGGATGCGGGAATTATCCCAGCCGATTTTGCCCTTCACGATGAAGAGGGCAATTTGTGAATTACTTGTTATTCTCAGTTCCACGGTGTACTTCCGTTCTTTGATTAGTATCAGGTTGCGCGGACTGATTATAGGCCCTGGCCTCATAATCTTCAAGCCATTTTTCCAGCTTCTCAAAGGTTAATTTTTTCGTATCCGCATACAATTTTCCAGCGGCACCGGGGAGTTCGCCGGTGGCATCGTGAGCTTCGTCATAGCCTTGTTTAACCGCCGATCTGATTTTTTCTGCGAAATCACTGGGATTAAGACCCGAGACCTTGGCAAAACCGACTGCCATTCGCACAATGCGATTCGAGGTATTTTCCGCATTCCAGTATGCCGGTACTGGGGGCGAGTCTTCGTTTGATGGCGACGCATTTTCATTTGATTGAGAACCGTCGATTTTTTCAG
>JAYVCH010000060.1:0-11150 GCA_043750055.1 Fibrobacteria bacterium
CGCATTTCCTCCACCAGCTCATCCTTGGTTTTTCCGCCTTTCCACTCCTCCTTGGGCTTCAAGGTGATAATGACATCGCTGATTTCAACTCCCATCGGATCGGAAGCGATATCGGCCCGGCCGGTTTTGGAAACCACATCGATGACTTCGGGGAATTGCTTGAGGATCTTTTCTGCCCTCGTCTGCATGGCCAGGGATTGCGGCAAGGATATGCTGGGAATCCGAAAGGTCTGTACGGCAATGGACCCTTCATCCAACGCGGGCAGGAACTCGGTTCCGATAAGCGGGAACAAGGCCAAGGAACCTGCCAAGGCTGCGACCGAAGGCAGCACCACGCGCCAAGGATGACGGACGCATGGAGCCAGTCCTTTGAGATAAATATGCTTGAGCCAGCGGATATGCCGCGGATCATGCTCCAGCGGTTCTTGTTTCAGAAAGTAGGTGCAGAGCATGGGAACCAAAGTAATCGAGAGAATCAAGGACCCTAGCAATGCGAAAGAGATCGTGAATGCCAGCGGGGCGAACATCTTGCCTTCGAATCCTTCCAAAGTGAAAAGTGGTAGGAAGACGACGATGATGATGAAGATACCGAACACGATGGGACGTCCCACTTCTTTGGCGGCATAAAGCACAGTCTCAATTTTATTTGCACGGGGATGCCTGCCGTCCGGTTTCTTCTCCGTAAGGTGTCGGTGGATGTTCTCCACCATCACCACCGCTCCATCCACCATCATACCGATCCCAATGGCCAAGCCTCCCAGGGACATAAGGTTGGCGCTGAATCCGAAAGCCTTCATCATAATAAAAGCGAACAGAGCGGCTAGAGGCAGGATCAAGGTCACGATGATGGCGCTCCGGAGATCCGCCAACAGGACGATAAGAATGAGCAGCACGAATATGGCCCCTTCTTCCAGGGCCTTGGTCACCGTATGGATGGCCTTTTTTACCAGGTCGGTGCGGTCATAGAAGGGAACCATCTTCACGCCTTTTGGAAGTGCTTTCTGGATGGCCGGAAGTTTTTCTTTTACTGCATTGACCACATCCCGGCCGCTGGCGCCCTTGAGCATCAGAACGATTCCGGCAACCGCCTCTCCTTTTCCATTTGCAGTCACGGCGCCTTGACGCAGCTCGGCCCCGATTTCCACTGCCGCTACATCGCGTACCAGAATAGCCGCGTGGTTTCGCGTGGCGACCTTGATGTTTGAGATATCTTCGACGCCATTGACCATCCCCAAGCCCCGGACCACGTATTGCTCGGACTTGTGCTCGATGAAATTGCCGCTGGCGTTTCCGTTGTTCTTCGCGAGCGACTCGAATACATCATCCAGTGTGATTCCGTAAGAGAGAAGCCGATCGGGGCGGACAATGACCTGATACTGCTTGACCAGACCTCCGAAGGAATTGACATCCGTCACTCCCGGAACGGTCCGTAAGATGGGACGGACAATGTAATCCTGGATGGTCCGCAATTCGGTGGCGTCATACTTCTTGTTATCGCTCACCAAGGTATACTGGTAGACCTCGCCAAGGCCGGTGGTAATGGGACCCAATTCCACGTTGACGCCCTCGGGTAAATCCTGCCGCACTCCTTGCAGCTTTTCCGATACAAGCTGGCGGGCGAAATAATCGTCTACGCCGTCTTCGAATACGACGGTGATGGCGGCAAGGCCTATTTTGGATACGGAACGCACCTCGGTAAGCCTGGGAAGGCCCGCAAGCTCCACTTCAATGGGACGCGTGACCAGTTTTTCAACTTCGGGAGGGGACATGCCTCCCGCTGTGGCCAAGACCTGCACTTGCACATTGGTGACATCGGGAAAGGCGTCGATGGGAATCTGCTTGACGGCCAAAGCGCCGATGCCGACAAGGGCCACGGCCCCAATAGCCACCAAGAGTCGTTGGCGGACTGAAAAAGAAAGAATGGCGTTCAGCATGAGCTATTCCTCCCCCAGCTCACCCTTGAGCATTTCGGATTTGAGGGTAAAACTACCTTCGGTGACCACCTTTTCTCCCGCCTTGATGCCTTCAAGAACCTGGACGCGACCCTCTTGCTCCATACCGATTTTGACAATCCGCTTTTCGAACTTCGCACCATCGAGCACGACAAAGGCGATCTGGTCGTCGCCATCGGTTTGCAAAGCCGCGTCGCTTATGAGCAGGGCATTGCGCAGCACTTCCGTTGTGACGTCCATGTCGGCGAACATGCCCGGCTTTAGTCTCCCATTCGCATTGTTGATTTCCACGCGTACCTCGAAAGTCCGCGATTCTGTTTCCACCGCATTACCAATGCGCGCAATTTTTCCATGGAACTTCTCTCCCGGATACGACAAAACGGCGAAATCCACACTTTGGCCGGAGTGGACCAGAGCCACATCCTTTTCCTTCACTTCCCCGATCAACCAAAGATGGGATGGATCGCTCACGACGAAAATCGCTTTGCCCTTTTCCACAAGCTCGCCGACGGTGGCTGACTTTTCGGTCACGATTCCCGCGATTGGACTACGCAATGCGAGCGGCTTATTCAACAACTCAGGTGTTTCGACCAAACCCATTAACGCACCTTGGGCGACCTTGTCTCCCAAATCCTGATCCAGCTTTATCAGACGGCCCTCTAATGTGGCTGAAATTTTCGCCATCCTATTCGCATCCGGTGCAAGCCGTCCCGGAACCTTCAACTTTATATTCAGAGAGCCGAGTACCGCCACTTCCGTCTTCAGATCCATGTTTTTCAGACCGGCTTCCGATATCGATACCACATTGCTTTCGACCTTTGCAGATTCTTCGGCTTCCTTGCTTTTCCCTAGTTCATCCTTCCTGCAGGCCCCCAGGACCAGGAGGGATACAATCATTGCAACCCGCGTCATATTCATATTCACCATGGCTACTCCACTCCGTTCGATTGATTTTCATTTCCTTGCGGTACACCAACTGCCGCTTCCAATTCCATATGGCTCTCAATCCAGGCGCCCAAGGCTTGGTAATAATCTGTCAGGCTATCGAAATAGCTGCGCCGAGCTTCCAGGTAGATGAGCAGCGTGGTTGAGCTCTGCCCATACACTTTCTCAGCCCGTTCCATGATGCTTTTAAGCCCATCCAGGAATTCCGGAGTGTAGAGGGACAATTGCTCCCCGGATACGCGGACCTTGTCCTCCGCACCCAGAACAGCCACGGTTATTTCCTGTTTTAATTTCTCCATCTCCGCCTCGGCCTTGCGGTCTTCGGCAACCGCCGCATGGATGGCACCTTTTCCCCTATTCCAAAAGGGCAAGGGCATGGAAAGATTCACCCCATAAACCTGTTCATCAGCGGTGTATTCAAGGCCTGGAGAAATGGTCAGGTCCGGCGTCCTAGCCAGTTTGACGGCTTCGATATTCTTTTTGGCCAATTCCATTTGCAATACTTGCGCCCTGATGCTTGGGTTCCGCTCCAAGGCCGAAGCAACCAGATTCGGAGGCAGTGGGGCGAATAGGGTGCTGTCCAATTTGTCTTCGACTTCAAAGGTGGTATCGGTCGGTATCCCCATGAGTCCGGCCAAGGCCAACTTCGCCGCTTGAACTTGAGCAATGGCATCGCCGAGCTCCTTCCTAGCGGCGATCCAATCTGCCTGCCCCTTGATCGTTTCGAAATCCGATGCGTATCCGCTTTGGACGCGCTTCCGCGCAGCCTGTAGGAATGTCTGGGCGGATTGAACCTGCTCCGATCGCAACCGGGAGATTTGCCGGGCTGCCATGGCCTGAAAGTAGGCGCGACTAACCTCGATGCGAAGCTGTTGGCGAAATCCTTCCAAGGCGATTTTCTTAAGTTTCACATCTCCCTCAGCCAGGAAAACCCGTAGTACGCGCTTGCCTGGAAACTCAAGTAGTTGGGAAATCTCTGCCGCGCCATGGAAGCGCGAGCCATCCGCAGAGGTATGCTTCAAGCCGGGACCAAGCATTAATTCCGGGTTGGAGACAGAAGAAGCGGTTGCCTTGTTCCCTTCGGCCACCTCGATTTCAGACTGGAATACCTGTAAGGATGGATGGCTCCTTACAGCCCGGTCAATGGCCTGGGTCAATGTTAATGGTTCTTTTCCAACTCTTATTGAATCGGCCGTCCCGGCGGGACCCGCGGCGATTGCATAGGTCATTAGCAAATACGAGAGCATCAATCCTCCTTAAGGATTCCCGGGATAGGAAAGCACCATGCAGCCCGGGAGAATTTTTCAGGGAAATGGATAAATAGCCAGCAATGCCCTAAAGCAAAGTGGCTATGAGCAAAAGGGGATTTTTAAACGAGGATGACTACGGAGCGAACGGATGCCAATATTCTGGATGGAGGTTTGGGAGCCTCCAGAAACAAGAAGGATTCGGGCTTCTCTCTGGGCAAGATCGCAACCACGATCACTAGTGCCTGAGTTACACCAGTATCTCCCGAGGCCGTGCTCTTTCCGGGCACACCTTGATCGAAACAAAAAGCGGAAACCGCAAGGTCGACGCATTTACCGCAATGAGATGGCTCGGAGAAAGATGCGATTGCACATACCTGATCGCAACTGGGACTACCCAAGTCGATGGGGTTGTCGAATGCGGTTTCTAAGGCTAAGTGCCCGTTTTGACCGACACAGATCACAAGTTCCGATACCGTTTTTGCGTCGATTAGGACAACAAAACTGAGCCAAAAAACCGTTGCAAGCTTTATGGTACGGATAAGGGTTTTCATATTTGTCAGATAGGAAGATATAAAAAAAGAAATACATGGTTATCGAACCGGCTCCTGATTCATCACTTGAAGCCTTAAGTCGCCCCTTTTCTCCTATCCCGGGTGAAGTCCGTTTTCGATGCATTGAAAGATTTCATTCCGAGGCAGAAATTCAACAGGGTTGGAACCATCCGAATGATGGTCGCCTCTGTCGGTTTGTACAAGAATGGATTCGAGAAAATCCTTGGCGGCAATGATATTCCCGTAGAGGCCAGGAACGGCCTGCCAAGGATCGAAAACGTTAGACCGAAAACCTGCTCAGAGTACCCGGTTAAACTCATGTTTCCGGGTGTCCACAAAGTGTCCACTTTTTGAGAATAAGAGGGAGGATTTCGGAGGGTGAGGGAAGCAAATGCGCCTCCCTCACCACCGACCTATCGCCAAATTCTTTCGAATTTCAGCGATTAAAAGTGCACCCGCCAGGTTTCGAACCTGGGACCAACGGTTTAGAAAACCGCTTGGAAGTGCCTATTTTTTGATTATATAGGTCTTTTTTTGACTTTGTAGCACCATTGTAGCACCTCATTCCGATTCTCGAAAAATACATGCCCAAGTAAGCGTTTATGGGGAGTTTTTCGTCTCACTAGGTGGCAATATTTTGCTGCAAATCAGAGCTCTACTGCATACCTAGGCCGGAACTCTTTACTCGAAATGGTAGCCGAGACGATTTCGTCCGTTTTATAACTTCGATGCGCACCAACTTGTTGGCCGTCTTTTTCGATTTCCCATACGTGCAATAGTTCATTTCCATTGGCAGGATATCTTAAGGAGTACGGCTCAACTAAACGTTTGGAGCCATTATATTCCAAGACGGCGGCCAAGCGGCTACGTGCCGCATGCCGAATGCTATCAATAGGAGAGGGGCTGTTCCGTCATGGGAAATCCGCATATAAAGTTCGGTCAGCAATGCGCCCAACGGCTCCAGGCATGGAGCCCAATTTCGGAGCAGACTGCGCTGGATCAAGCCACCATGCGATTGCATCCTTAAGGTCGGCCAGGAATGAGTCCACGCTGGGTAGGTGGTGGATTTGATGCGCCAATTGCTCCTCCCAGGCAGCGCGCAACTGTCCATGATCCACGAAACCCATGACTCCATCAACCGTGGGCATAGGAAGGTCCTTGAACTGAAACTTTTCCAAGGCGATTCGCCGAGCTCGGTCCGGATCAATCTGATCCCTGAAATTCCGGCTTATGTTCACCAGGTCATAGACATCCCGAGCGCGACCTTTTCGCTGCGTAAGTGCGCGGGTTTTTTCCGCTAGGATTTCATTGATGGAATAGCACCGAATCCTTGGCGATGGTTCTTGGGCATCCGAATATCCATGGTAAAGCTGCCTTGAATCGGAAGTATCAACGAGCAACTCATCCTGCGTCAGATCGAATTTGATGCGCTGAAGGGAACGTGTGGGCTGGGGATGCGGTCCCGCATAGGAAATCTTTACTAGATAAGCCACCTTCCCCCTGGGATTCAGATATTCCTCGATTTTCCAATCGCGTCTTGGGAAAATCAGGCCACATCTCTCCTCAATCCATTTGGCCAGGGTATCCAAATGGTTTTCCAAAAAGGATTTACTCAGAACATGGTCGTTTGGAATAGTGAAGTCGAGGTCTTCCGAGAAACGGTATGTCTCGAAGAAGCATTTCAGCACGAGTAATCATTATTCAGTCCATTGGGAGATTAATGCGCAAATTCCATCGAGTCGAAATACGGCCCACATGAGGTGACCCCGGATCAAGATCGCTTACACCTCTGGTAATGCTCGCTCTACATTCTTCAAGCCAAGGTTTTGATACAGGTGCGTTGAATGTCTCCATCAAAAAACCCATCCGCTTGAACACGGTTCCCTTCCCAAACCGCTTTGCATAATCCATGAGGATATCAACTTCACATTTCCCCGCTCGGACATACTCTTTCACGATGTCGAGAGTATGCCGGCCTCCGCCTCCGAAGGAAGGATCATCAAGAATATCTATCACTAGACGATTCGGATCAGCCATCTCGATTTTTCGGCTTCCCGCCCAAATCGGTGCATGGCCGAATATCCTGCGCGTGGGCAAACATTTAATACGGAACTCCACCCCCCCGATCTTTTGCAAGGTAGGGTTTTTCGGAATACTCGTGACCAGACTCACGGTATTGAATATTTGTTCCGTAAAATCCCAATGTTCCGCAGCAGTCCAACCCGAGATGAAAGCAGGTTTGAAAAGATCCATTGCAATGGACCACGGGTCCTCTATCTGGGGGGCCTCGCCGGAAGCATACAAAGGCAGGATCCGATAGACTCCCGAGTCCAGTTTCTGAAGCCAGCCTTTATGAGCCATGCGACTGAGTATCTGGCTCCCTTTTTTCCTTGATCCGGGAAAAAGTGCTAGGATGTCATCAATCCGAATCGTTACCGCCTCAATGGATGAAAAGTGTTTGAGAATTTCACCTTCAATCTTGCTTATGCCACCCGGTTGGTTTCTCATGATATTTGATTCGTTAAATTCATCATATATTGGTGAAATTCATACCTATTATATCATAAAGTATATATAAAAGTAAAATAAAACCCCAGAAATTGAGGAAAATCTGATTTGAAATATAACTTTGTTTTCACCGTTTTAGAGTCGATTTTGCATAGAAACGGGTAGTCTACCCAGCCCGACTCGACCCTCTACGGCTGTCCATTGGGGATGGTCAAACTACACCCGGCAGGATTCGAACCTGCGACCAACGGTGTAGAAAACCGCTGCTCACTGTTCTGGCCTGCGCGCAATGAAGTATTTCCTGGTAGGATCTTGCGGATTGCTCCCGACCTCTCTGACCAATCCTTGGTGCACCAGCTTAATCAAGCGGAGTCGGGTCGCCCGCGACGAAATTCCGATGACAACGGCCAATGCCTGCGTCGAAAGCCCTTTCCCGTTTTGCAAAGCATTCAAGATCCGTTTCGCAACATCGTCTACAACCGGCGATTGAACGGGCTTCAATCCAAAGGTCACTCGGAAGCGCATACCAATCTCCTCGAATCGCGGGCGAGGCAGGCCAATGCCTTCGCATTCCGACTGCATCCGTTGGATACCGCTTCCCCATTGTTCCACAAGTCCTATCTCCTTGAAAACGCGAGCAATTATCCGGTTTCGCAACTTCGAAACCCCTTGATCCAAATCACCCACCGTCATGCCGGTAGGCAGAAGTCCCGGATTCTCGATTTCCAGCCGGTCCTCGAATATGGATACGCGGAAAGGAGCCCCCGATTGAGAGTAGTCCGCATGTACTACAGAATTTATAAGCGCCTCCCGCAAGGCTAGTGGAGGTACAGTGAGGGTATCACGACGGCGCAGTCCTTCAATGGTCTGACCCTGCCACAAATGTTTGCGGATGAATTCCATGACCGATTCCACGCTTGTCACCAGGTTTTCCCTGATTTCGCGTTTGTCCACTAAATCTGATTTATTCCCACCGCGGAAGCGCCCCACCTGGAACCAAGTATCAGGAAAACGCTCCAAACGCTCCTTGCCGCATATCAATAATCCCGCTACGGAAGGCACCTTTTTACCCTGGTGGGTTACCAGCAGGCGCAAGCTTTCCATATCCTTCGGCTTCAGGGATTTGACATTCCTGAAGAGGTCTGAAAGCACATTCAAGTCCAAGGCATCTGACTTGAATTCGGTCAGGGCTTTTTCATCGAAGCTTTCCCCCCGCGAAAGCCGCTGCATCTCCTCCCGTCCTTCCCGGTCGGCCCGGCGATTCGTGGACCCCACGCGCACATAGGTACCGGAATCCTCTCCCTCCCGGTGAAGATGATGGGGGCGAAGCGAGCTTGGGTAGACATGGACTGCCAAAACCTGAGCCTTCCGATGGGAAATCAATTCCATGTCCGGCACCAACCGGGGACGAATCGAATCGCTAATCAAATTTGCCAGCCGCTCTTCCTGATCAAGGCCGTTTTCCAGTGAACGCAATCTCCGAGTCTTATCCTCGATGCCAATCAACAAGGTTCCGCCCGCCGTGTTCGCAAATGCCACGACAGTACGCAACACACCATCAGGGGACGACAAATCCCTTTTGAACTCCAAGGTTTTGCCTTCTTGCTTTTGCAGCAGTTCTTCAATATTCATACTCTGAAATATACTCTGAAGCACCCGGAAGCAGGGTGATTCAGAGTAGACATTTAAGAAGGTGGCGGCCGGGCCGGGGCCGGAGAGTGTCCCCCAAAACTGCACCCGCCAGGTATCGAACCTGGGACCAACGGTTTAGAAAACCGTTTGGAAGTAGCCCATTTAAACCAATTTAGCCGATTATTTTGATTTGTAGCACCACTGTAGCACTCGGACCGAAAGCTCGAGCCTAAAACGCGTTAAATTTGGTGTACAGGCCCAAAGTTCGGCGCTGATACGCTAATCCCGGCTGCTAGTTTCTAACGATACCACTTGCGCATCTATACTAAATTTTAGTATAATTAACATATGGAGTTCAAAGAATTCTCCGGATTTTCCTGTTGGGTTGGCGAATACCTAACCGACGGTCAACTGCAGGCGCTTGAATCCGAACTCATCGGGCAGCCGGAGAAAGGCGACCTGATAAAAGGAACCGGAGGCGCGCGAAAAATTCGGGTAGCAGCCAAAGGGAAAGGCAAGCGAGGCGGAGCGAGGGTGATCTATTATTATCAGATTGCCAATACGATTCACTTCCTAGCCATCTATCCGAAAAATGAACAAGCGGATCTGAGCCCCAAAGTAAAGAAAATGATTGCGGAACTTGTTCAGGCAATCAAGGAGGGAGTCCTATGAAAAAGAAAATTCCATCTCTTAGCGCTCAATTGGAGCAAAACTTAAAGGATGTGAAAGCCTATAAATCCGGTAAGATGAAATTCCGCACCACGCTTGTCGCGAAAGACGGCGCTCGAACTACTTGGAAAGAAAGTGGGTCGGAGGAAAAGATCCGGCGTAAACGCATTATCCTTTTCAAGGGCATGCGTGCGGACCTGGGCTTGTCCCAATCGGAAATGGCAGCGGCACTTCATGTGTCTACCAAGTCCGTCCAGGGTTGGGAAATCGGCAATCCAATTCCAGAGCCACTTTTTATTCTGACCGAGCTCATTCATGATCTACCGGCAGTACGAAAACGGCTGTTAGCAGCCTAAAAACTGCACCCGCCAGGTATCGAACCTGGGACCAACGGTTTAGAAAGTCTAAAGCTAATTTTTCAAGCAATAGGCGCAGTGTGGCGAGACAACGAACGAAATTTTCCGCCGTATTAGATTGTAGTAGTTTAGAGAAGGCTTGAAACAGAGTCTTACAGACTACTACAATTCAAGAATCGATTTTGTCCAAGACTGCTGCCTTAAACCAAAGTGGCACAAGATCGTTTTTGAACTCTACTGTCTGCCCATCGGTAATTTCGGCAAACCAAACTTTTTCTTTACCATCGGTAGAGTTGTCGAAAATATAGGCTCGATTGCTCTTCTTAATTGCATCCATCAGCAATCCCAAAGAACGATAATATCGGTCTTTGATTTTATTTTCAGGAACGTCATGCCCTTTTAAATGAACTCTGTTTTTAACTCGAGAAATATTGATCTCAGGATCTTCCGTCGCGATGTAGTACAAATAGACTCGGTAGCCCAATGACTTTGCTTCGTCTAATAGATTTATCTTATCCGTGAATGACATCACCGTTTCAAAGGTGAAGGATTCATTTTTTTTCAATAACTTGCGCCGGATGAAATCTGCGGTAACCGAAGCAAAATAAGAGTTCATTTTTGCATCGGAAAAACTTAATTCAGACCCCGTAAGCCGAATGTCGTTTGCCACATTCAACAAATTGTTCTTTTGAAGAAGAGTCGATTTATTGAAAAATGAAACCACTTCTTCCTGAGTCGCTTCGATACCAAAAGGCTTCAGGTCCAGCGACTGACTGCTTTTTATTTTTTCTTCAATTTCATCTGGGTTTATGTAGATGCCTAGCGAAACCGGAGGCAAGATGGCTTTAATTGTACTTTTGCCGGAGCCATTTGGACCGGCAATTATACGCAGCCTCGGGACATCTGTCATTTTGGAATTTCTACTGTAGTTCCTGCGGTCACTTTAAATGGGGGCCCAATATGCTTAACAAGTCTTTTTCCACCCCCAGGGAATACTTCGAAAATACCCCCCTCTGCATAGCTGCTGATATAGACACTTAGCCCGCTCTCTAAGGCCTCGTTGTAGGCCTTATTCACTGCAGAACCAGAGAGTTCGGCAAACATACCTTCAAGCTTCTCGATATTTTTTTCGGTGTCTGACATGCTTACCTTCAATATAATAAGCTCAGGACATCGTACGGGTCAATTTCAATTTGATTCAGGGTTACAAAGATTGGCAACTCCCGCCTCAGTTTTGGATACCTCCGCAAGAAATCAGCGACAAGATACGATTTTTGGCGTCTTTGG
>JAYVCH010000061.1:0-10872 GCA_043750055.1 Fibrobacteria bacterium
AGCCGCACCTGGCGATGGAGAAGTCAATGCTATCCTAGGCGATGGGTTTGGCGAGTCCGATCCAACACTCGCAGGTTTACTAGCAGCAGCGGCTGAAGGTAAAGCCCTCACGGGTGTTTCAACCGCCTGGGCCGGCGCAAAGGCGGGCACCGATTATGATCTATCAGCCCAGCAATTCCCGGCCCTGGCAGGTGAAGCACCTGAGCAAAAGGGCTATTTGTGTGCTGTGGATTGCGCCTTTAATCTGCACGCCGCCCGGCGAGTCACAGGAAATGATAAGCGATTGTCTCAATCGCCCAAGGTACGGGAAATGCTCTGCCGGTATATTCTGCGCCCGCCTTTGGCCAATGAGCGTTTACGCTTATTGGAAGATGGCAGCGTTACCGTGGATTTCAAAAGACCTTGGTCCGATGGGACGCGCAGCATTGGCCTTGCTCCCAAGGCGTTACTGTCCCGTATGGCTGCACTGATTCCTCCTCCACGCCGACATGTCACGGTTTATTCCGGGGTTTTGTCTTCGAATAGTAAATGGCGTCAATGGATAGTGCCAAGCCATAAGCCCGAGCCGTTAAATCTTGAACAAGAAAATTCTGGGTTGGAAACCACGCCGGACCTGCCTTTTAAACCTAAAGCCATCGAAACGAAATCGGTAAGTTGTAGAAAATATATTCCGTGGAACGAGTTACTAAGGCGAACCTTTGGCAGTGAAATCGTCTGCCCGAATTGTGGTGGTGGGATTCGACTCATGGCTTTGGTCAAGACAGAACGAACGATACAGACAATCCTATTTGGCATGGGCTTTCCTACCGGCCCGCCGAAAGCGATTGCTTCAATCGCCGAAGTCTCTCCATTGAAGCTTAAGGAAGAAGTGGATTTGGAGTGGAGTGAGGAACCCCAGGAATGGGCGGAGTGAAAAGGGGAGCGACCTTTTGGGGGAGGGGTGAGGCGCGTCCATGACAGAATAGAGGATGAATTTTGGGGAATAGACGGCGGGTTTAGACTGGAAAAAAGTAAGATTTGCCGATAATAAGAGAGACTTTTCTGGGAAAGGTTGCATTTGCAATGGGAATTTGGGGAGATTAGGATTGAAAAAGGGCTTCGATTTACCTATGCTCCCATTTGCATATGATCATTGATTATCAGGTGAATGAAGAGTGGTATCGTGATATGCGAATTGACTTTTTTTTGTGTTATAGTTAGAATAGATCGATATTAGCTAGGATTGAATGTGAGATTCCATAACCAGGTTTGGAAAGGTTCGGCAGGGGTTTTACTCCTGGCGCTTTCCCTTTCTTTTCTCCTAGAAGGATTGACGCCGCAATTGGTGCTGGCCTTTTCCGATCCTGCCCATGGGATTCAGGCCCTAGAAGAGCATGGGGTCATCCATTTCAAAATGGTCCATGGCCATCATGAGCTTGCCACGGAATCCTCCGATAATTCCAATTTGGGAGAACAGGTGCACCATGATGAATCGGATGCTTTCGGAACCCTTTCCAAAGCGACCGACAATGATCATCATTTCCATCTCCTAAGTTTCAAATCGCCCTTTTTGCTTGCCGCGAAGGCGAGTCTGATTAGTTCACCATCCCAGCTAACGCATTCCGGCCCCGTTCTCGTCCTTGAGTCGATCGGTCCCCATCCGTCTATCCTGCCCACCGATTCGCATCCCCCGAACCCTCTCCGGGTTCGCTTGCGTTCGATCGTTATCCTCGTTTAAGCTCCCGACCCCACTCCTCCACACCGGGTCTTTGCCCGTCTGTTGAGTCAATTGTCCCGTTTCGGGACGCATATCCCCCTGTTCTTAAAATGTCCAAATGGGCGATTGCGTCGCCTCAAACCTGAACCCACAGAAAAGAACATGATTGAAAATATCATTGATTATAGCCTGAAAAATAAGCTGATGGTGGGTTTGATGATGCTGACGCTCATCTGCTGGGGCGGATATTCCCTTGTCCACCTTCCCATCGATGCCGTCCCGGATATCACGGACAATCAAGTCCAGATTATCACGGTGAGTCCCAATTTAGCGGCCAATGAGGTTGAACAATACATCACCTATCCCATTGAGCTCGCGGTCGCGAGCGTTCCTCAGATCACCCAGACCCGGAGCATGAGCCGGTTCGGGTTGAGCGTGGTCACCATCGTATTCGAGGACCGCACGGATGTCTACTGGGCCCGTGCGCAGATTACGGAAAGACTGAAGCAGGTCGAGGGGGATATTCCGCCCGGAGCGGGCACGCCCGAACTTGCGCCCGTCAGCACGGGCCTGGGCGAGATTTTCCAATACACCATCCATGCCAAGGATCCTGAAGGCAAGAAATATTCCCTGACCGAGCTCCGCACCATTCAGGACTGGATAGTGCGCAGGCAATTGCTCGGGGTGGAAGGTGTCGCGGACGTAAGCAGTTTCGGGGGATACCTGAAGCAATACCAGGTGAGAGTCGACCCCAACCTATTGAAGTCTTTCTCGATCACCTTGGATGACGTTTTCACGGCCTTGGAGGAGGGGAATGCCAATACAGGGGCGTCCTATATCGAAAAGGAAAACCAGATGTTCTTCATCCGCGGCCTGGGGATGATGATGGGCGATTTCGACATCGAGAATACGGTAATCACGGAAAACCGGGGGGTCCCCGTTCTGATTAAGGACATTGGAACAGTGGAAGAGGGGTATGCCACTCGTTACGGCGCCATGACCCGCAACGCGGAAGGCGAAACGGTAGGCGCGCTTATCCTGATGCTGAAAGGCGCCAACGGCAGCACGGTCATCCAGAACGTGAAGCGGAGAATCAATGATGTGGAAAAATCCCTGCCTGAGAATCTGGTCATCGATCCTTTCATCGACCGGGAGAAGCTGGTGAAAAGCGCCGTGCATACGGTCTCGACCAACCTCATTGAAGGCGCGCTGATCGTATTGGCGGTTCTGGTCCTCTTTTTCGGCAGCGTGCGCAGCGGCCTGGTTGTGGCCTCGGTCATCCCCCTGTCCATGCTTTTCGCCTTCGTCATGATGCGCATGTTCAATGTCTCCGGAAACCTCATGAGCCTGGGCGCCATTGATTTCGGATTGATTGTGGACAGCACCATCATTATCGTGGAAAACATCCTCCGCAGATTCCACCTTAACCATAGGGAAGGGGGCGGGCATAGCAAGCAGAATGTCGTGGGCAGCGCGACCAAGGAGATGATGCAAAGCGCCACCTTCGGACAGATCATCATTTTCGTGGTTTATATCCCTATCCTGGCGCTCACCGGCATCGCAGGGAAGATGTTCCAACCGATGGCCTTGACGGTGACCTTCGCGCTTATCGGCGCTTTCATTCTTTCCTTGACGTATGTGCCCGTTGCCAGCGTTCTCTTCCTAAAGGAGGATTCTGAGGAAAAGGCTAATTTCACGCACCGATACCTCGAATGGATGCAGACCCGGTATCGGAAGGGTATCGAGTATGCGCTCGATCATAAGGCGGCCTTTCTAGGCGGTTCACTCGTGCTTTCCGTCGGCGCAATGTTCGTCTACCTGAACCTTGGGGGCGTGTTCATTCCGCGGCTTGACGAGGGCGACTACGCCATAGAAACCCGCCTGCCCCAAGGCAGCAGCCTGAACTCCAGCATAGCGGCCACGCAAAAGCTACAAAGGCTGCTTTTGGACAGTCTGCCAAGCGAGATCAGTTCGGTTACCGCGAAAGTCGGCGCTTCGGAAATTCCCACCGACCCCATGCCTATCGAGGCCTTCGACTTGATCGTCACCGTGAAGGACAAGAAGGAATGGAAGGAGGTCAAAACCAAGGACGAACTGACCGATCGCATTTATCGCATTCTGCATAACGTTCCCGGCCTTTACTACTCGGTGCAGCAGCCGATTGAAATGCGCTTCAACGAACTCATGACCGGCGCAAGGACCGAAGTTGTCGTGCAATTGTTCGGAAACAACCTTGATGTACTCACCCAGAAGGGAAACGAGATCGCCGCGGCCATCAAGAATATCGAGGGCATCGTGGATTTGAACGTCCAGAAAATCGCCGGGCTCCCGCAGTTGCAAATCCGTTACAATCGTCAATCCATGGCCCATTATGGCATCAGCGTCGGCAAAGTGAACGACTTCCTGAGTACGGCGTTCGCTGGAAAGAAGGCCGGTGTCATCTACGAGGACGACTCGCGTTTCGATCTGGTGGTGAAATTCGCGGATGCATCAAGGAAGGAAATCGCGGATCTCGAGAACCTCATGATCTCCACGGCCGATGGGACCACGGTACCCATGTCCCAGATCGCGACGGTCGAACTTAGAAACGGACCCTCGGAAATCTCCCGGGAGCAGTCGCGCCGGAAAATCGACGTTGGCTTCAACACTAAGGGTAGGGACGTGGAGAGCATAGTGGACGAGGCCCGGGCGGAAATTGAAAAAAAAGTTAAAATCCCGCCCGGATATTCCGTCGCCTATGGAGGACAGTTCGAAAACCTCATCAACGCGAGAGCGCGCCTTAGCATCGTGGTGCCACTGGCGCTACTCATCATTTTCATGCTTTTGTTCATCACCTTCAAGAACCTGACGGAAACCCTGATCATCTTCACGGCCATTCCCTTTTCGGCAGTGGGCGGAATTTTCTTCCTCTGGGCGCGTGGCATGCCCTTCAGTATTTCCGCAGGGGTGGGATTCATTGCCTTGTTCGGCATCGCCGTGCTGAATGGAATAGTGCTCATCAGCTACCTTAACCAACTTCACGGTCAAGGGATTAAGGACATCCGTGAACGGGTCCTTACCGGAGTCACCAACCGCTTCCGATCCATTATCATGACCGGTATCGTCCCTGCCATCGGCTTCGTGCCCATGGCATTGAGCAAGGGTTCCGGGGCCGAGGTTCAAAAGCCACTTGCAACTGTCGTCATCGGCGGACTGTTCACGGCGACTTTCCTGACCTTGTTTATCCTGCCCATCCTGTATTCCATCTTCATGAGGAAACGAGCGGCAACCTCGAAGGGCGTCGTTGCCCATGCCAGCCTTATCCTCGGCCTTGCCTTGCTAGGATGGCCGCTGACGACTCAAGCGCAGGAGGCTATGCTTTCCATGGATCAGGCCTGCGAATTGATGTTGAAAAACAGTAACACACTCAAGATGCACCAGGAGAATCTGCACGCAGAGAAGAAGCCGTTCTTCACTCTACCGGACCCGCAGGTAGGCCTGGAATCGCCTTCCGGCAAGGAAATGCGATTGACGGTGCAACAGGAATTCGCCTTTCCCACCGTCTACCTCAAGCAAAAGAATCTCATCGACGGCCGAGTCGCCCTCCAGAATTTCAACCTGATTTACCAACGGCAGCAACTCATCAAAGATCTGAAGTTGGTTTATGCCCAGGTGCAGTATGGGCAAGCCAAGGCGGATTTGTATGGCCGGGAAGACAGCCTGCTGGAGAAATTCAGCCTTGCCATGGGAAGCAAATACGAGGTCGGCGAGACAGGGTTGCTGGAAAAGCTCACCGCACAAAGCAGGTACCTGATGGTGGCCCAGCGCTATAAGAACGCGAAAATCGAGTTGGAGATCGCGCATGATAAATTGAAGAAGATGATCGGCGATAACGGTTCCGCCCTTCGCCGGCTGGAGCCCTTCCATCCCCTCGCACCACCAGACCGGTTCGACGCATTAGATTCTACTCTCCGGAAGAGTACGCTATTGGACTATCACGAGCAAAAGGCGAAAGTGGAGGAAGGCAGCTTGCGCTTGGAACAGCAAAAGATTTTTCCCTCCTTTTACGTCGGATATTTCAACCAAACGGATTTCCAACCGGATTTGTTATACCAGATGCGATTTGGCCTTACTGTGCCATTGTGGTTCTGGACCCATGCCGGAGACATCGGCAGTGCGAGGCATGGCTGGCAAGCCGCTCAATACGAGTACCGACAGGAGCGGAACAACCTCGCCCAGGAGCGTCGCCGGGCAGCACATGACATTAAGCGTTTGCAGGGCAATCTTGAGTTCTATACCAAGACCGGTTTACCCATTGCAGAGAGTATCCTCAATTCCGTCAGAAAAATGTTCGCATTAGGGGAGACCGATTATCAGACGGTATTCCTAAGCATCAATCAAAGTCTTGAGACCCAATTCGAGTATTTGGAAGCTGTTCTGGAATACAACCAATCCGTGATCGAATTCACCGCTTTAACCCAATGAATGAAAGAGAAGCCATGATGCAACTTCAAAACTCGCAGGCGCAGAAAACCGCGGCATTTTTCCTCTTAAGCTTTCTGCTCGCCCTGCTTTCCGCCTGCGGCAAGCAGGAGGAGAATGCCGAGTCCAAATCCGATGCGGCCCCATCAGGGGTTGTGACGCTTAAAAAAAGCCAATTGGCCCTATCCCATATCAAGCTCGGCTCCTTCATGGAAAAACCAGTCAGCCGTGTAATTGAGGCCAATGGAAAAATGGTCATACTACCGCAGTTCCAGGCCACCATCGCGGCCCGTGTCAACGGCAGCGTCGAAAAAATCCTGGTCCAAGAAGGCGCGTTCGTCAAGAAGGATGAGCCGATGTTCATCATCAGTAGTTTCGAACTGATTCAGATCGAGCAGGATTATCAGAACGCGAAGTCCCAACTCACCTATGCCGGTTTGGATTTGGAGCGCCAGAAAAAAATGCAGGAGGAACAAATCGGCGCGACCAAGGATTTCCAAGGCGCGACGGCCCGATACCAGCAGTTACAAACGGCCATGAATGTGGCCAAGGCAAAACTGGAACTTTTGCGCATCAATCCGGACAAGGCTGGTATCAGCGGTGGACTAACGGTTTCCGCACCCATCAGCGGGTACATCGTCGAGCTTGCTGCCAGCGTTGGTTTTCAAACCCAGGCGGGAACCGTCCTAGCGAAGGTATACAATACGGATCATCCCTATGCCGAAGCGTATGTTTATCCGAAGGACATCAATTTAGTCGCCGAGGGCGCCAAGGTCGAAGTCGATTTCCTAGGCCAGAATCTTGCTCCCGTCACAGGCGTTATCGAGAAAATCAACCGTACCGTCGATCCTGGCGTCAAATCCATCATCTTGCATTGCCGCTTGGATCAAATCAAAGGCGTATGGATTCCAGAGATGGCTTTAAGGGCGAAAATCAGTACTCCGGGAAGGACGCAACCGACCTTGCCCGTGAGCTCTCTCTTATTGGAAGAGGACAACAGCTTCATCTATTACACGACGGACGGGGACAAGGAAATCCTGAATTTTACCAAGGTACCGGTCGGCATCAGTTTCCGGGATAAGGACATCGTTGTGGTCTCGCTCGAAAAGCCGCTCCCGCCCAATGCGCAGATCGTTACCGATGGGGTGATGTTCGTGAATGGGGAAACAACCAAGAATGAAGAATGAGGAAAATAGGCCATGAGCATCTGGTTCCACCGCTTTTCAATTGCGAGGGTGCTAAAAGGCTTGCCGACTATTTCCGGTTGGCTTCGGACTCATGTTCCTGAGCATGAAACATGAAACCACAACGACCAAAAGTTGGATGGCCCATGTTTCATATGTAGGATAGATCCCCATGAATTCAAACCGGAAGTTCCAGGGAACCGAGGTAACGGCCATGTGACCCGATTCTCTCTAAGCCTGAAATCCAAGGGCGGGCGGCCTCATTATTCTTTTCCGCTTCCTTGCGTGCATCGCCTTTTAAAGCTTCGTCTTCACTTTCAAAATCATCCTCATCGCTATCGCGTGGTTTTTCCCGATAGCAGTGATGGGCTTCGTCATTGAGGACCAGAATGTTTTTCAACCCCATTAAATCGGGCATCACTCGCTGTAACATTTGGCCTTCGGTTTCTAAAGTGTTCAAAGCCTCGCCATGCCCTTGCAACAAGGAGCGACCGCCTTTAGACAATTCCATACGCTCTCGTAATTTGAAAGCATGGTAATTGGTGATGACAATTTTAGCCCGATCCATTTCGCCTAGCATATCGGCAGGCAAAATTTCTCGACCTTTGAAATAGCTATAGGGGTCATTGGGCTGAAGCACGCTCAAGCGATCTTTGATGGTGAGACCGGGGGACACTACGAGAAAACCTCGGGTAAACTTTTTGCTGTTGGGATAGCGTACCGCATTGATGGTTTGCCAAGCGATGATCATCGCCATCACTGTGGTTTTACCCGCGCCTGTGGCGAGTTTCAAAGCTATGCGCGAGAGCTCTGGGTTTGCATTGTGATTGGCCCGGCCCAAGTGCTCAAGGAATTTTTTCCCAGCGGTATCTGTAGGGGCGACTTCCGTTAACCAGATAGCCGTTTCCACGGCTTCGATTTGGCAAAAAAAAGGCCGGACTCCCTGAAAAGGATGGTTCCGCCAATGTTGTAAAAGGCGGGCCGTTTCTGCCGTGACCTTCTACTGATTGGGATTGGGGATTAATCGCCATCGGTCCACATGGACGCGAACTTCGTTGATGAGCGACTTTGTGTCGTATTGTTGATCTTGGGTGGAAACGCCTTTTCCTTCATTGAAAACCAGGCCTTGCTGTTCAGGGGTATCTTTGCGTTTTCGAGGCTTGGGAATGGGAGTAATAAAGGAAACGGGACGTCTCGTGCCAAGGATTTTTTGGGTAGGCTGGCCATCACCGTCCAATTCCCAATGTTGCTTAGGATAGGCATAGGGGGAATTGAGAATGGGTTTTTCAAAAAAAGGATTTGCCGGTAAGTTCATAACACGGTAAAGATACCTACAACAGGGGGACAAAAGTGTACCCAACGAGCCTTAATAAGGAAGAGGGAAACACGCTCCAGTATTTATTAACCCTTTCTCACTTTTCTCCTGTTGATTTCCTTGCGGTAAAATTGATATTCTGGCTCTAAGATTTCAATTTTAAAGGAGAGTTATGAAGCTTAGTCCCCTGGTCATTTTTTTAATCGGAGCTGTATCTGTCGTTCATTCATTAACGATTGACGGTAGCGAACCGACGGTAACATTCCAGAACACTAGTCCCTTATTCGCGACTTATAAAACTGAATTTGAAACCAAAATGAATGATCAGGTCAAGGTTGCCTTTGGGAAAACGTTGGATACAGCCAGAGCAAATCTCGTGAGCTTTAAACAGCAGAAAAAATTAGCCAGAGCCTTTGGCAATGCGAACGCGTACTCGGTTAATTCCGCAACGCTTCAGGGTTTTCAGAACTACTCATTGTTTGCCGTAGCCTCTGGGTTTATGGTTGGCGTTCAGGCGCCAAGTTTGGATTTGGGTTACTATGGGCAAATTGCAAAAGACATCAAAAAGAATGGGGATCTTTATGCGGGGGCCGGAGTAGGCTTCTCCTACTTGAACCTGGGAATAAACGCGGGAATGCTGGTACCAGGGCTTTATGTGAATGCCAAGTACGGCGCGCTTAAACAAAAGATTCAGGATTTTGATATGGACTTCAGCGTAATGGGTTTTGGGGTTAACTACCGCTTACTCGATACGAAAAGTTTAGCGGGTATAATCAAGTGGCGTGGGTTGTCATTGGGTAGTGGTTTCTATTTGCAAAAGGATAAACTGAATATCCATATCGTCCCCGATTCCATTGAGACCAACTCTCATTTCCGCCAGCTTGTTTTGAGCGGCAGTAGCTCCTCCGATTCAGCATCTAAGAATATCCTGCTGAATGAAATGGGCTATACCGATGATGCTCATGATGCGAGGGTTATTTTGACACCGGCCTTTGATATGGGATTGGATGTGAGTACGATGACGATTCCTATTGATGCGGTAACGGGAGTAAGTCTTTTATGGGGGACTATCAATCTCACTGCCGGCGTCGGATTAGATTTAAATCTTGGATCCAGCAAAGTAGTTCTCCGTGGTGATTCCGATGCCAGAATTACCTCCGATACCACAAAGGTGACCTTTACTAAAGCGACCGTTAAGGTTGATGGTAGCACTACCGCGGCACCCAACTTCAGTCGTATCCGAATCATGTCTGGTCTTGGTTTGGGTCTGGGCCCAATCAAACTGGATATTCCCGTTATCTATTACCCGGTCAGTGGTTTCGCTTTTGGCGCAACAGTTGCGGTTGTCTGGTAATTCTCAATATGCAGACTATCGCCGTTGAAGTCTTCGGTCCATCCATTTTTTGTATGACAAACCAGCCTGAAATGGATTATGTATCCCCGGTGAATATGTTTCCTGGCATCTTTATGGCATTATTGCTAAGGTGAAGCGTAACCCAGGAGAGACACATGAATATTTTTTCATCGCGCAGTATGCGAATTTTTGTCGGGATACCCCTTTTTGTCCTCACGCTCGCGTTAGCCGTTCCCAGTAAAGATGTCAAAGTGCCTATGACTCTTGTCCAAAAGGCAAAATGTGATAGTTTGGCAATGCTTAAAGTCTTCCTGCAGGTGGAATTAAAACAGAATGAACGGGTGATTCATCTCAAGAATAAAGGGCTGGCGGATTCGTTGACGCAAGGAATGTGCAAGCTTTCCGATGTACAAATCCAAAGCTTGTCCAAGGATAGTGCCTTAACCGTGGAAATTAAGACTCAGGAAAAATTCAAAACCTATTGGAAGCAGGTTGAAGCTGAGAATGGGGTTTCGGATATGAAGGCCCAGCATGCAAGTCGAGATGTGGATCAATCGCGGATTCCAAAAATTTACTTAGCAGACTCCTCGATTGTTATCCTGCCGGGCTGGATTGTCATCCGGAAGCATTAGGTTTTAGTGAGACTCTTCTCCAATTTAGCCGAACTCCAATTCGGCCGAGGAGTCCATAGTTGGGGCTTCGGTATTCCAGCCTAAATCCTGGCGAATGCGGTCGCGAAGGGTCATGGAAGCATTGGGTTCACCATGGGTTATGAACACTTTTTTGGGTTTGGGCGCGGGTCGCAACCAATCCATAATTTCATTAGCATCGGCATGTGCGGATTCATTGGGTAAGGTGACAA
>JAYVCH010000062.1:0-3441 GCA_043750055.1 Fibrobacteria bacterium
ATGCCGGTCACGGATTTGACCAAGCTGGAAAAATATTCCTCCGAAGAGGGTCGCGTGCCCGTGCTCGCCAAGTTGGGCGGCAAAACTTGGGATCAGCAAAAGGAAAAAGCCAAAAAGTCGATCATCAAACTCGCCCAAGATTTGATCGAACTCTACGCCAAACGCTCGGTTATGCCTGGCTATGCATTCGCCGTTGACGGAGCAATCCAGAAAGAATTTGAAGAAACTTTCGAGTTCGAACTCACACCCGATCAGGCCAAGGCCGTAGCCGATGCGAAGGGCGACATGGAACGGCCCAAACCCATGGATCGTCTCATTTGTGGCGATGTCGGTTTTGGTAAAACGGAAGTTGCTATGCGCGCTGCCTTCAAGGCGGTAGTGGATAAAAAACAAGTTTGCATTTTAGCGCCGACGACAATTTTAGCAGCACAACATTATGCCACCTTCACCGATCGTTTTGGAAATTGGCCCGTGCGCATTGATTATGTCAATCGGTTCAAGTCAGCAAAAGAACAAAAAGAAACTATTGAGGCTTTAGGTCGTGGTGAAATCGATCTTGTAATTGGAACCCATCGCCTCATTTCCAAAGACGTGATTTTCAAAGACCTTGGACTGATGATTATTGATGAGGAACAAAAATTCGGAGTCAAGCAAAAAGAACGCTTGAAGGAAATGCGCACCCATGTTGACGTTCTCTCCATGTCCGCGACGCCTATCCCCCGTACCTTGAACATGTCTCTGGTGGGCGCGCGCGATCTCTCCATCATCGCGACGCCTCCGCGCAATCGTCTCCCCATCGATACTCGCGTAATTTATCACGATGCTAAAACGATCCGTGATGCCATTGAAATGGAATTGGCACGGGGTGGCCAAGTTTTCTATGTGCATAACCGAGTCATGGATTTGCCTGAGGTGACGACCTTCGTGGAAGGCCTCGTTCCCCATGCCCGCGTCGGCATGGCCCATGGCCAAATGGATGAACATGATTTGGAACAAGTAATGGCGGCCTTTGTGAACCGCGAATACGATGTCCTAGTCGCCACCTCCATTGTAGAATCGGGACTGGACATCTCCAATGCGAATACCATTATTATTAATCGCGCCGATCTTTTCGGCCTTTCCCAGTTGTATCAATTGCGGGGCCGCGTAGGCCGCTCCGCCACCAAAGCCTATTGCCTACTTATCTCACCCGATGCGAATAAATTTTCGGATGAAGCCAAGAAGCGATTGTATTCCTTGGAAAAATTCACCGACTTGGGAAGCGGGTTTCAAATCGCAATGCGGGATCTGGAAATCCGCGGAGCGGGAAATATTTTAGGGCTCGAGCAAAGTGGCCATATCGCCGCGGTGGGCTTTGAAACCTATCATCGCATGCTACGTGAGGCGGTCAAAGAAATGCAGGGTGCTAAAATCATCCCTCCCCTCAATCCGGAAATCGAGTTTCCGGAAGATGCGTTTATTCCCGAAGAATATGTGGAGGACGGATTTCAGAGAGTCGCTCTTTATCAAAAATTGGCTCGGTGTTCCGAACTCGCCCAAGTGGATGAACTTCGAGTAGAGTTGGTGGACAGGTTCGGACAGCTCCCTCTTTCGGCAGAAGTTTTATTGCACTCTATGTTTTCGCGAGTCGTGGCCCAGAAGCTCGGATTCCAAAAGGTTGTGGTGCAGGGAAACCTTCTCAACTTGCAATACTCGGAAATGCATACTCCAGAAAAAGAAATTCTCGGTGCCCTGGTCGCCAAATTCAAACGACCGATGCGCTTTCTTTATACCAAACCTCTGCAACTTGTGGTGGAATTGAATCCGCCCAAGTCCGGAGACTCCCATGCCGCCATCGCCCAAGCCGCTCAGATACTTCGCGACCTGATTTAATCCACGGGTTCTTTTTTCGCCGCAATACCAGTCGAAGCCCTCGAGAATACCTTTCCAAATTATGCTCAAAAAGCTGGTTTTGGGCCCATACGGGATGGGCTTGAGATGGTTTTTTAAGTATATATAACGCCATCCAATATGACTGATTTACAGCCTTCACGCTCACGCATATTTTCCATCGTAATAGTGGGTTTTGGATTAGCTCTTTTTACCCTGACTGGCTGTAAAAAATCCGCCGTAAAAACTGAAGTTTTGGCGCAAGTGGGCTCGACCAACTTAACCTTGGCCGAACTAAGAGAAAGTTTTCCGGCGGAGTATGAACAACTCATCCGACGCGATCAATACCTGGACTTTGTCAAACGATGGATCAACGACGAAGTCATTTATCAGCAAGCCAAAAAAGCCCACCTCGCTCAAGATTCCGCCGTGGCACGAAAACTGGCAAAGGTTACCCGTAAACTTCTCATCGAAGAATTTCTCGCTCGTGAAAACGCACCCGACGTCTTCGAGCCCGATGAAATGTCAATGAATCAGTACTATGAAATGCATAAAGAGGAATTTCGTCGGAAGACTCCGGAAACGAAACTTATCCATATCCGAGTCCAAACACCCAAACAAGCCTTAGATTTAAGAAGCAAAGTACTACACGGAGATTTTTTAGAAATCGCCGTTTCCAACTCCCTCGATCCCGCTCCCGAATCTTACGCCTCCATTGGATTCAAAAAGCAAACCGATTTACCCTCCTGCCTCTCCCAGGATATTTCTTCAGCTGGAGTAGGAACAGTTTCCTTACCTATTGCTTGTCCCGATGGCATGTATCTCGTCAAGATTCTTGAGAAACAAGAAGTGGGTAGCCTCATTCCTTTCGCCGAGGCTAAAGAAGAAATTAGCGGCATCCTGAGCATGGATCGTAAAGACAAACTTTTAGATGGAAAAATTGCCAAGTTCAAACAGGGTCTGGCGATCACATTTAATATCGATCAAATTCCCGGCTTGACAGAAAACTCCAAGAACCCAGAACACGAAATAGTAACCGCCCATGACGTACCATCGCAGCCTCTTTCAAAATCGACCCAAAAAACAAAATCTTCCGTTTCCCAAGGTCAACCCATTACCCCGCCAACCTACGGTGCCGACCAAACTCCCTCGGGGCCATCCGGAAAATATAAGGTCAAATCCAATGGGGAAGTTTCACAGGAAAAAACGCAGGAAAAATCCACCTCCCTGACTTCACGAAAATATTCAACTGCACGAAAACGCGCTTCAACCCATGTTCCCGCGCCTGCGCGTGAAATTGTAACCGATTCCCTCGAAACAAAAAAGACCTCGGTCAGCACACCTGCCGCTCCCGAAGTGAATTCCGAACCTGCAGCCCCGGTTAACAAGCCCGAGGCAGAAGAGAACAGCAATGCCCAGTAATCTGAATCGAATTCTTGACGCCACCGGATTGGCCGCTGCCATCCTGATGAGCGCAACTTCTAGCCATGCCGCCCGTCAAACCTATGATGGTATTGTCGCGACGGTGGATGATCAAATCATCATGCTCTCAGAACTGGAAGAGCTTCGTCA
>JAYVCH010000063.1:0-3590 GCA_043750055.1 Fibrobacteria bacterium
CGTTTCCTCGGAAGGTCCGGACAAAATCCTCGAATTCGATCAGGTCTATTTTACCGCACCCACATCGCTCGCAGAAAAAGTGGTGCAAGGCGATCTGAAACCCTATGCCAGGCGCATGGCGGAGTGGTATCCCACCTCCAATGCTTATTTGGGAGTTATCTGCCTGGTATTGGTGCTTAAGAAACCGCTGACGCCCTATTATGTTCTCAACATTGGTGAGGATTTGGGGCTGACAGGCTTGATTGAAATGACAAATCTCATTGACCCCGGCGAAGAGACCAAGGGCCGAAGCCTAGTGTATCTTCCCCGTTACCTCGATAGTCAAGATGCAAAATTTGAAGACTCGGATGATTCCATCCTCCGGGAATTTTTAGACGGTGGCCTGACAAAGTTGTTCGCCGACTTTTCGGAGAAGGAGGACTTGGTGAGCTATTCCGTGCATCGGGCGCGCTATGTGCAACCCCTGCCCTTGGCGCGGGAATCGCAAGGGGAGATTAGGGCTGTGCCCGCTTTGGAACGACCATTTCAAATCTTGAACACGTCCATGCTACGCTGTGCCACCCTGAACAACAATGAAGTGGTGGGATTAGTAGACGAGTTTTTAAAATCTTCTTGAGTAAAAACCAAAATTCACAAAAACAGGATTATGAGGATGACGAATTAAATTTATGTGCAGTTTATGACTGTAAATTTAAGGATGGGCTTTTAATGGCCGGCCTAAACCAACCATTTCCAAACTTTCTAAGCGACTTGGATTAGGGTTCCGTAATAGGTTGCGATAGATCAATAATGAAATTCCCTGAAAAGAGCGGCGGTTGGTTTGCAAGGGAATAGATTTCTCAAGTTTAAATCGAGAAGTGGAATCGTGTAAAATCTCCCGTAATCGTTCCGCCATTGGCATGACGAAACCCATTTGCGGGTCTTCCGTAACAATATATTCAGGGTCATAGGCATATATTTTCGAGAGAATATCCTCAGTCCCGTGAGCGAATTCTTTATACGCGGCATGCGGATCACTCAAGACACCGTAAAATAATTTGTCTCCGCGTAATACGCCGAGTTTTCTTTCGGGGTCATGGGTACGAATTTGATAAATAAAATTTCCGTTCAGATAATTATCAAAGAGACAATAAGGGGAGGTTTGCGTATGAGATAGAACATAAGTTGCCGCTTCGGAGTAACCTCTAACATACTGGGGGCTTGTATTTATGGTTCCATAGGCTGTCCCAAAGAGACAAAGACTTCCTAAAAGGCCGGCTAATAAACGAAATTGGTTTTTCCATAAAAAAGCAATAACCAAAGCCGCACAAACCGAGAGCGCGGGAATCCAATAAATGGCATGACGCGCTTCCAGTTCAGCCATGGGACTAAATGTGAGATAGGTTCCAACAATCATTGCGATATAGGATGTGCTGGTCTTCCGATTGCTGGGTAACAGAAGCAAAAAGCACCCACTGATAACCAATGCCGTCAATGGCCAGCCGAGTTGCGATGGAATAATACGGGGATAGTACAGAAAATTGGAAAGCGCGAGTAGGTGGGAAGAATCCGCTCCCGTCCCGGAATTTATGGCTTGAGCATGTGAATGTCCAAATTGAAGGATAGTCAGAAGATATGCGGGAGAAACGATCAAGATGCAAATCAGAAAAGCCAAAATCGATTCCTTACGAAACAAAAAACGAAACTGATTTTGAATTAACGTCATCACTAAAAAAGTGGGGAAGAGGAATAGTGCATCGAAACGAGTAAGCAGTGCCATGGCACAGAATAGAGCGGCTAGAAAAACATTTGAAGATTTTTCTCCATCCAGAAACCGCTGGAAATAAAAAACGGAACCCAGAGAAAATGCCAGGGTGGGAATTTCAAGCATCACCGTCTGGGAATAAGAAAAGAAGAGCGGGGAAAAGGCAAGTAAGGCGCAGGCAAAAAGCGCGGTCATGGAATCTTGAGTTCGACGAGCCAATTGAAAAAGGTAAAACAGGACAAGGCATGCGAAAGCCAGGATCAGGACCTTGCCGGTTAAAAAGGAAGTCCCGAAAATAAGCATGACCGCGCCCTCAATCATGTAAAACAAAGGAGGCCATACGAGCAAACCTAAAGCCGGATACTTGAGATAATAATCCACTGTGTAGTTTCGAATATGAGACAAGGGAAGATCATGTAAAAAATCCCGGAAAAATACACCGGTCATTAAATGGCGGGTTTCGTCGTTATTAAAAAAGGGTTCAGATGAAATGGAATTCCAGTATTGGAACCCTAAAAAAAATAAGATCAGAACAAAAAAGAGTCGACCGGGAACTCGAAGCTCCAAATTATTCTTCATCGTCATCTTCAGTTGGGTCAGGCGGAGGTGGTGGTGCAATATTGACAAGGAATTGGACATCGTTGCTGAAGAAGCCGCAATCCGGATCTATGGACATGACAAAGGTTCCATCTCCCACATAAGACATCAAGGTTGCGATTTGTGATTGGGAAAAATTAAATGCCCGAGAGGGTTCATCGACTTTAGGGAGGGATGTAGTAGCATAGGTGAGCAAATCTTTATATCTCACCAGTGGAAGGATTCCGAGTCCGCTACCGAAATAATCACCCGTAGCTTCCATTTCCTCATAGGTATTTACGCCGGAGTATTTGGTGTCGTTCAGAAGTCTCACATAAAGCAAGTCATTACTTTCTACTTCCCAATTCACGAGATTCTGAATGAATAAACGGGGAGAGACGATGGTGCGGCCAACAAGAGAATTGGGATTTTTCTTCCATTGGTCACTGGCCATGGATGGACCTAGATGTACAGATTCATCGGAAGGATTAAACGTGATGATTCCAGAAAGGACTCTCGAAGCCGTGATAAGAAACAAAATTCCCAGCAGAGGCGCTAAAGCGATTCGTGGTTTTGTATTCACGTTCAAACAAAGGCTTTCATTTTGACTAATAGATAGAACCCCAAACTGTCGGTTAAGTAAAACGACGGTTTGGGGAAAGCCAAAACTTAGAAAAAGGGTGGTTTAATGCGCCGATTTCAAGAAAGCTAAAATTTCGCGGGATTCCTCTGGGGTTAGGTTGGCGCGAATTCGCATATGTAGGGTCAATGCCTCCCATTGCGCATCGCTGTAAATATTTGGCGACCTCACATTGTGGCAACGGGAACAATTGTCAGACCACAGCTTGGCACCATGGTGAGTTTCAGCGACTTCCGGTGCCTTACCCGCACAAGCCATAACGATGAAAATCGCCCCGGTCAAAAGCAGGGAGGAGATCCCAAATCCAATACGACTGATGTTGTTTTGCATACTCTTCACTCCGCTTTCTTAAAATCCCGAGATGAATTGAGCCATCAACAAATTGCTTTTCCCAGCGCCCGAACCCGTGTCGTCGAATTCGTAAGTTCCTTTAAGTACCACATTGGATTTGATCCAATAATTGAGACCGAATGCGAAGCGGGTTTCATCGTGACCGCCGGGAATTTTCTTTTGATACAAAGCATCCCAACGTACCACCGGCTCGATGTCGGCGAGAATGGGAACCTTAATCTTGCTCGGACGATAGGCAAGTTGCGCGTACCCACCGTTACGGTAGTTGTCGAAATTGAC
>JAYVCH010000064.1:0-3659 GCA_043750055.1 Fibrobacteria bacterium
GAGTAACTGCTCAGGGTGAAATGGCTCTAATTGGGGTGACCCCAACCAGAGCTTGTTGAAGTCCTTCCAGAATGTTCAGCCCCCGCTTGCGCATTGTGGAAATGACGCTGCGGATCCTACAAAAATGCCTGGCCCCTTCAGGACTTCGGAAACAACCGCTGACTTTCTGCTTCACCTTCACCATCCGGATATCCCGCTCCGACCCATTGTTATCGAAGGGAATGTCAAAGTCTCTGGTAAATGCGAACACGGCCCCCTCGTGCTTTCTCAACCGATCCAATAAGTTCTTGCCGGGTGGTTGCTTTGGCCTTCCCCGCTTTTTCGCTCCATGCTTTTCCATTTTGGGTGCGTCTTCATGAAAGGAAAAACCCTCTCGAAGGATGCGTCTATAACCACGTTGATAAGAGTTCATCCATTTTCTGGAAAGACGGCGACGTCCCTTTTCTCGGGCAGTATCCACGCGAACCTTCATCTTCTTCAGGTAGCGCTTCATTTTCAGCGCCCAGTCTTCACCCAGTTGTTCGCCAATATGAGTCAGCTCCCGAAGGTGATGGGCATTGCAAAGACTATGTGAAAAACCGTACTCCTGATAACTCGCCCACCCATCATGGACGCCTATCCCGAAAAAATTGGGCAATACCCCGATGTCATTCATCGCTTCGGTTCCGCGACGAGGATGGATGCCGTACAAGGTCTCGGTTGGCGTCGAGGCGCTGTGGATCCAATTGAGCTTCTTATTGACCTTGCAACCCGTCTCGTCGAATCCGGCAACCTTCGCCGACAAGATATCCTCCTTGATGATTTGCTCGGAGTGAAAAAGTTCTTCGAACATATTCTGCTGAAAATTCTCAAGGCTCCCCTCACTTAACGATTGCCCGAAAAGGTCGGAAAACATCTGGGCCGTTCGTTCGTAGGGCAAATAATGTTGGCTCATCAGGTAAACGGCGAAGCCCTTGGCGCGTGGGCCGTACTGCGTCATTTTGTTTACGCTGGGTGGAAACTCGGCCACATTGCGCAAACCACAACCCGGGCACACTTTGACTTCCGCGCGGTGTTCGCTGATTTCAAGGGAAAGTACCGGCAATTCGAAGACTTGTCTTTTTATCCACTCATCGACTTTTCGGGTATGCAGAGAATGATTGCAGCCATCGCATTTTATCAATGGATGGATGAGAACCCGATCGGGATTCTCGACAAGCCCGAGAAAATGACCTGGGTGTCCTGTTTGGCCACCGGACTTTTTGCCGCTTTTATCCCTAAGACTTTTCGTACGCTCTGGTTTGATGAAACCGTCGCTGGAAGGTGGCTTGGAGGAGTTCCGGCTATTCTTGGAAAGCTGGGCCTCCAAATTAGCGACTCGTTGTTCCAATTTGGAGACATGACGGACGCGCTCCAAAAGATAAACGATCAAAAGGCGGGCTCGTGGCGTACACTCGTCCAGGATTTCCGCAATGTCAGCTTCCGTGAACTCCATCTTTGCCATCACTCACATACTATATTCCCAAGGCTTCGAATGTCAATCACCCTGAGTAGTTACAAATTTGATTTGGTTCAATTCCTTTTTCTCTCCGAAATTCTCGGCATAAATTTGGGTTCCAGCACTTTTTGGTAAAGGAGGCGCGTGATTGAAGCCGTTGTATGGGCCGTCTACTGATGGGATAGTCCCAAAATCGTTGGTTATAAAAGTATAATCGAGAGTCCCTTCCGATTGGCTGGACAATTCAAATTTATAGTTTTCTTGAATAGGTAAAAATCCGGACGAAAAATCTGCATAGGCCCATTCAAGATTTGCTGCCCCGAATCCATTTGAATATGGCGCAAACTTTGTGGATTCAACAAATTTCAAGCCGCTAGTTTGAATAGTAAAACCACCGTCTTTTGAAACGGAAATCTGATATTTGTTTTCAAAGAAATGATCATTGGCGTGGTTGTTGCCAAGATCATCCCGAACTCTCACCCACACCCTCCATAGCCCCTCATGGGGAAGTGACTCATTCCATTCGGCAATGCCTTTAGCTTGCGGATTGAACTGAACCAAAGTGCCCCCCGAACCCACAGAATTCGACGTAAAGTCGGCATTGGTTAGCCGGAAGTTCGTGGAAGTTACTTCACGGAAGAAATAATTTTTATCTGCAAAATGTCCATAAATTTTTCCACGATCATTTGGATCGACTGGCGATGGCTGATCGCTGTCTGTTAAATTTTGCAGCCCTGGATTTATAGCCCATGCTGCCATTATTTCATTCAACGAATCCCATGTAATGAACTCCCTAAAAAGAGATTCGATGAACTTGGCTAGATCAACAAGGAGGTTGGCAGGTATTGATACAACGATGTTGCCTGTCGCAGCAACGCCCTCGATAAGTTTCCCACTCGCGCAAGTTGTCCAATCCTTCAAGTTGCCCGAGTTGCAGGCCCTAGTAGTAATTGTAGACACCGGTTCCAGATTCGGAAAAAGACCTTCCATCACCTTCAACAAATAGGGGTCTTTATATATCCCGCTATATATTTTTGCGCTACCATCTAACGCATCCAGTTTTGGATCCCTTCCGGCGGCGATAAACCAAAACCAACGCTTAATAGCTCCACTTGTATTAGATTGCTCAAGACCCGATAGGAATTGCTCCATCCAGTGTGACGTGGCATCTGGGGTCATAGGATTAAGGATGTTTCCCATTTCAGTCAACCAAACTTCATGACTTCTTGAATGTTGACTTGAAAATTCGGTAATTTTGTTCAAATGCTCAAAGTGTTTATCGAACGGTTTCCCACTTTGTCCGAATGTAAATGGGTAGAAATGAAAGTTGCTCCTAGAAATCATTTCCTCAGGACGACCGTAGCTTCCTAAGGCTCCTATAAATTCACGGTACCATTTCAAATCATCATTTTCTCTTACCCCGAAAATCTTTGCCAAGTCTAGAACAGCCTGTGGATATCCGTACCAAATGAATAAGCCGCCAGGCATGACATCCACTTTTACCGGGTCACTGGCTTTATAAAAAGAAGAAGCGGTTAGACCGGTGTTCTGTGCTATTTCGGTTTGATGTGCCTCGATGTCCTTTAGGTAATTGTACCACATGCTGTAGTACCATGCGTAAAGGTGAGGTGGTAAATAGGGAAATGCATTTGGCTCGTTTGCTATTTCAATCACGGGATTTTCCGGAAAGCTGCCCGGTTGGTTTCTAAATCCATCTCGGAGTTTCAACATTTGATACAAGTAAAATGCTTTTCTATCACCATTCGTGTTGAACGAAAATCCGTTTTCATTTATGACATATCGTCCGCTACTCGTAGTGTCGGCGCGAAATCGCGCTGCTAGAACATTTTTTTTGCTCCGTTTATCGCCTGTTATGCCGAGTGCCTGACGGATCGGTTCATTGAAAACATAACCGCCTGCATCTTGGCAAGAATCGGGAACTAAAACCAAAATTCCATCAACGACTACCGCAACAACGGTCCCCAAAGCATCTTTTATAATTGTCCCGGAAAAATCGAGTACTGCCCCAGGGTTTATAATATCCGTAGTTTCACATTCATTTAAACCGGATAGATCGGCAATGCACCCTCCAACATTACCAGCGTATTGAACGATTCCATCCCACTACTGTCCAAAATGTTTTAGTTAGCCGCCTCTATTCCTTCTTTTGATCAAATTTTCG
>JAYVCH010000065.1:0-15976 GCA_043750055.1 Fibrobacteria bacterium
CCGTGGGAGAGTGGGTCGGTGCCAGGGTATACTTTCCTTGCGGAGCTACGCTCACAAGGCCGAACGGCCGCCCATAAAGGGCGGCCGTTTCTGTTTGTACCCCATTTGTGTAAACCGGATTTTACTGAACAGAATTACTTACTAGGGATTGGAAATTCCAAATATATCGTAGTAGTGAAGGGGATAGTAGGGTTCTAAACTGCTTTATCTTTGGTCAGGATCTTTAACCAACTTAACTGCGCAATGTTTATACGATGGCTGGCGGGAGTGGGGATCAAAGGAAGGGAAAGTGAGCTTATTCACTTCCACATCGTGCATTGGCATGAAGAGTTGGCCGGGACTAACGGTAGAGGCGATGGTGGTTCGGGCTCGAGCTTGACCACGCAAGGACTTCACAAATACCCAATCGCCGGCGGCCAATTTGAGGCCGCTTGCATCATCCTGGTGAATTTCAACAAGGGAATCTTTTGGATAAAGCTTGCGAAGAATAGCAGATTTTCCGGTGCGAGTATTGGTATGCCATTGAGCTGAAGAACCGCGACCAGTCATGAGTACGAAGGGAAACGCAGATGTTACGGGTTCGGCAACTGGACGCGGAGCATCGAACAAAAATTTAGCCTTATGATCTGGATGATAAAAATTCCCATCTTCAAAAAGTCTTCTTTCATGGGCGAAATTGGATGGTGTCGACAAGGGTAGCGGCCATTGGATGCCACCTCGTCTATCGATCATTTTATAATCTATAATGCCAGTAAAATCACAGGGACGACCGCGGGAAAGTTCGCGCATTACCTTGAAAGCCAGCTCGGGTGTTTCCATTTTTGAGAAAAGGGATTCGCAACCCCAATACTTCGCAAGTAGCTTGAATATGAAAAAGTCAGCTAAGGCTTGACCTGGGGCTGGTGCAACCTTTTTGAAAAGACCGAGTCTTCTTTCTGAATTGATGACGACGCCTTCTTTTTCACCCCACCCTGCAGAAGGCAGTATAAGATGTGCTAATTTTCCAGTATCGGTATTAGTGAACATATCCTGCACAACGAGAAAGTCGAGCTTCTTGGCTGCCGTGCGGAAACTTTCTTGATTGATCCAGGAGTGGGCAGGGTTGGTGCCTATGACCCATAGCGCCTTAATTCGGCCTTGCTGAACCTCTGCAATGATTTCATCGTACGCGAGACCCGGTTCCTTTTGAATAATGGATTCGTTGATATTTAGGATTTCGGCCACTTCACGACGGTGTTCAGCGTCTTGGAAGTTTCGACCACCGGGAAGACCAGTGGTATTGCTAAACAATCGAGAGCCCATAGCGTTGACTTGGCCGGTGATGGAATTTGCCCCCGTTCCGGGTTTGCCGATATTGCCTGTCATGAGAGTTAAATTAATAATGGCTTGGCAGGTGCGAACACCTTCATGGCTTTGGTTGATACCCATGGTCCACCAATACGAAACCCGTTTACCGGGTTTAAGTTTAGCTGCGAATTCTAAAAGACTCGCTTCGGATAGACCTGAAACTTTCGCAACCATATCGGGTGTGAAAGAAAGAGTATGATCCCGGAACGCCTTGAATCCGGACGTGTGTGCGGAAATATAATCTTTGTCAATCCAGCCCTCACGGATGAGGATATGCGCAAGCCCATAGAGAAGGGTTAAATCGGATTTTGGCTGAATTGAATAATGGTGCGTTGCTGCCAATGCTGTTTCCGTTTGTCTAGGATCGACTACGAGGATTTCGGGATTTCGTGTATTCATCATCACTCGTTCCCACATGATGGGATGAGCTATGCAGGGGTTGGCTCCAAGGAAAACCAAAACATCGGAATCTTCAAAATCACGGTAGGTAAAGGGTGGGGCGTCGAACCCGAAACTTTGTTTATAGGCAACGTGGGAGGTGGCCATACACTGGCGCGTGTTAGCATCCCCGTGAATGAAGCCCATCCCGAATTTCGCAAGTAATCCCAGGGTGAACATTTCTTCGGTTGGAATTTGTCCCGTGCTGAGAAATGCAACAGAGCCGGGCCCATGCTTTGCTATGATACTTTTAAATTTTTCCGTGAAAGTCTTCAGCGCGAGATCCCACTCTACAGACACCATTCGACCTGCATCATTCCTTAACATCGGCGTCAGAGCGCGGTCATTTGACTTGAGTGGGGTGAGGGCTTCCCAACCCTTAGGACAGGCCATACCGAGGTTGACCGGATAATTTTTATCCGGAGTAAGGTTGATAGCCTTGCCATCTTTGAGATGAATCTGTAACGAGCATCCAGTGGAACAATATCCACAGACCATCTGGGTGGTCGAGTCTGGTGTGAGGCGTTTGGGGGTTTTACCGAGGCCGAAGCGACCAGGGGAAAGCACCATTTCATGGGTCAGCTTGCCTCCACGGTTATGAAAAAGGCTAGATAATTTCTCTAAAATGCCCATGACTACGATCCAGGCATTCGGGGAGGCACGCAGGTAGTAAAGAACAAGTAGCGTTCGAGAAGTTCACCGATTATAAGCGTCGCTAAAACAATCAAGGACATGACAAAATCAAAAATGTCTGTTCCGGTGTAACCGCGATAAATCCAAAAAATGGGAAGAACCAATCCTCCCATAAGACCAAAGTTAAAACGCCATGCATAAAAATTTTTGAGATCGCCGCGTAAGAGTAAAGCTGTCTTTTTCAATGGATTGAGATCTTGGTCATCGATATGCCGAAGGATACGCGCCTCAGTTGCCATTTTCACTAGGAAAGTAAAAGTGGTTGCAAGCGTAACTCCGAGTACCAAATCTTTTAATGGCAACACGTCCAAGTTAAGATAGAACACATCGAAAAAACAAAGCGTGGCGAGCAATCCTGCTAGACCTGTAATAGTCCCTGTCAGAAAAAATTTGGTAGAGGTTAAGCGCGTAGCCCATAGAGCTCGCGGAGTATCACGATAAACCATGGCTGAACAATGCACGGCGAGAAGACACATGAGTATTAATGAGGCATGGATGGTTTTTCCGGTTAGTAATTCGAGGATGTTTTTGAATAGGGACCCTTCGGGAAAATGCATCGCCATCATTATTGAGCCGATAGCAGTGATGGAGGCCAAGCCACCGAGAATTCCAAAGGCAACAATTTCGCGGCTGAGCCAGGATCGGCGGAAACCAAGTATGGCACGGAAGGCATACAGTGGACGACCGAGATGGAAAATACTGACTATGATAGAAAGCATCATCAGGCTGGCGCCCAAGACATGACTCCAGACTTGAAACAGGGGATGCTTGGGAAGTATGCCAATGAATGAACCGATCTCGACTGCGATTAAAAAACCAGCGGCCATTTGGGATAGTGTCAACATAATGACCAAGGGTATATGGGCTTTTTCTTTGCGCACCTTGTATGCGTCGGCCGATTCCATACTGTCCGGGAATTTTCGAATTGTCTTATAGCTTGTGGTGGGTATCGTGTAACCGGGATCCGGCGCGCCTGGGAGGGAAGTGTATCCTCCGGGATTGCGACGGACTTCAGCTTGTTCGACTAGATTAATACGGATGGCTTTTGTTGGACAAGCTTGTACGCATGCGGGTGCCTCACCTACTTCCAACCGGCCGACACACATATCACATTTCCTTACAATCCCTTTACCCTTATGGTATTGTGGGACATCATAAGGGCATTTGAGAATACAGTACTCACAGCCGATGCATTGATCGTCCAAGTGCTTGACAATTCCGGTTATGGGATCCTTTTCATAAGCCTTAACCGGACATCCGTGAGAACATGCGGGCTCTAGGCAATGTTGGCACGCAGTAGTGACTGTTTGTTGTAGTGGCTTTCCCATTACATTGTGAATTAATCCGACGGAGCGCCAGGTTTCATCTTCGTCCAGACCATTAAGGTTATGGCAGGCAGTGACACAGGCTTTGCAACCGCTACATCGATCGAGATTGACTTCAAAGCCGTATTGTTGGCCGGGCTTGGGCTTTTCCAACGGTAAAAGATCCAGATAGCGATTTAAAGAATTCGGTGAACTGACCATGCTAGTATGCATGTTATCATGGGCTGATGAAAACCGATCGACGGCAGTTAGGTTTTGTTGTTCTTCCAAATAGGCGCCGATTAAAGCAGGGCCTTCATTAAGAAATTTTGATATCGAGGGCTTGTTCATTTTAATAAACGTCTCTTTGGTACCGCTTTTGCTCTTTCATGCGATTCAGATAAGCTTTTGCGGCTTCTAAATCACTATCACTCTCCTTAGCGATTATTTTTAATAACGTACACTCAACATCTTTTGCCATGCGCTTCGCATCGCCGCACACATAGAAATAAGCACCCGCTTCAAGCCATTCGAACAATTCTTTGGACTGTTCGAGCATTTTGGTTTGGACATAAATTTTTTCATCTTGGTCGCGCGAGAAAGCAAAGTCCAGTCGCGTCAAGAATCCAGAAGATTCCATGGCGACAAATTCTTCACGATAAAGGAAATCGAATTGACGGCGTTGGTCCCCGAAAAAGAGCCAGTTTTTTCCGGAGTCTTTTACGAAACGACGTTCTTGCAAAAAGGCCCGGAAGGGTGCGATACCGGTTCCCGGTCCTACCATAATAATAGGTAGTCCCGATACTGGGGGCAAAGTGAAATGTAGTGTGGGTTGTATGAAAACGGGAACATTCATTCCCAAGGGAACGCGTTCGGCAAGGAAGGAGGAAGCGACTCCCAGTCGACGACGTTTGGCAACCGTGTAGCGAATTACAGCAACAGTTAGGTGAACTTCACCAGGGTTTTCATTGGGTGAACTGGAAATAGAATACAGACGTGGGGATATTTTCAAGAGAGACGTGGCCAGCTGAGATGCGTCAAGAGGTGTGTAAGGAAAGTTTTCGAGTACATCCAGCACATCGCGCTCGGCTAGATAAGGCAGTGCTTTAATTCCAGCTTCCTCAATCAAATCATCCAACCGAATTCTCTCACCCAAATTTGTGCAGGCTTGCCGCAAGTTGAAAAGTAAACGTAAAGTTCCGTGACGCAAATCTAATTTGGAAATGAGCGCGGCGCGTAGGGCAATGGGTTCACCGTTATCGAGGGTAACGGATTCGTTACCTAGGCAGTTTAAACGGAGAATAATTCTATCCACCAACTCATAGCAATTACGGGGGTAAACACCGAGCGCATCGCCTACTTTATATTCCAATCCGCTGCCTAAAAGAGAAAAAGCAAGATGGCGAGTATCTTTGGAAGAACCCTTGGCGTTGAGCGGGTGGTTTTCCAAGAGTGGCGCGGGAAATGGATTTTTCCGCGAGTATTCTGAAGTCGCATCCCGTTGGGATGGTGGTGAATTATTGAAAGTCAAAGAGGGTTCGAACGTGGCATGGGCGGGGAGGGCATGGGAAGCAGAAAGCGTTAATTCCAAAGCGGCCAGCGATTCATTGATCCATTTTTCAGATTTATCTTCGTAATCGATGTCACATTCGCAAAGTGGAAGGAGACGTTTGCCCCCAAGTTCTGCGAACCGTGCGTCTAAGTTTTTTCCAGCTTGGCAAAAGTGAGAATAACTTTTGTCTCCTAAACCAAGCACTGCAAAGGAGACCTGTGAGAGCGAGGGCGCTTGATCGCTTTTAAGCCAATCCCAAAAAGCAAGGCCGTTATCGGGCATTTCCCCATCACCCCAGGTGCTGGATAGCAGAAGGATGCGCGTTTCTACAGCCCAGTTCACGGATTTAAAATGATCCATTCCTAAAACTGTCGGGATATAACCGATAGAATCACCGTAGGAACCTGTAACAGCTTTTAGCCTGTCTGCCATTGCCTGAGCTAAATCTTCGGTGGTTCCGGACTGCGAACCAAAAAGAATCACGACCGGGATAGGGGTATATTTTGATGGAGAGCCAGAACCGAGACCATTGCCGTGAATTGGTCCAGAGAAGACTAAACCCGCGGAATCATTGTTCCCGTTCACATTCGCAATCCCGGCGAGAAATCCGTTCAACCAATTTCTTTGTTCGGAATTAAAGGGAGACGATTCAGGCAATACAGGGATCTTCATGGTTGATCCATAGCGATAAGATTCACTGGTGTGAAAACGGATAGTACGGATTCGGGCGCCTGACGGAATGTGAAATTACTAAAGCTTTCGCCAGGCAGACGACGGTCCAAATAAATGGAGAGGATGCGTTCAATTTCCACCGGAACTTGAGAAACAGGAATTGATCGAGCAGCGGGAACGGCCATGCGACCTTCGCGGCCATAGCCGCCGCCAACAAAGAAATGGAAACCCGGTCCGTTGTAATCAACTGTGTCCACACTTGTTGCGATGAGTCCAATATCGCCGATGAAATGTTGAGCGCAGGAATGGTTACAGCCAGTGAGATGTATGTTGACAGGTTGATCGAGTTTGATTCGGCCGTGTAACCAAGCGCTAATCGCCAAGGCCGTAGACTTGGTCGGAGCCATTCCGAATTTGCATCCCTCCGAACCAGTACAAGCCACCAGCCCCGCTTGGATGGGATCTGGTTCGTGGGTCAGGCCAAGATCGGATAGGGTTTGGATCGCGGCATCGAGGCTTGAGTTGGCGATATCGGAAATGAGCAAGTTTTGCCAAACCGTAAGACGCAAGGTGCCGGATCCGAAACGGTTGGATAGCTTTGCCAGGCCGCGTAGTTGTGCTACGGAAAGTCGACCGACAGGAATACCAACTCCTATATAGGAGAGACCTGCTTGACGCTGAGGGTGAATTCCGAGATGACCAGCTTTGTCTATAGGCGCGGAAAATATGCATTCTGATTCAGGGAAGCGGCGTAGTTCAAAGGACAGTAACTTCTGAGTTTCGTCGAGAAATTTTGGAAAACCCCAAGAATCGAGCAGATATTTGAGACGTGCTTTTTTCCGATTTCCACGATCGCCATTGGAAACATAAACTTGGATCATGGCCGTGATGACGCGAATACATTCTTCAGGTTTAAGTAAAATACCAGTATCTCGTGCAAGGTCGCCATGACCTGTGATTCCGCCCAGTGCCACGCGAAAATAAATTCCCGCGTCTATGGAATGTCGCGCTTCCACCTTGACAGCTTTCAAACCAATGTCATTGGTGTCCTCTAGAGCGGATATGGAATTGCCTCCATCGAAGGCTACATTGAATTTACGCGGCAATCCGTACATTGTTCGGTCATGAAGAATATGATAATGCAATTCCCTACAGAGGGGAAGCACATCATAGAGCTCCTTGGGATCAATGCCACAGGTGGGATTACCAGTCACATTGCGAATATTGTCGGCGCCCGATCCTCGGGGAATAATTCCTGCTTCATGTAAATCGGTGAGAAGGGAAAGCATATGACGCGCAGGAATTTCCCGGATTTGAATATTCGAGCGGGTGGTGAGATCCACAAAGCCTCCCCCATACGCTTCAGCAGCGGTTGCTATGGCCTCGGCCTGATGGGACTTGAATACGCCACCGGGAATACGTAGCCTGCACATCATAGACTTTTGTGCGGGAGACACATTCCAAAGTCCATGGTATTTCAATCGAAAAAGATCGTCCCCTTCAGGCAGTTGATCTTGAGCGGATAATCCAGCGATGCGAGGCCAGGCATCCAAGGGATCGGCATCGTACTTGATTTTTTCTTCTTTGGAAAGTCGCTTTCCGGTTTCTATCCATTTCAGTTGCGCTTTTTTGCCTGGAGATAAAGAAGCGTGGTCAACGAAAGACGATGATGAGTCGGAGGATTTTGAATAAGAATTAAAAGCTCGGAGGAATCCATCCAAGTATTCTTTTTGGTCATTTGAAAATGTTGATCCCGGCATACCAGTTATCACGTCTTTACTCCCGATGCGCTTTCCACATCGGGTTGGTCCAAAGCCATAGGTTTACCCTCCAGTTAAAGGGGATATTGCAATGGCCAAAAGTTCGGACGGTCCGGAATCGGTTGGCGGTTAAGCTTTTGGATAATGCAAAGGTTGTACCAGCGTTGCATTTTAAAAAAGGGGAGAACTTTAAGCAAAAAGTCTCGAAAAACAACGAATTAAGGGAATAGGATGTGGGTAAAATTTAAATCAATGTTGCCATTCGTCACTAAGTGTCAATGCTTAACTTACAATTGGCTCCAAAGAGTCCACTAATTTTTTTACCCCCGTGAATTATCAACTCGTTCTTTATCCATCTGCAATCAATTGGGAAGGGGAATTTTTGGCGAAAATTGGGAGTATCTTGAATGTTACCCTAAGGAAAAACAAAATAGTATGGCATTTTTAATAAAAAGTTAGGGGCGCTTCAAAAAAGTCAATAAAAGCATAGACGGTAGCGACCCACGCGAATCCCGAGTTTATTCCACTCCCCCCCAGTATTGCAAAGATTATTTTTGGATTATTGAAGGAGCTAAATCCAAAATGGAAGAACTGTGATACTTTGGGGCGATGCCGCTCAATAAGAGCGTGGGGGAAGGTGATTAAACAAATTACCGGGCACCCCAAAAATAAGGTGAAGTAAGTAACTTGTAGGCATAGACCAGGATCCCCTCCTTTTTTCAGGAATTTTTGTGACAAAAAACGATATTTTCCGACGCATTCGCTTCATTTTCAATTTGAATGATTCGACGATGATCTCCTTGTTTGGACTAGCTAATTGCGTGGTGACCCGAGAGCAAATCAGTGACTGGTTAAAACAAGATGACAAGCCTGATTTTAAAGAGATTAGCGACAAAGAATTGGCGACTTTTTTGAATGGGTTGATTATAAAAAAAAGAGGCAAAAAAGAGGGGCCAGTTTCTGAGCCCGAGTCGGTTCTGAACAATAACATGGTTTTTAGAAAGCTGAAAATCGCCTTGGATTTTAAGGATGAAGATATACTCGAGGTCATGCGATTGGTTGGCTTTCCCATTGGGAAACATGAGTTAAGCGCACTTTTTCGAAAAGTGGGACATAAGAATTATCGTCCATGCCAGGCGCAAATGTTGCGTAATTTTTTGAATGGCTTACAACTAAAACATCGCGCCGATGTAATGGTTGGAGATGAAAATAAAGGGTTAAAAGCGGACCCCGCGGAGAAGTCACTCATAAAATAAAATTCGCATGTAATTGGACGCCGTTTATGGGGAATATCGCCCATCTGCTATAGTATATTCACCTCATGGACTATCCCCGCAGCCGAAAATCAGATCAAATCGACAATGTACACGGTGTTGCCATTCCGGATCCTTATCGTTGGCTGGAAGAGTTGGACGCACCAGAAACGGCAGCTTGGGTTGAGTCGCAGAACAGGGTCACCTTTGATTTTTTGGACAAAATTCCTGCGCGCGAGAGAATTAAAAAACGTCTGAAGACACTTTGGAATTATGAACGCTTTGGCGCGCCGTTTAAAAAGAACGACCGGTATTTTTATTTCAAAAACAATGGTTTGCAAAATCAAAGTGTTCTCTACACCCAATCCAGCCTGGATACTGAACCCAAGGCATTGATCGATCCTAATACTTTATCCTCTGATGGTACGGTTTCATTAACCGTACTGTCGGTGAGTGAAGACGCGGAATTAGTAGTCTACGGCGTTTCCGCCTCTGGGTCCGATTGGGAAACATGGAAGGTACGTCAGATTTCTTCGGGTCAGGACCTATCCGATAACTTGTCCCAAATCAAATTCTCCTCACCGGTTTGGAATAAAACTGGGAACGGTTTTTATTACGGTCGATATGATGGTGATCCTTCGAAAATGGAGAATGTGAATCGCTTTCAAAAACTGTATTTTCATAAGTTGGGCGAAGCCCAATCGCAAGATGTTTTGATTTATCATCGTCCCGATCAAGAGGAGTGGGGATTTTCGGCAGACCTCAGTGAAGATGGCCGTTTCCTTTTCATCCTTGTTTGGAAGGGTACGGATCCGAAGAGCTTGGTATTTTGGAAGGATTTGGAAAATCCTGACGGAACAGTTCAAGAATTGGTTTCTGAATTTACCGCTAAGTTTACCCCGGTCGGGGATGATGGAAAAACCTTTTGGTTCCTAACCGATTGGAATGCCCCGCGTGGACGGCTCATTGGTATTGCTTTGGCGAGCCTCGGCGAAATGGCTTGGAGCGAACTTATTCCCCAAAGCTCCGACACCTTGGAAGATGTCAGTGTGGTAGGTAACCAGTTTTTGGCTGGGTATCTTCACGATGCTCACTCCGTCGTTCTTGCCTATTCCTTCGAGGGGAAATTTCTGGGAGAGATTTTATTACCAGGGCTTGGCACGGTAGGAGGTTTTTCTGGGGAGCGAAAAAACCAGGAAACGTTTTTTACTTTTACGGGTTTTACCTTTCCTGCAACGGTCTATCGCTTAGATTTTTCTACCGGTGTTTCCACCGTATTTCGCAAACCCACTTTGGATTTTGATGCGGCTCGATTCGAAACCCACCAGGCCTTTTGCAAGGGTAAAGATGGCGTCCGCATTCCCATTTTTCTTGTTCATAGGCTTGGGCTTGATTTAAATGGAAACAACCCAACGTATCTTTACGGTTACGGTGGCTTTGGGATTTCCCTTACCCCGAGCTTTTCCACAGGAAATTTACCTTGGTTGGAAATGGGAGGAATCTTGGCCATTGCCTGTATCCGTGGCGGAGGTGAATACGGAGAAGAGTGGCATCAGGCTGGGTCAAAGGGTAAAAAACAAAATTGTTTCGATGATTTCATCGCGACGGCGGAATGGCTTATTTCGACGGGATACACATGCGCCTCTCGTCTGGCAATTGGCGGAGGCAGTAATGGTGGGCTTTTAGTTGCAGCTAGTATGATTCAAAGGCCGGACCTTTTCGCAGCGGTACTTCCTGCGGTGGGAGTCATGGATATGCTTCGTTTCCATAAGTTTACGATTGGATGGGCTTGGGTTTCCGATTATGGATCGCCGGAAGATCCCGAGGAATTCAAAAACTTGTTGGCTTATTCCCCTTTGCATAACTTGAAGGCAGACGTAAAGTATCCTGCGACTTTCGTCACAACTGCTGATCATGATGATCGAGTGGTTCCCAGTCATAGCTTTAAGTTTATCGCCACATTACAGGAAGTCCAAAGCGGACCCGCACCGATATTGATTCGGGTAGAAACCAAGGCAGGTCATGGTGCGGGGAAACCCATGACTAAAGTTATCGAGGAAGCGGCGGATAGATGGGCATTTCTCGTTAAGATTTTGGGAATAGATTATTGACACGAGTCGCGAGCGGCATCGACGGACCAATTCACTGGATTATCCAGTCCACGCCCGAGGCTTGCACCACATATCCGATACGCTTGCGAACGGTCTTTTATTTCTTCGGACGGGAAGCCAGTTCCTCCATCAACTCGATCTGTATTTGTTGAATTTCCATTAGGTACTGCCATTGATGGTCTAGTAGATGATCGAATTTATCGCGCAGATCACGGATTTCCAATTCCGCTTTTAAATTGACCTTGTAGTCATCTTCTGCGCGGCGGCGATCTCTGGCCTCGGTCCGATTCTGGCTCATCATGATGATAGGCGCCTGAACTGATGCGAGGCAGGAAAGAATAAGATTGAGAAGGATAAAGGGATAGGGATCGAAGGCATGGTCGTGCATCCTGATGGCAATGAAAACATTGATGGCGATCCAAAGACTAAGTAAGACTGCGAAGGCGATGAGAAATCTCCAACTGCCTCCGAACTGCGCGACGTTGTCCGCCATCCTCTGTCCGAAAGTAGGGGAATCTAAGCCATCCCCTTCCCGTATATTCCGGGAAATCAATTCTTCAGTCTTCATAGTTCGGACAACATCGGCCTCGATATCCGCTATGGTTTCCTTTCCCGATTGCAACATTTTTTGGAGATGCGCGGCGCGTTGATTAGATAGATCGTCGTGGCAAATAAAACCTTCCGGGACCCAATCTGGATGGGAAAGGCGCAGATGTTCAACCATGGCCGGCCTAAGGATTTGAACGGGTACACAGCGGCTACGAGCAAGCTGACGATGGCACAGGGAGCACGTTACAGGGGTTTTGGGTTGCATGAGGGTTTCTCCTATCTCAACATTAGCTAAATTGAATCGGATGAACACCAAGACTCTGAATCGTTTTTCTCTGGTTCTCATTTTTGCGTCGCTTGGATGTTTGATTCCAGGGTTGACGCGACCGGCATTGACTCTGGATATTTCTCCGGTATTGCCCTTCCTCGGCAAGATGGCGATCTATCATCAAACCCGCAGTATTCTTGGGACGGTGGGTAATCTTTATGATACGGGTAACTTTTTGGTGGCCGGATTAATTTTGTTATTCAGCGTATTCGTGCCGTTTGCTAAAGGCTTGTCCTTACTTTATGTATTGGCTTTTCCAAATGGCCCTTTTCGAAAGCGACTTTTCAGCCTCGTATCCACCATCGGAAAATGGTCCATGGCCGATGTCTTTGTGATGGGGATTTTCCTCGCCTATCTTGCGGGGGGTGCGTCAGAAGGGGTGACGGCGAATTTGCATGATGGGTTTTGGTTTTTTTTCGGATACTGTATTTTTTCCATCGCTTCTGCCCAGTTGATGCGCATTGAAAATGAAAAGACTATGTAGAATTGAATTCCCCGACAAAACCTTGATCTTTACCTTCATTGAACTCCGAGTTCCGTTTTGATCCGCATCACTAAAATTTTCAATTCCGAAAATTCGTTTCGCAGATCTTCGACCTGATGTTTTAAGGTCTCGATTTCATCCATTCGAACAGGGCCGATTTGAGTTAAGCCGTTTTCATTGCCTTTGGCTGGAACTTCTTCCGTGGGTTCGCGCACGAGGTCGCGGGCGAAGTCGCGCGCGACTTCGCGAACGAGATCGCGCCAACGGGGCTCCTTCCAACCGGGTCGTTTTTGTAATAGTTGCGCCAAAGGTTCTTCGCGATTGGCCAAGCGATTGAGAGCCGCTTCAGCCTCTTCCAAACTATCTAGCGGAACCATACTCGATGCTCGCAATTTGATTTCGTTCAGGGTTTGCGCGCCTCGCAGGAGCAGGGCCGCGAATACGGCGATTTCTGGTTTGTTCATGTTGAAGCGAGGATCCTCCAGAAAGTGTCGAAACTTATAATTGCTGCCTTGTGATCCATATGGGATGAAAGTGACGAGGACTTTACGTTTGAGCCCAGTCAATGCTTGCATGACCGTTTCGTCATTGTACTCCGTGACCGGATCGCGACTGCTTTTTTGATTGCAAGCCGTACGCAGTGAATTAAGTGTCAGAGGATAGTAGTCTGGCGTGGAGAGGCTTTTTTCGATCAAGGCGCCCAGCACGCGCGCTTCTTCCGGAGTTAAGCTTTCTATTAACATGGGTGTTACCTCTGCTTTAAATGTCGAAATATAGCCTGCCCGAATCCACCTTCACCGTTACTGCCCGTCATTTCCTTCACCACGGCTTTTATTTTGTCCTCGGCATTGGAAACGGCGATGGACATGGGCAAGTGTTTAAGCAGGGAAAAATCATTATCAGAATCTCCCACGGCTAGGGCTTGATGAAGTCCCAGCCCCAACAGGGAAAGTAATTCTTGCGCGCCCAGCAATTTGGACACGCCTTTGGGCGTTATTTCGAGCATGTATTCTGCATAGAAGGAGTTGCGTAAAATAACGGTTTCCACATCCAGGGTTGCCAATGACGCGGCTGCTGCATCTAAATCCTGGCGCTTGCCTATGAGAACAAGTTCTACCAAATGCGCTTTGGAAAGTTTCTCCCAAGCAGAAACTTGCACGGCATGTTCGGGATTTTTGGCGATAAAGTCGGCATTTAATAAACAGTCGCGGCGATAAAAAACATCCTTGGTGCGACCATCGGGGTTATGACCGAGTACAATTGGATCCAAGTTCAAAGCATTGAGTCTTTCCACCGTCGCCAGTAATAATGCGATGGGGAAGTCTCGTCGAAATAAGATTTCCCCTGAATCGATTCGACGAACCAGCATGCCATTGTTGAGAATACAAAAGTCGATTAGGTCATGAATCTTTAAACGATCGAGTAGACGACTGCAAGTGGTCCAGCGTCGACCAGTCGCCAGGCAGGTATGCACGCCAAGGCTTCGGCAATAGGCCAAGGCCTCGCGGTTCAAATCCGGAAGGTTTCCCTCATCGTCCAATAGGGTTCCATCAATATCACTGATGATTAGGCGATAGGGGGATGGATTCATGGAGTTTAAATGTGAATGGCTCGGCCACTCACTCCCAAAGCCGCTTCCTTCAATGCTTCCGCCAGCGTCGGATGTGCATGCGAAGTTCGCGCAACATCCTCACTGCTGGCTCCAAATTCCATGGCGACCACGGCTTCGGCGATCAAGTCCCCGGCTCTGGGGCCAAGGATATGCACGCCCAGTATCCGGTCAGTCGTCGCATCAGCTAATACCTTGACGCGGCCTTCGATTTGACCCAGGGCGCGGGCACGGCCATTCGCCAAGAATGGAAAAGATCCTTTTTTGTAAGTCACATTTTCGGATTTGAGTTCTTCTTCAGTTTTACCCACCGAGGCAATTTCAGGATGGGTATAGACCACATTGGGGATGTTATTGTAATTTACATGGCCGTAACCTGTAGATAACCGTTCCACGCAAGCTATCCCTTCTTCTTCGGCCTTATGCGCCAGCATCACTCCGGGAATCACGTCTCCGATAGCGTAAATGCCTTCAGTCACGGTCGCAAAATGTTCGTTCACGAGAATACGGCCGCGTGTGTCGACTTGGATGCCCACGGCCTCCAGACCCAAGTTTTCAGTATTGGGGACGCGGCCTACGGCTACCAAAACCTTGTCGCAACGGATGGGGTCTAATCCTTCGCATTCTACAATGGCTCCCTCGCCTTCAATCCGAGCGGATTTGACTCGGGTTCCGAGTTTAAATTCTAAGCCCTGTTTGGCCAGGATTTTTTGCGCTTCGCTAGAAATCTCCAGGTCCATGCCGGGCAAAATCCGATTTAAATATTCGAGAACGGTGACTTTCGCGCCCAGACGTTTCCAAACCGAACCCAGTTCCAAACCAATGGCTCCTGCGCCTATGACAACCAAGTGTTTGGGTACTTCGGTATAGGCAAGCGCTTCGGTGCTGGTACCGATAATTTTGCCATCCACTTTGACACCGGGAAGCATCGCCACTTTGCTGCCCGTGGCCAAAATAATATTTTTGGCGGAAAGAATTTCGGTGGGTTTGGCGCTTTCACCCTCCTTGACAGGTCCATTGGGTTCTACTGAAACTCGGCCTCCTCCAAGTAGACGACCATGTCCAAAGACGCGAGTGATTTTTCCTTTTTTGAATAGGCCATCGATGCCCTTGGTATTGGCTTTAACCACATTGTCTTTATGGGCAAGCATCGCGGGAAGATCCAGTTCCACGCTTCCGACCTTGATTCCGTAGCGTCCTAACGATTCTCGTGTTTCATGGTAACGCTCGCTAGACTCGAGCATGGCTTTGCTGGGAATACATCCCACTCGCAAGCATGTTCCGCCAAGGAGTTCTTCGCGTTCCACGCAAGCGACCTTCATGCCCAGTTGTGCTGCGCGAATAGCCGCGACATATCCACCGGGACCTGCGCCAATCACGATCAAGTCGAAGCTGTTATCATCCATTTTGTCCCCTAAAAAAGAAAGGCAAAAAGTGCCTGTTTAGATTTCGAGAAGAATCCGAGCCGGATCTTCAAGCGTATCCTTGATGCGCTTTAAGAAGGTCACGGCTTCGCGTCCATCTACGATGCGATGATCATAGGTCAAAGCCACATACATCATGGGGCGTATCACCACTTGACCCTCGCGAGCCACTGGGCGATCTTGAATGGCGTGTAATCCAAGGACGCCGCTCTGGGGAGGATTGACGATGGGCGTGGACAGCAGGGATCCATAAACGCCACCATTACTGATGGTAAAGGTTCCACCTTGCAATTCCTCCAGCTTGAGGCTGTTCGATTGGGCGCGTTTTCCGAAATCGGCGATGGTCAACTCAACTTGCGCGAAGCTGAGTCTTTCCGCATTCTTAATCACTGGGACAACTAATCCTTTGCCTCCGCCCACAGCGACGCCGATATCGTAATAGTGCTTGTATA
>JAYVCH010000066.1:0-3108 GCA_043750055.1 Fibrobacteria bacterium
CTTACTAATCGAGTCGGGGGATTTTAATTTTTCTTACTACGAATTATGGATTTTTGGGAAACGGGAAGCATTTCAGTTTTTCGCTAGCTTTAACAAGATCGCAAACTCCTCCGAAGTCACAGGCTGAATGGAAAGTCGCATGCCTTTCTTTAAGAGTAGCATGTTCTCCAGACCCGGAACCTTTCGCAAGGATTCCAAGGTCAACATCGCCGTAAACTCTCGCTTGAGCTGAATATCGATCATCACCCAAGGGTTTTTTATCGGCGAGGCTTTGGGATCATAATACTTGGAATCAGGAGCTAAGGCGGAAGGATCGGGGTAGGCAGATTTAACGATGACGGCGAGTCCTACGATTCCGGCAGGAGTACAACTGGAGTGATAAAATAGCACATCATCTCCCACCGACATTCCATCTCGCATATGATTTCGGGCCTGATAATTTCGAACCCCATCCCAATGTTCTTGTTGGTTTATCCGGTTTTTTAAATCCGAGATCGAAAAAGAGTCGGGTTCCGTTTTCATCAACCAATGTTTTTTGCCCATCCTCGGCCTCATAAATGGAGTTTGAAAGGATTGATAGTAATAATTTTATGGTTTCAGTTCGAGAAACACATGCTGGTTTGTTTACCCTGGTGACATTGTTATTCTTAACTTGAAGTAGGAATTTCCGACAAAAGTCTCCTTTGACCTGGAAAGAAAAAATGGCGAAGAAACCTATTTTGGAAACGGTTGAGCCCAAGACTCCCGGTGGTCGTTTTCGTAAGGCACTTCGTGAAGAGCAACCTCTACAAATAGTCGGAACAATCAATGCCTATGTGGCCATGCTGGCTGAGCAAGCGGGTTTTCGTGCCATTTACCTGAGCGGGGCAGGCGTAGCCAATTCATCTTACGGATTACCCGATTTGGGAATCACAACTTTAGACAATGTCTTGGAGGATGTGAGACGGATCACCAGTGCCACGCCATTACCTTTACTCGCCGATGCGGATACCGGTTTCGGGTCCGCCTTTTCCATTGCCCGTTCGGTGCGGGAATTTATAAGAGCTGGTGCTGCCGGGATTCATATCGAGGATCAGGTCGCTGCCAAGAGATGCGGTCATCGACCGGGTAAGGCCATTGTAACGCAGGCAGAAATGGTGGATCGAATCAAGGCAGCGGTCGATGCTAGAGTGGATGAAGATTTCGTAATAATGGCTCGCACCGACGCCTTAGCGGTTGAAGGCCTGTCCTCAGCTTTGGATCGGGCTGCTGCCTATAAGGAAGCGGGGGCTGATATGCTTTTTCCCGAAGCATTGACGGACTTGGTTCACTATCGGGCTTTTCGGAAAAAGGTTTCCCTACCTATCCTGGCAAACATGACTGAATTCGGAAAAACTCCCCTTTTCGACTTGAATGATTTGGCAAAGGCCAGAGTCGATATGGTGCTTTATCCTTTATCGATTAGCCGATTGATGAATCAGGCCGCTGTCTCTGGATTAAAAACCATAAGACGAGAGGGACATCAGCGCAATCTCATTTCGAAAATGCAGACACGCGACGAATTGTATCAGGCACTGGGTTATATGGCATTTGAACACAAATTAGATGAACTTTTTGGAAAGATGGAACCGAAGATTCACCTGAACCCTGGTTCACGCAATTCAATAAATTTGAAAAAAGGGGTAAAACGTGGCTGAACCAGCTAAAGGCAAAGTGGGCGGTTTGGCCGGTATCGTTGCCGGTGATTCGAAAATTTGTACCTGTGGAATAGAAGGCAAAGGTTTAAACTACCGCGGCTATCCCATTGAAGTACTAGCCGCGAATAGTAATTTCGAAGAAGTGGCTTGGCTTCTTACTAGGGGAGAGCTTCCCACTTCCGTGGAATTAGAAACCTATAGAAATAGCCTGGCAACAAAGCGAGGATTACCGCGGAGCCTTCTGGACACCTTAGAGCGTATTCCCAAGCATTCTCATCCCATGGACGTGCTCAGAACGGGTATTTCTTTGCTCGGAAATTTGGAACCTGAACAATCTGATAGACCCTCTTTAGTGGTAGCGGATCGATTAATCGCGAGTTTGGGGTCGATGCTCTTGTACTGGTGGGTTTATCAGCAGCAGGGAAAACGGTTAGACCTTGAAACGAGGGAAACCTCCGTAGCCGGACATTTTTTACGGCTCTTACATGGACATGAGTCCAATCCTATTTCCAAGCATTGCCTTGACGTGTCGTTGATTCTATATGCCGAGCATGAATTCAATGCCTCAACCTTTACTGCCAGGACCATAGCCAGCACGCTTTCGGATTTTTATTCAGCGGTCACGGGCGCGGTCGGTGCCTTGCGTGGCCCTTTACATGGGGGAGCGAATGAAGCCGCGATGGAATTACTGGAACGCTTTCATGATCCTGAATTGGTGGAAAGTGGCGTTCATAAATTACTGGCTGCAAAGACCTTGATTATGGGATTTGGACATCGCGTTTACACGCATTCCGACCCAAGATCAGATATTATCAAACCCTGGGCGAAACAACTTTCCGGCTTCACGAGTGGCAATGCCCTTACTGAGGATGCACGACTTTATGTGACTGCGGAAAAAGTCGAAAAAGCCATGTGGGAGGGTCGAAAATTATTTCCGAATTTGGATTTTTATAGTGCCTTGGCGTATCACTATTGTGGAATTCCCACGCCCTTGTTCACACCTTTGTTTGTCCTATCCAGAATATCGGGTTGGGCTGCTCATATTATGGAACAACGCGAAAACAATAAACTGATTCGACCCAATAGCCACTACATCGGTCCCGAAACGCGTTCTTATTCTCCCATCGAATCTCGCTGATTCAGGCTGAAAGGTTTTAACGATGTCTTACATCAGCAACGAGAAAAGGCCGCCCGATCCGGAATTGCTGGCCATCGCCGATTATGTACACGATTATAAAATTGGGGAGGGTGAAGCCTTACAAAACGCATTACTGTGTCTTGTCGACAGCCTTGGCTGCGCGATGCTTGCGTTGAATTTTCCAGAATGCCAAAAAGTTTTGGGGCCCATCGTACCCGGGATCCAGGTTCAGAACGGAAGTCGAATTCCCGGCACCTCTTTTGAAGTGGATCCGGTTACCGGTGCCTTCAATCT
>JAYVCH010000067.1:0-3755 GCA_043750055.1 Fibrobacteria bacterium
GGTTTGGAGGGATTATACCAATATTTGGAGTCAATGGCCGCATTATGGCTCTAGGAATTCAAATGGGATTTTGATACAATAAGCCTCTATCCTTTTTCCCTAGGTTGGGCATGGCAAGTTGGCATCTACTTGCATTAGGCCTTAGTAGCCTATACCCTACCACGGCGAGTGCCAATGCCAACCAGCCCTTGGACCGGCCTTTTACCCTCAGAAATCAAAATCCTTTTATACTCGAAGCCGAGTACCATCGGATGATTCTAAGCCCAAGCCCCGGATCCTTCATTTTCCCAAGGCCATGTTTTTCAGAGGTAGACTCCAGTTCAGTTTGCCCAGAGCCAAAAGGAATGGGGTTCAAGGATACCTTGCGCCACCGCGCCCTGAGCCTATCTCCCGTCTTCGGATACGAGCACCGTTATCTTGGCGAACAGGTTGATGCTGGAAATTTCGGTGTAATAACCCAGGGCAGTTCCGGACCGGTTTCCTTCAATCTCGATGCGCGCATGTTTACCGAAAAATATGTCAATTTATATCATAGCAGTTATGATCGTGAACCTATGGATAGGCAAGATAAAGATGCTTCCGGCTCGTTCAGTTATTCCTCGTTCTCTAGATTTCGTAGTAATCTGAATTACGATTGGAGTTGGGGACGCCTAACCGTTGCGAGAGATGCCGCCCATTGGGGTCCAGGACTTTTTACTAATCTGGTTTTCCAACAGGACGCCATCCCGTTTAACCAATTGACCTTCACCACTCACTTAGGGCCTTTGACTGTGCAGAGCCTATATGGGCAATTAGCCATAGACTCGAATTGGGAAACGGACAGCTCGGAAGCCTCGAGATCCATTTATGCTCACCGGTACGAATGGCAAGCAACGGCAAAACTAATTTTCGGGATCAGCGAGCAGCTTGTCATTTACAAACATGAAGCGCCTTTCGCTTTCGTTCCCTTGGTCCCACTTTATATTGCCAAGGCTGCCGAAAAAGAAATATTGAACAATGGAAATATCGCCGGAGACATTTCCTATAAGTTTACGGGATGGGGAACACTTTATTCCGAATTCCTTATAGATGATCTCCAATCGCCCGGTTCAATATTCAATGACCATTGGGGAAATAAGTGGGGATGGATGTTCGGAGGTCATGCCATCCACGATTGGGGAACCAAACAGAGCGGGCTAATCGCGGAATACTCACGCATTGAACCTTGGGTTTATACCCACAAAGTTCCGGGCACGGCGCAAACGGCGAATATCAATTACCCACTTGGCAATCAGCTAGGGCCAAATTCTCAAGCCATTATCTTGAAAGGCTATTTACGCCAACAAGAACGATGGTATGTTTCCTTAAAGGCGGATTTGACTTGGAAAGGCAAGGATTCTGGTTCAGCCATAGGAGACATCCATGGAGAAAATGAAAAGAAGGAATGGCTGGCTGGAGTCGATTCACCGGATGTTACTATACAACCCAATCTTTGGTTCCAATGGAATAGATTTACCATTTTTGGCGAGGCTCAAATCGGAAAATCAATCAAGAATACGCTAGGAATCCAATACCAATATTGATTGGAGGATTCACTTTAACAGGGAATTCGAATAGTCGATGAAACGAAAAAAGTCATCGGGTAAAGGTTGAGCAAAAGGTTTACTGGTTAGCGTATCCGAGGTGATCAATTTGGGTGGATCTTGATTCAGGATAGCCAATCCCTTGCCGCCATCAAGTAATGAAGAGCCCATAAGCTGCCCGCCTCTATCGATATTTAGGATGCTCAACAAGGTTGGCGTATAACCCACATTCCTACACCCTAAACTCCATTTTTTGGATTTAGCCCAAGTCCATAAATACGACATGCCGTTGGTCCAAACAGTCGGATAATCTTTTTCCGAACCTCCGACATATTAGTCACTAATTCTCTTACCGGTTCCCCGCTCCCCTCTTCGAAAAAGCGCACCACTCCCACGCCTTCCATGATTTGGAAGATCCATTTCATCGTCGGATTCTGCACCTGTTTTCCCAATTGATTGGGCAGCGTTTCCTTCTCATCCACTAACTTTTTCCGAAGCCGATACTGCGCCACATTATACACCAGTAAACACAATGTCATCACCATCATAAGGGCCTCAATCCGTTTCTCCGATTTTAAAAATACGGAGTCAACCATAAACCAAGGCTCCTTCAAAAATTGAAACCCCCGCTCCACATGCTGCTGTTCCTTATACTCACTCAGCATTTTCTCATTCGAATAATTTTCCCCATTTAATTCATTGGTCGCTAATATAAATCGCCCCTTCCGATTGAGCTCCTCTTCCATCTTGTCTTCATTCATCGCAGCAACGGCATCTATTTTATATCCAATCACACGGGGCTTCTCGCCTTCCTTGGGCTTCCCTTTTCCATTATACTTTGTAACGGGCAATATCTTCACACCAAACCTGAAATCAGAATACTTTTTTTTCAATTCTACTACTTTATTTTCAGCATCTTGTATACAGCCAAACACCTCGTTCTTTAAATGCCAAATTGCCGTCGAGACAACTTCCTCCGCTTTCTTCCAATTCTTTTCGCAAGTCTTTTTCTCTCTTTTGGAAGCTTGTTCCGAATAAACCAGTAACCATCGTTGCTCTATCCCACCATAGGTAGAACGCGTTGATAGGGTTTTATATCCGTCGCCTCCGTCCTTCCACTCAATTTCACTATCCGGTTGTAAAACCAACGCCCGCGCTTCTTCGATGGTTTCGGGGACGCGCGTGAGCCAGAGGTACTCATTACTCGATAAAAGTTTACTTTTGGAATAAAGTGCTGAGTCCGCCACCCACTTGAACTCCGTATTGTCACTAAGCTGTTTCTTGAATGCATTGACGCGAGCGATGGTTTCATGAAACGTAGTTTTGTCGGAACTATTTCCACTGTGCGGTTCCATCCAAATGGGCATGTGGCTCGGGCCATTTACAACAAGGGAGAGCATCAATTGTTTGAGGTCGGGCCGATGATCTTTCGAGTGGCCGTAAGTAATTTGAATCGTCGCCGGTTCCGCATTTTTATTTTTACCATACTCGCCGGAAACGCTGATACTCGTTGAGTCTAAGTGACTGAGGTTGCCAAGCAGATTGTGTTCAAGTGCAATGTCAAAGGCAATGGTTCCGAAAAGTTTACAAGAACCAAATTGGGCAATGTCATCTAAAGCATGGCCCAAAGTATGATCGTTTAAATCACTGGCCTTCAAATTTTCGCCAAGGAGTAATGCGACAGATTTACTTTCATAAAACTGTGGTGTTAAATAAAGGCGCCTGTTGGTAAATCCGAGACCGTTGAGGATCATGGCTACGACCGAAGTTCCGGGCGAGACAATGCGTTTATCATGGACAGGGAGGAGCGCGTTGATGCGTTCGGCGATATTTAAATCTTTGCAAACGGCAGCGACGATGCCATGATGATCGAGGGGATTAGTTTGAATGTTGTTTTCAGCGAGTTCGATCATGGGAATTCCTTAGTATGAATGAAATGAAAAGTATTTTTACTAATGACTAAGGAATAATTTTAGGCAAATACAAACAAAGAAAAATGGGATCAAAATGTGCACTAGGATCCATTTGTGCAGGTGTTTTTATGGGTAATGTTTAGGTTACGTTAGGAAGGATGAAGGAGGAGTTTAAAATTGTAGTAGATTGAATTTAAAAGAGATAGGAAATGTTTGGCCGGCTCGGGTTGGGAGTAAGGGCTAAATGTAAAAAATGGAGTTTAGGGTGTAGGAATGTGGG
>JAYVCH010000068.1:0-6940 GCA_043750055.1 Fibrobacteria bacterium
ACCTCATAAGGAATGCCGCCGCTATATTCATACTGCGTGCGTTGTTTTTCGTAGTCGCGGCCAAAGGACCAATGGGAATAATTGACGGGAAGGTTGTAGGACATGATTTCCAGCATTTTTTGCGCCGGGATGACGTCGAATTCTTGGGGAAAACAATCTAAACCAAATTCGGATACGATTTTCTGGATATGATTGTCTGCCCTGACGAGGCGCTTCATATCATTGACGCCGCTCATATCTTTTTTTCCTTGGAGAAAAAGACTTTCAAGGCGGGATAAACATGACTTTTGTTTTTAAGAATGACACCGGCTAAGGGCAAGTCACTGCGTTGAGCGAGATAGTATTCAAAGTCAGAGTCACGATAGGAGGTATAACGCTCCAGGCTAAAGGTTTCTTCGAAATTGCGCATCAGTTGTTGCCCATAAGCCACCTCCGTGCGAATCTCACCATATCCCAACATATTGGGTTTTTTTTCCATGAGACGTTTCACGCTTTGCATTGTTCTGGCTGGATCCCAATCTTCCCCATCAGAAAAATGGAAAGCGTAGGTGTTCCATTTGGCAGGCGGATATTCCGTCTCGATGAGATGGGTGGCCAAATCAAAAGCGGAAGCGCAAATCGTTCCTCCGGATTCACCCTTATGAAAAAATTCATCCTCGGTTACCAGTTTAGCTTCGGACGTATGGGCGATAAAACGGATTTCCACATTTCGATATTTATGTTTTAGGAATTCGACCATCCAGAAGAAAAAGGACCGGGCCAAATATTTTTTCGTGGTGGACATACTTCCCGATACGTCCATCATGGCGAGAATCACTGCATTGCTTTGGCTTTCCACATTTTCCTTGACCACTCGATAACGAAGATCATTATGGGCGATGAAGGGCTTTAACTTGTCCTCTTCGTCCACCAATGCGGCTTCGGGATTGGGTCCTATCAATAATTCAAGGGCTTTTTGATAATCGCCTTTGAACTTATTCAGTGCCTTTTGACAAATGACCAAGGGCTTGCTGGTTTTCTCGGCCAGCTTCGAAACGGAATCGGCCGTGCGTTTGATCGCTTCACGAATACTGCGTTTCTTGTCCAGGTTTGGCTTGAGTCCATGTTTTTCAATGTCTTCAAAATTCCAACCCGCGGGAACAACCGTTTCGGCGATCTCTTTTTTTCGAAGATCGGGAAGTTGCAGGTCCTCCATCATCATCTGGATTAATTCTTCAATATCTACTTCCGTTTCCATATAATCCTCACCCGCCGCATCCGCGGGCTTACCACCCTTACCCGGACCTTCCCCTTCCCCATCGGGAGCGCGACGACGTCCAATCAGATCTCCTTTATCCTTCTTGCCATGCCCTAAGCCATAGCCTCCACCGCCTTCGCCCCCTTTACGTTTTCCATAAATAAATTGATAAGACTTGATTCCACGAATGGGAATTTTTACGGTCTGACCTTTTTTTCGGGAAATAATGCTTTCCTCGGAAATCACGTCAGCGATATTTTCGCGGATACTATCCTTGATTTTTTTCTGATGACGGGCCACGTCTTCCTGGCCCCGTTTGGATATGTCCCAATCTACTTCGCGGACCGTCATGCCTTTATCCCTACTCTTCTTTTCTCAATACCTCGCCAACATATTGCAAAAGGCGCTCAGCATTGCGTTCCGAATAGCCTTTCGATTTGAGAGAATCGATAGCATCCCCGCGACGTTTGAGCGATTTGGGATCCTTTTTATTCGGGTCGGCAATGGTCAGGCTTACGACATTTTTCAAATCCGCCATTAATTTCTTTTCAATGGCTTCACTCAAAGGTTGATACGATTTAAAATCAAAGGGTTTGCCTTGATCCAGTGCATCGGATTTAAAGACAAATATTCCCTGCCTGAATTCCCGTTTAGCATTTTCCGAAACACCAATCATCTCTTCTATGCTGCGCATCAATTTCTCATCCGCCTCAAGTGGTTCACCGGTAACCGAATCGGTGATTTTCTTTTTTAGGCAAAACGATGTTGTATTCTTGATGTAGTTGTCAAAGAGCGACTGAGCTTGATCTTCGTAGGCAAAGAGAAAAGCCCTATTCACCTCTTTTTTCGCTACTTCACGGTATTCGGAATTCACACTACCTTTGTCCGCCATTAAAAGGCGAAGGTAGCGTTCGGCTTCTTCTTCTGAAAAACCGATATGATGGCCAAAATTGTTCCGTAAGGATCGTAACACATCCAAGGGCATGATGCTGCCCTCTTTTTCCTTTTCCGATAGGGCAACGTTGATGGCGTTGACCACAAAGCGAGGCGAAATTCCAAACATGCCCTCGCCTTTCTTCTTGCCTTCCAGCCGCATTTCTTTGAGATCGACGGGATCCTTTTCTTGTTCCATCACAGATTCACCGTTATAATAACGCATTTTTTTGATCAAATCTGGGCACAGCGAAGACTCGGTTAAGCGGGTTAAGACGGCAAACATGGCAGCGACTTCTAAAGAAAATGGGGCAATATCGATGTTGGAAAATTGTGAACTCGCAATCATCTTTTTATAGATACGGACTTCATCATCAAACTTCAGGTTGTAAGGCACATAGATGGGATACATCCTATCGTGTAAAGCCTCATTTTCCTTATTCGATTTGAATTTTTCAAACTCCGTTTGATTCGTATGAGAAAGGATGACCAAGTCTGTATATATTTGCGGAAAACCCGGTACCTTGATCAATTGTTCTTGTGCTACCGTGATCAAAACATAATGGAACTTGATGTCACATTTCAAAATTTCAATGTACTCAATGAGCCCGCGATTACTGATCTCCAGCTCGCCATCCAGACTGTATGCACGGGGGTCCGTCTCACCATATTCAGTGATCTTGGAAAAATCAACGTGGCCAATCAATTCAGAAATATCCTGATTCTTGGGATCGCTAGGCTGGAAAGTGCCAATGCCTCTTCGTGCCCGTTCAGATAACGTGACCTGTTTCACTTTCACCTTTTCCCAAAGTATCCCGCCCTTATCGTCTCGGAAGTCTTTATTGTTCAACAAGCGATGGCGACAGATGGGACAAAGGTCCCCTTCGATTTTTACCCCACCTAAAATTTCTTCCCATTTGGGCCGATCATGACGAGGAACCAAGTGCAACGGATCTTCGGACATAGGACAACCATCAATGGCATAGATTGGTGCCGATTCGGAAAACGCTTCCAATTTCTTTTTCAGCAAACTGGCTATAGACGATTTGCCGGAAGAGACAGGCCCCACCAGCATTAAAATACGTTTTCCCGTTTCAGTACGACGGGCGCCGGCGTGGAAAAATTTGACGATGTCATGAATGGATTCATCCACGCCAAAAATATTTTCATCAAAAAAATTGTATTGCACCAAGTCTTCATAACCCGGCAATAAAACTTTTTCATCTGTAGGCTTGGTGCCCTGGGAAATAATCATGTTATAGAGTCGACTAGGAGCCGACATAGCAATGCTAGGATTGCCTTTCACCAGTTCCAGGTACTCAAGGCAGGAGCCCTGCCAGGACGTTGCGCTTTTCTTCGCACGGTTTTCATTGATAATCGATTGGAAGTCGCGGTTTTCATCAGCCATGGGCAGGTTCCCCTTTCGCTAATTTCTGATCATATGGTACGATTTACAGTTTCAGAAAACATCAATTTTCTAAAAATTTATCCGCAGCTTTTTTTGACAGAACGAAATCTTCCAAACCGACCAATCGCATTTTTTTACTAAATTTGACGCCTTTACACCTTAAATCTTACCCACCGGGGACATAAAAAGTCATGGCAAAAATCAATTCGAATTATCAAAAATTACAAGCAGGATATCTATTCCCGGAAATCGGCAAGCGAGTTAGGGCTTTTGCCTCCGAAAACCCAAATGCCAAAATTATTCGCCTTGGAATTGGTGATGTGGTTTTGCCCCTCCCTACCCCAATTCTAGCTGCGATGCGAAAAGGTGTCGATGAAATGGGAAAAGCCGAAAGTTTCCGAGGCTATGGTCCTGAGCAAGGTTATGATTTTTTACTGAACGCCATCTCTGCCCATTTCAAATCCCAAGGCGCAGAAGTCCTTCCAGATGAAATTTTCGTCTCCGATGGATCGAAATGCGATACCGCTAATATTCAGGAAATTTTTGATACAGATAATATTATTGCAGTCACGGATCCTGTTTACCCCGTTTACGTCGACACCAATGTGATGGCAGGTCGCACTGGAGAAGCAGAAGGCGGACGTTATGGAAAACTTGTGTATTTGCCGACCACGGCGGAAAATGGATTCAATCCGGAAATCCCTTCGGCAAGCGCATCCCCGAAAGGGACGGTTGATTTAATTTATCTCTGCTCTCCCAACAATCCTACCGGAGCGGTCATGTCGCGTGCATCATTAGAAAAATGGGTCGAATATGCAAAGGCCACGGAAGCGGTAATACTGTTTGATGCGGCTTATGAAGCCTTTATTCAAGAATCGGGATTGGTCCGGTCCATTTTTGAAATTCCTGGTGCGCGCGAAGTTGCCATTGAATTTCGCAGCCTTTCCAAGACCGCCGGCTTCACCGGAACTCGTTGCGCTTATACTGTGGTTCCAAAAGAGGTGAAAGCCCGTAACCAAAAAGGCGAATGGGTTACCCTCCACTCCCTGTGGAATCGGAGACAGACCACCAAATTTAATGGTGTTAGTTTTCCAATCCAACGCGCAGCCGAAGCGGTCTTTACCCCTGAGGGCTCCAAAGCCATTAAAGAAAATATCGCCTATTACATGGAGAATGCCCGCATCATCCGCGAGGGTTTGAAGGCCGCCGGCTTCACCGTTTACGGAGGAGTCAATGCGCCCTATATTTGGATGAAGGTTCCAGAAGGGATGACTTCATGGACTTTCTTTGACAAACTTTTAAAGGAAGCGCAAGTGGTCGGAACACCGGGATCAGGTTTTGGAAACTGTGGTGAGGGCTATTTCCGCCTAAGCGCATTTGGTTTCCGCGAAAATGTTTTGGAAGCAGTGGAACGGATCAAGAGTCGGATAAAACCATGAAATCTTTTCTTGATTTGCGATATAAAATACGTATGTTTAATTAGAACTTTTTCTTATCACTCAACTCCGTAAGGGAGATTCATAATGTTCCAACGACTCAATAAAATGTTCACTTTGCTCGTTATAGTAACTCCACTCGCCATGGCTGGAGGCCACAATTTCGGTCTCGGTTTTGTATTGGGTGAACCAACCGCTTTGGATGCCAAACTTTGGACGAGCGAAACAACGGCACTTGACTTCGGATTAGGCTGGGGCTTGGGCTATAATGGTTACGATGACAAATGTTGGAATAATAAATTCTATTACAATAACCAAGGCTATTGTAATGATCGAGGCTATGACTATAACTACAGGGACGATCGATATGGTTACCGAGGCTTGCACTTACATGCCGACTACCTTTTCCATAATTTCAACGTAATCCATTCCTCGGAAAAATTTCCCATTTATTATGGGCCTGGTATTAACTTGAATTTTTGGAATCATGGTGGTGCGCAGATTGGATTCAGAGGCGTTGGCGGAATTGCCTGGATGCCGCGTGCAACCCCAATAGATTTGTTTTTTGAAATCGCACCCATAATCCAAATTTTTCCTGGCACGGGGTTTGATTTAAATGCGGGAATTGGAGCACGATTTTACTTTTAACCTGACCTTTTTGCGTCCTGTTTAGGCAAGAACGTTCCTTGCCTAAACTTTGAAGGGGGTTGATTCATTTCGACTTAATTGACCCCGGTGGACATGGGTTGATATAATGGTCGCATGGATAAATCAGACCGGATTTTTGTTGCCGGAAGTGGCGGGATGGTCGGCAGTGCCATTGTACGTTGTCTTTACAGAAACGGATTTGAATCGATTCTCACCCCCACTTCCCAAGAACTGGATCTGACCGATTCAGCCGCAGTTGCCAGATTCTTCACATCCGAAAAACCAGAATTCATTTTTCTAGCCGCAGCCAAAGTAGGAGGCATTCGAGCGAACGACGCTTATCCGGCAGATTTCATTCATATCAATTTGAGTATCCAGGATAATGTCATACACTCTGCTTATCGGAACAACGCAAAGAAGTTGCTGTTCTTAGGAAGCCCTTGTATTTATCCAAAATTTGCAGTACAACCCATGCAAGAATCTGCCCTTATGACAGGCCTCTTGGAACCTACAAGCGAGCCCTATGCCATCGCCAAGATTGCCGGCATAAGACAATGCCAAGCCTATAATCGGCAACATGGAACGCATTTCATCACTTGCATGCCCACCAATTTATTTGGTCCCAATGACAATTATAACCCCATACATTCTCATGTTCTTCCTGCCATGATCCGCAAAATACATGAGGCTAAGATCAATAATCAAACTGCTTTCGAAATCTGGGGGACCGGATCGCCACTGCGTGAATTTCTGTATGTTGATGATATGGCCGATGCCAGCCTTGTACTAATGCAAAAGTACGACGAAACTGATTTCATTAATGTGGGAGGCGGGCAAGAGGTTAGTGTGCGCGAATTGGCATTGATTATTCAAAAAACTGTAGGTTACGAAGGTGAAATGATTTTCGATAAATCCCGACCCGATGGCGCACCTCGTAAAATCCTGGATGGATCAAAAATGTCGGCGATGGGTTGGACGCCAAGAGTGGGACTTGAGGAAGGAATCCGATTGACCTATGCGAATTTTCTGGAAGGGAAGATCAGAAAATAAAAATTCCGGAAATAGGATTATACTCCTACCCTAATTACCTGAATAGGTAGCCGCCAAGCCCTTCAATACCGTGGAGGCGTTGGAATTACCCAGCCTATCCATTAACTTGGCGATTTCGAGTAAGCCAAAAGTGTTATAAGGATTACGTTGCAACAATTCCCTGTAGGTTTTATCCGCCAAAACCAATTGTCCCTGAAGGAAATACGAGTCTGCCTTATTTAAAATTTC
>JAYVCH010000069.1:0-5282 GCA_043750055.1 Fibrobacteria bacterium
GCGTCCAGAGCCTCTTCCAAATCCATCGCCAAATGTTTCATTTTAAAATCCCGTTCACATAGGTGAGCCAATAGCGTACGCTGTCGAAGCCGTTCCCGCCCATAACCGGTTGGGCATGATCGAGGTGGGGAAGCAAGAGGTGCGGCCATCCCGGCCAAAGCAAATCTTTTAAGAGGAATTGGCCGTCATGGGCGATGCCGGGTGCGATCTCGCTCATACGTCCATGGAAAGAGTCTAGCCAAGCTGTGGGTTTTGTAGACCACGATGCCGTTTGAACTATAGGGTAGGAGCGTTTTTCGAATCCGATTTTCCCAATCAATTCTGTAATGCCGCCCGAGGTAAGTTCCAATCCGCCGCGATCCGCGCCCAAAATCTTTAGCCCTATTTTTTGCATGAACTCGGCGGAACGCCGATAATGCGATAAGCTTTCATGTCGATGCATGCCCAATAGCACACTGTCGAGCACCAAGGATGGACCGCGCGCTGTTTGCGAAAGTAACAGGCCTCGACAACGGCTGTCCCATATTGGGCTCTCTGAAAGCAATTGCAGGCATTCGATGCCGCCTCGACTATGGGCGCAAAAAACCAGGTTAGTTCGGGGAGGAAACTGGAGCAAATGGTGCTTAAGGCGCTGCACGTTATTGTGAACCGAGTCGCGGGAACTGTTTGGGACGATTCGCGAATCAAATCCCAAGTTCGCGAAGGCTTTTCGAGGTGCCTCGAAATTACCGGGCATGAAATTCCCCATAAAACCACGCACGAACAAAAGGGTCGTCGAGGCCGCCGATCGCCGTAGATCCTCGGTAACTTTGCCGATACCCTGGTTCCACTGCTGGCAGAAATCTTCCGTCACATCCGTGATACCGGAAAGCGAGAGCGGGGGTGTTGCCGGATACCATTCCCTATAATGACCGAATCCCTCCGGGCACCATTGAGAAGCGGATTCTGCACTCACCCCACTTCCATCCTTCCCTTTCCCGTCTATCATTGGCTTCATACCAGCGCCATTTCAAAACCGACCGCGCCTTGGGAGGGCGAGCAGAAATTTGGCCGCTCTTCGCCCGGTGGCAATACGGCATAAACAGTAATGGGAACCGTTTGCTGTAAGAATCCTCCCAATCCTTTCCCCAATCCCCAGGAGTCGAAATCGCAAAGGGAAACGAAGTGCCAGTCCTTTTGATCCCACTGATCGAAAACGGAATGGAGCATGGACTTGAAAACTGCAACTCTTTCTGAAGGTTTAAGACGCGAGGCGAAAGTCAAATGGGTCAGACATGGTGCATGCAAGGCCTCACCCGGTGATGGAATCCGTAAGGGGATTTTGGGAATGAAGGCTAGGGCTCGTTTCATCAGACGAAATCGCAACGGTATTTTAGAGACCCAGGTTTGCTTGGCCCCGACCGGCGACCAGGGCGCGAAGCAGGCCACAAGACCTTGCTCATCGAACGCACAGACGAATGCCCCGACCGAAAGACCCTCCCATCGCATGAGTCTATCTGAGATCGATTCCCGAAATCCAAAGGGGATTTTTTGATTTTCCTCGGTAAAGAAAATATCCAAACTGGGCAAGTCACCATCTAGCGCTCGACGAATGGACCAAGATTCCTTAGTTCGCCACGCCCGTGGAAAAGGAAGCCGCAGCATGAGATTGCGCATTTGGAATGACGCTAAAGGAATATACTGAGGCTGATTGATTTGCCGTTTGGAAGAGGTTAGGGCGCGAATGGCCTCGCGATTATCGTCCAACAATAGGGTGTAAAAATGCTGACACCCCCCAAACTCCTCGATATCACTGCATTGGGAAATCAAATCGCGGAACAAATTGCGCCAAAGGATACTGTTTTTCCGGTTCGGAGAAACTCGTAAGTCACTCCAGATGCCGACGAGGATGGGCTGGTTATCCAGCCAAGCATCCCGTAACGCCAATGTTCCCGTTCCTTGCACGTGACCATCGGGTCCTTCTCCCAGGAATACAAAGTGGGAATGGCCTTGCATTCTTAGCAGTTTGAAGAATTCTGGGGCGCGCCGGTAACGGATATCGAATTTGGGCGTGCGCATCGGAGCCTGCTCGAAAAATTCTCGGATCTTCGCATTATCGGCTTCGGTCGCGAGCCGTACCGTGGGATACTTTTTCAACAAATTCTGGAGACGCACGGCCACTAGAAATACCTTTTTTCGAGGGATGTGAAGTTCTCGGGAAAAGGTACGGGAAGCCTGAAAACCAGGAGATATCGGTACCATAACGGTTGGGTTTCGAGCGGATCGCTGTTGCCATACAGTTCTTGCCAAGGCATGGCAGGATGGCGATGATGTGTCAAATTGTAATTGAAGTTGAGGAAAAGCCGACGCATCGACGTGGGAAGGCGGAGGTTGTAGGCGCCCTCGACCACATGGATAGGAGTATGGAGATGATAGACCCATTGCAAACTCGACCAAGTGAATGCGAAGGTGCCGTATGCCCAAAGCAGGGTTTGCCAATGCCATGGCCCCAAGATGAGCAGCACTAACGTGAAGCACCACAGGCCGAGACCTTCCGCTTGCATTCTGCGCCATTGCCCTCTGCCAAATTCATTGAAAGCTTCTGAGAAGGAGTTGAACCGAGCATCAAGCGTGAGTTTCCTTGAAACAGAATACGGGAGAAGTGGTACTAGCAAGGGGAACATGAAACAGGCTAACCATATTCCCCCCAATATTGCGAAATAATATCGGAGCCCCTTTCCAATAGCACCTTCACCTGAATGAATGAATTCACCTCTTTCCGAAGCTGTCCGGTTGCGCCTGTGATGCCCCCAATGCTGCACTTGTAAAAAGGTGGGCGCGGTTCCAAATAGGGTGCAGGTTACCCAGCCAATCAAGTAGTTGAGTCGAGGATTTGCATTTGCATTACGATGGCAGAATTCATGGAGCATGGTGAAAACGCCTTGCATCATGATGCAAAACAGTGCACCTGCGCCGATACGGATGGCCAAGGGCCACGCCCATTGATCCATGACGGTCAGAAGTGTTGCCCAGCCCAATACTTGCATTAGAGCCACAATCAGATTTTGCGCCCCATATCTACCCAAAGAAGTCCAAGCGGGTTCATGATGAGGCACCGTTGCCAAGGCAGGATCGGTTTGAGTTGTGTGGACCGTGCTCATACGCGTCTCCAAAGGTGATAGATGAGTTCCCTTCCCGCACGGCGGGGGGCCACGAGCGGGACGCGGGGCAATTCATTCCAAGGGATATGGCTGTGTGAATGATGTTCCCGGTGCATATGGATATTATAGGGCCATAGGATCCATCGCCCCAAAAGTCCGGGATTCCAACTACAGGTGCCGCTAGGATGATCCTCCATCGTCGTATGCTCTGCAAAGCTACGGATTTTTTGCAGGCCTTGTGTCAGCGTCACAAAGGGTACATACCATAAGAGTAAGGCCAACATTGTCGAGTGTGGAAAAAGTCGGAACGCGGTAATCAGTAAAAGGCTGAACAATAAATATTGGGCAACCAATTCAAAATTCCAAACGGTTTTGGGCAGCTGTAAGTTTCCAGGACCCCGCCCCTTATTAAAATAGCGAAGCGTCATGCGAATCCCATAGTAGCCGCAAAAGTCTCCAAAGAGTTGCCTGAGAAGACTTTTGGTTTCCAATGCACGAAAATTCCAAAGTTGATCTCGGTACAGCAAAACCCGTTCTGGATCGTGTGATGTGCCGAGATCACGATGATGGCTCATATGCAATGCGCGATACATATGGACTGGAAGAAATAGCGGGACACCCAGGAAAGTATTGATAATCAAGTCATTGAGTCGCCGAGGCTTGGCTATCAGTCCATGGACTGCATCGTGGTAAAGGACAAGCATTGCATGTTGACGTGTGGCGATAAAGAACGCGGCGAGAACCATAATTGGCCAATGAGAAAATCGGATTGCAATTCCAATGGCAAAGACAATCAGGATGCTTTCGAACATCAATCCCAAAAGGCTGAGAACATGAATTTTCCAACGAAGGAGAATCAGCTTTGGCACGGCCCAAGCGGAAAAAACTCCGAGTACCAGGCCGGAACCGAGATCGATAAAATAATGCTGCTTGGTAAACAAGGCAGAGAGGCCGAGCATTAGGGTCCAGGCGGTGAAGGACAAGGCCGTGACGCGCCAGGTACCGCGCTCGCGGTTTTCACTCTTTCGCATGACAAGAAAGGAGGCAGTGGCAATGGCAGTGGGCAGGCTCACATGGCCGCTGGGCAAGGCCGCTAGTGTTGTGTCGAATTGTTGCAGGAAAGAAAGGAAGAAGTGGCGAGGTAAGAAAATGGAATTCGCAATGGATGTTGGAAAGGCAATGTTCAAACCAATATTTAGGAGGTTGTCGAATATGGCGGAGGTAAATACAATTTTGAATCCCGTGCTTTTAGATCGCCAAATCCAAAGGACAGGATAAAGCAAGAAATAAGTGGCATAAATAAAAACCCAACTCGGTTCATAGGGCCAAGTGAAATCCAAACTAGAAGCATGCAGCACAAGCGGCGCATGCCATGGAAAATGGATGGCCCATCCATACAATATCGAAAGTAAGAGCATATATCCCATGGCCCAGAGCAATTGGACTGCAGTCTTGCTTTTCATTTAAAAATTATCAGATCCAAAAAGATAAGCTTTCGATCCGGGGTTCAGGCGGAGTCCCGCCTTTTTCACCAGGCTTTTGGGTTGCCGCAAATTCGCGTAACGATTCGATATATTCATGCAAAAGATCGGCCTCGGTGGAATTGAATTCCATCTCTCCACCAAAGCGCTTGAGATTGTCGCCCTGGATACGCATAATATCCACGTCTTGTTGGATGACTTTGCGTGTATAGAATGGAAGCCATATTGGAGCCAGAAAATTGAGCCAACCGAGCCGATAACTGATAAGGGTGAAGACCAAGGTCTCAAAGGGACCAAGCGGCGTGCACGTGCTAGTGATGACAAACCCGCGTTTGGAACCGAAGCCATAATCCACCCGGGTGGTATTGGGCATATAGAATTTATCAGTATGCGTCAGCGCTTCACGCTTGGGATTAAGGATGCGGCTGGTAAATCCGATTTCATCGTCTTCAAGGTGATAGGTGACGAGCACGCTGGATAAGGTTCGCTCTATTTCGACTTTCACTTCCTTACCCGCATGCTTGCGGAACCAACCAAAGTGGACGAATCGTGTATGCGGCACATCCATGAAGTTCTCCACCAAGTGGGTCACCTCATTCGCAAAGTGGGTTTCCATGTAATATTTTTTCCATCCCTCTGCTTCGCTTTCATAAAAGGGCAT
>JAYVCH010000070.1:0-5256 GCA_043750055.1 Fibrobacteria bacterium
AATGGATTTCTCAAAGACGTGAACGAAATGCAAATTAAGGCCGATCAGTCCATTCAGAAAATGGTTTCCGGTGAAATCAAGGATGTGCATCAGGTCATGTTGGCCGTAGGTGAGGCCAAGACTGCGTTTAATCTATTACTTGAAATCAGAAATAAAACTATGGATGCATATCAAGAAGTCATGAGGATGAGAGGCTAAGCCATGGTCAAGGCCTCATTTTTTTTCCCAACCGATTTTTTTCGGTTTGATTTTAGAGCCGGAACGGATCCGCTCCTATCTCGATCATCGGCAAAAAGTTCTGAAGACTTTAATTTTTTTTCGCTCTATTCATCTCACTTATTTTTCCAAGTCAACGAGGTTTAGAACATGTCCGAATACATGAAGCAGATCATGATTCAACTGCGTGCCATCTGGGAAAAGCTCAATGCGACGCAGAAGCTCGTACTCATCTCCACATTCGCAGTAACACTTGCGGGTGTGGTTGCAGTGCTTGCTTGGTCTGCTTCGGGAACCAATGGGGGCGAGGGCGATTCCGGATATTCCACATTATTCGTGAACTTGGAACCAGAAGATGCTGCCAAAGTGACCGAAGCCATCAAAGCCATGAAGGTTCCCTATAAACTGGAAAATAATGGTAGGCAGGTCACTGTACCAAAGGAACAACTCTACGAGACGCGCATGCAAATGGCGCGTCTGGGATTGCCCCAAACTGGAGGACAGGGCTACGAAATTTTCGACAAATTGAATTTGGGAATGACCGACTTCGTGCAGAACCTGAATTATCGTCGAGCGCTGGAAGGGGAATTGTCCCGCACTATCGAAAGCTTACATGAAGTCGATAAAGCGCGCGTCCATGTGACCATTCCCAAACCATCTCTTTTTACTGAGAAAAAGGAAGAAGCTACGGCATCGGTCATCTTAAAAATGCGTCCGGGTGAAGTCATCAACGAAAAACAAGTTCGCGGAATCACCTATCTGCTTGCCAGTTCCGTGGAAGGCTTAAAAGCTCGTCAAGTCACGGTATTAGATATTCACGGAAATATGCTGACTAAGGGATTCGCCGATAATGCCTTATCAGAACAAACCGATCATAACATGACCATGCAGAATTCGGTAGAGCATGATCTCGAACAAAAAATCATTGATATTTTCGATGGATTATTAGGCCCGAATAAAGCGCGCGTTAAAGTATCTGCCGAATTGGATTTCGATCAAGTCAATAAGACCGTCGAGTCCTACGACCCCAATACTAAGGTGATCCGATCGCAACAGCGCGACGAAAATGCCATTAAGGGAAGCCCACAAGCCCAAAGTGAACAGAAGGAAGGGTCGATCACTAACTATGAATTCGACAAAACTATGGCACAAATTATCAGCACACCCGGCGCACGCAAACGTATCACCGTTTCCGTAGCTGTTGATGGAAACTATAAGCCGGGCGAAAAGGAGGGGGTACGAACCTATGTTCCGCGCGCACAAGAAGACCTGGACAAATTCACAGCCTTAGTCAAAAATGCCGTGGGCTTTATGCCAGGGAGTAAGGACGAAGTGTATGTGACCAATGTTCAATTCGACAATCAATTCATGATGGATGAACAAGATGAAATGAAGAAGCTTGAGAAAAAGGAGTGGATAGAATTTGCCAAAAAATATGGTGTATTGTTCTTAATCGCTCTCTTTGGGCTATGGTTCTTCCGCGGCTTGGTTCAAAACTTGATTTCGGCTATGAACCCTCCCGTACCCAAATACTCAGGCCTTAACCTTGATCCTGAGGAGGAAAAAATACCTCAAAATGTTCAAAAACAAAAAGATATTCTCGAACGTGTCGAGTTTATGACCCGAACCGAGCCAATCAATATCGCCAACCTTATCAAAACCTGGCTTCATGAGGAGAAAATTAAGGACAATGGAGGGGGGAGCAAGAAGAAATCCTCCCAAGGTAAGGATTAAGCTAAATGCCCAAAGAATCGCAGGCGGATGTCGATAACGAGAAGTCATCGACGGCACTCAACATCACGGGAATAGGGGGCCCCACAAAAGCCGCAATTATGTTGGTGACGCTTGGAGCTGAGGCTTGCGCGCAAATTTTTAAAAGCTTGGATGAAGCGGATGTCGAAATTTTGACCGCCGAGATTGCGCGTCTGGACGGAATCACTCCGGATGTGCGTGAGAAAGTCTTGGAAGAATTTCATCAGATGGCCGTTGCCCAGAAATATATTCTTCAGGGTGGCGTTGATTATGCGCGTCAAGCTTTGGAATCAGCTGTGGGAGCCAGGCGCGCAAAGGAAATTTTAGAAAAGGTACAAAGCACGATTCGAACGACTGGGTTTAGCTTACTTCAAGATGTAGATCCAACTCAACTTGTGAACTTTATTCAAAAAGAACATCCCCAGACCATTTCGCTTCTGTTGGCTCATATGGATGCGGCATTGGCTGCGCCCATTCTTTCCGCTCTTCCTCAGGAATTGCAAGTGGATGTCGCGACAAGGTTAGCGACTATGCAAAGCGTCTCTCCAGATGTGTTGGGGCAGGTCGAAGAGGTACTCTCCCAGCAAATGAAAAGTCTTTTTGGTGGAAATGTTTCTGAAGTAGGTGGAGTGAAGTTTGTGGCCGAAATGCTCAACCAGGTAGATCGTGGCGCGGAGAAAAATATTCTAGGAAATTTGGAACGTGAGAATCCAGAATTGGCTACGGAAATCAAAAACCTAATGTTCGTATTCGAGGATATCATGTTGCTAGACGATCGCGGTATTCAACGTATGTTGAAAGAAGTGGATACCAAGGAATTGGCGCTGGCACTTAAGGGCGCGAGCGAAACCGTGGGGGAAAAATTCTTCAAGAACATGTCCAGTCGTGCATCGGAAATGATGAAGGATGACATGGGGTTCATGGGACCCGTGCGCCTCAAGGACGTGGAAAGCGCTCAGCAGAAAATCGTCGATATTGTACGGCGACTTGAAGACGATGGCGAAATTGTAATATCCGGTCGCGGTGGCGACGATGAAGTTGTGGTTTGAAGTAGGGTGTGAAAAATGGAATGGAAACCCGAAGTCATTGGCGAGCCAAACCGTAAATCAAAAAACGCCGAGTCGTTTTTCGCAAGTGAAAAGCTGAAAAAAATTGATGTTGGAGAGGGTCCGGTAGATGGGCCGGCTCGGGTGGTAAAGTCGGGTGATTGGGGCGCGGTTCCGGATGGATCAATGAAGGAGTTCGCCTTGGAATCATTCAGGATTCCCGGACGAGCGCAACCCAAAGCAGAACCCCTGGAAGTGAAAATAGCGGAGATGACGAAGGCTTCTCAAAAAGCAGAGGCGAATCAAAAAAGAGAGTTAGAAAAAGCGAAGGTTGAAGGGGAGCGAACGATTAAAGCGACTCATGCACGCGCGTTCAAGGAGGGTCAGATTGAGGGTGAGAAAGTCGCGGGAGAAAAATTTGCCCAAGAGCTGCAAACCTTGCAAAACAATACCCGAGGTGCATTGGAGATTTTTTCAAAAGAGAAAAGCGCATTGTTTCTGGAATATGAGGGCCAAATTTTGGAATTGGTTTCGGGATGTATTCACAGGGTATTCGAAGGGATTGCTACCAATCATACCGAGGCCGTACTACCCATACTTAAAAGGGCAATCACCGCCATCGGCGAATCTGCTGGCGTTACGATAAAGGTTCACCCCGATGATTTCCGTACTGTGGAAGGCAACCAACCCTACTGGTTACCCGTCAATGCAGGGCTTAAAGAAATCCGGATTGTTGCGGATGATCGCATCAACAAAGGCGGATGTTTTGTAGAAAGTGATTCGACTTCGGTATCAGCGCATGCGGAAGAGATGGCGGATAGAATTGACGAAGAATTAAAAAATATTTTTCTAGCAAAACTCCAATCGCTGAGACAGGGGATTATGGGCGAAACTTCACGCCCCGAGGTCAAAGCTGAGGCTGACGCCGCGGAGGGGGTTCAAAGTCCCTTGGAAATGATCGATGATTCCGATGCTGGAGAGTCTGCGCCTTGACCCAGGATTCCTCCTTCGCCCCATATGCGCGGGTGGTCAAGGATATGTGTCTCACTCCTATTCGCGCAAAAATAATTCAGGTTATCGGCCTCGTTCTTGAAAGCTCCGTGCTTTCTGCGAGCATGGGAGAAATCTGCCAAGTCTTCGATGGGCAAAGGGTAGTTGGTCAAGCCGAAGTTGTAGGATTTCGAAGGAAGACGACTTTGCTGATGGCCCTTGGTCAACTCGATGGTTTGAAATCAGGCATGGAAGTAATGGCGACGGGACGAGTATTCAGTGTCGGGGTGGGTCCACAACTATTGGGTCGTGTGATTAATGGACTCGGCGAACCCATTGATGGCAAGGGTCCGATTCTGTTGGGTGAAACAGGAAGAATCAATAATGATCCGCCCAGCCCCTTAGATCGAAGACGAATATCTGAACCGATGGTCACGGGGATTCGGGCAATTGACGGATTTAAAACGATTGGCAAGGGCCAACGTATCGGATTGTTTGCAGGCTCAGGCGTGGGTAAATCAGTCTTACTCGGAATGATTGCCCGTAACTGCCAATCGGCAGTTAATGTGATAGCCTTGATTGGAGAACGGGGTCGTGAGGTTAAAGAATTTCTAGAAAAGGATTTGGGGGAGCAAGGATTATCCCGATCGGTGGTTGTCGTGGCCACCTCCGATCAACCCGCCCTAGTGCGAATCAAAGCCGCCCAAGTGGCAACGACCATAGCTGAATATTTCCGGGACCAAGGTGGCGACGTTATGTTGATGATGGATTCATCTACACGCTTGGCCATGGCTCAACGTGAAATTGGACTTGCCATTGGCGAGCCGCCTTCAACTAGGGGATACACGCCTTCTGTATTCGCGTTTCTACCCAGACTTTTTGAGCGCGCGGGTATGGGAAAACGGGGTTCTATTACTGCTTTGTACACCGTGCTTGTCGAAGGCGATGATATGGACGAGCCCATTGCCGACGCCGTTCGTTCAGTTTTGGACGGGCACATTGTCTTGTCCCGTTCCTTAGCGCATCGTAATCACTATCCAGCCATTGATGTCCTCAAAAGTGTCAGCCGTTGCATGACTGATGTCACCGAAAAAGAACATCGGACGAGCGTGGGAAAATTGTTGAATACAATGGCGGTTTATTCGGATGCTGAAGATATGGTCAATTTAGGCGCCTATGTGCGTGGAACAAATCCATTACTCGACTTGGCAATCACCCTGCATCCAGAAATCGATAAGTTCCTGATTCAAGC
>JAYVCH010000071.1:0-17350 GCA_043750055.1 Fibrobacteria bacterium
AAAATTGTGGCGGATCAGGCTTGCGACAAATGGTTGCGCTCGGAAGCGCGTCGCATCACCGCCGATGCCCTGCAGAAATTCCATGTCGATGCTATTCTCGCAAGCAATGATGGAACCGCCTCTGGAGCCATTTCTGCTTTAGAAGACAAAAAATTAGCGGGTAAAGTTCCCGTCTCGGGCCAAGATGCCGACCTCATCGCTTGTCAATACGTTTGGAAGGGTGTGCAAACGGTAACGATTTATAAACCAATTCGTAAACTCGCTGAATACGCCGCTGTCGCTGCGGTGAAGGCCGCCAAGTCAGGCGCATTTGATTCCACTTCCGTTCATCTCACAAATGGTGCTTTCCAAGTGCCAACCGTCTTTCTCGAACCCGTTCCCGTTTTCAAAGAAAACCTGATGGAAACGGTAGTCGCTGATGGATTTCATACTCGTGAGGAAATCACCGGTTCCGTCGCGACCGGTCATTAGGCGGGGGCATGACCCCGATTTCATCGCCTTCCATCCTTTCTACCCAAGGCCTCTCCATGGCCTATGCTGGCATTCGAGCCCTTGAGCATGTGGATATTGAATTTCGTGCCGGAGAAATTCACGCGCTTTGTGGTGAAAATGGCGCAGGCAAATCCACCCTGATAAAAATTTTGGGAGGCATCATTCCGTGGGGAGCCTATACGGGGCTTCTCCAAAAAGGCCGGGAAGAATGCAGCTTCAAAAATCCCCGGTCCGCCATCAAGGCGGGTATTGCCATCATCCATCAGGAGCTGGCCTTGGCAAGCGATTGCACTGTGGCGGAAAATATTTTCTTAGGTCGCGAACCCACGCGTTTTGGATTTTTGGATCGGGACCGCATGGTCGCCGAATCCTCCCAGGTACTGGCCTCACTGGGTCAAAACGACATTCTCCCCGACCAGGTTGTCCGCACACTTCCCGTGGGGAAAATGCAAATGGTCGAAATCGCCCGAGCCCTTAAAACCGAAGGCACCGGCAGCATTCTCATTCTGGATGAACCGACCTCGGCTCTTTCCAGTCGCGAATCCCAAATCCTATTAGCCTTGCTTTTAAAATTAAAAAGCCAAGGATTGTCCATCGTCTATGTCTCACATAAACTGGAAGAAGTTTTTGCCATCGCCGATCGAATTACGATACTCCGAAACGGACGCAGTATAAAAACCCTTGAGCGTCCAAGCCGGGAAAAGAATGCCACCCAGGACTCGCCCACCGAATTTTATCCCAATGCCATCATTGCCTTAATGGTCGGGCGAAAATTGGAGGAAGTCTTCCCCGCGCGCAATTTAAAATCCTTTGCTAATGAACCGGTCTTACTAAGCGTTCGCAACTGGACCGTGCCTTTCGCACTCAATCCAGAAGTCGATGTCCTCAAGGATATTTCTTTCGACCTCCGAAGAGGCGAGATTCTCGGCATCGCAGGCTTAATGGGATCAGGCCGCACGGAGTTGGTAGAATCTCTATTTGGTACCGGTATAGAATCCCGGCAAGGTGAAGTACAGATTAATGGGAAAGCGTTCCACCCGGGAAAACCCAGCGATGCCATTGCACAAGGATTGGCCCTGGTTCCGGAGGATCGTCGGCGACATGGATTGATGTTGGAAAAAAGTATTCGACACAACCTGACCAGCGCTTGTCTGGAACGGTTTTGTGACCTAAGCCAATTCATCAACCAGGACAAGGAAATTCAACAAGTCGGTCGCTCGATTCGCGAACTTGGAATTAAAACTCCGTCAGAGAGTGGGGACTTCATCGCCTCTATGTTATCGGGCGGTAACCAACAAAAAGTCGTGCTAGCCAAGTGGTTGTTGACCAAGCCCAGCATTCTGTTTTTGGATGAACCCACTCGCGGTGTGGATGTGGGCGCCAAAGCCGAAATTTATCGAATCATCCTGGACCTCGCTGCCACCGGAATTGCAATTGTGCTAATCTCCTCCGAGAATGAAGAAGTGCTACAACTTTCACATCGCATTTTGGTGTTACGCCAAGGTCGCTCCGTCGGCGAATTCGAAGCCGAAAAAATCGACCCGAAAATGATTTTGGAATTATGCACAGGCAGGGTGAATAAATGAACTATGGATCTGGAGACCTTGTCAAATGAAACGCACCTTAGTCTTGGTCCTGACCATCCCCGCCATTTGGTTGCTATTCCATTTTTTATCGGGAGGGGCGGTTCTCACCTCTGGTAATATGGTGAACCTATTCAAGTATCTCACCGTGGTTGGAATTTTGTCTACGGGGATGACCTTTGTCATGGCCGCGGGTCATATTGATTTGTCGGTAGGATCAGGATTGGGATTACTGGGAGCGATGAACGCATTGTTGATCTACAAATTCCATTGGTCTTTAGCGCTTGCGTTGGTGGCTGGGCTTTGCTTGGCTGTCCTAATGGGTTTGCTTCATGGTTCCTTAGTTGCGTATTTAAAAGTCCCAGCATTCATTGTGACCTTGAGTGGCTTGATGGCGTACATGGGACTCAAGCAATATTTAGCCAATCCCGTTATCCCAATTCAAAACACGGGCTTGTTATTAATAGGACAGGGTTATTTAACTCCCTGGCAAGCCTATCTGTTTTGTGGCGTATTAGTCGCGGCCTTGGGATACCTAACTTGGAAAGGCATAAGAAATAGGCTGAAGCATGGAACCAAACCCAGTCCCGTTTGGCGTACTTGGGGTGGCTGGGCAGGAATTTGCCTAATGGCCCTTGCCTTCACCCTGGTTTGCAATCAAGACCGGGGTGTACCACTCTGTGTTTTAAATATGGTCGTTGCTGCGACGCTTTACCATGTCCTGGCTGTTCGGACTCGGTTTGGAAGACATGTTTTTGCCATGGGATCGAATCGAGAAGCGGCTCAATATTCTGGTATTTCCATCCCCTTGCATACGGTAGGTGTATTCGTGCTCTTAGCGATCATGACCTGGCTCGCAGGACTCGTGGCTACCTCTCAATTAATGGCGGCAGCGGCCGATATCGGGGATTACCAGGAAATGTATGCCATCGCGGCCTGTGTCATTGGAGGAACAAGTCTCCGCGGTGGTACGGGTAACGTGTGGATGTCCCTATTGGGCGCTCTATTAATGGCAAGTATTTTGAACGGGATGGAACAAGTGGGTATTCCTTCCACTATGCAAAAAGTCATTCTAGGTGTGATTCTAACAGCCTCGGTTGCATTGGATCAAATGCCCAGCGGCCAAAGAAAAAAAGCGACTTAAAAAGGGGATATTCATTCCTTCCCCTTCATAAGCCTGTAAAGCATGGGCAATCCGAATAACAAGAGAAAGCTCGAAGTGGTAAAACCGCCGATCACGGCGATGGCCAGGGGTTGCTGCATTTGTGAACCCGCGCCAATCCCCAACGACAAGGGTAACAAGGCGCAAACAGCGGCCAACATCGTCATCATAATTGGCCGAACACGCACGATGACAGCAGCAGTAATGGCGTCGTCCCAACTTGATCCGTTGCCTCTAAATACATGGATGGAGTGCAGGATGAAAACTGCATTTTCAGCCACGATACCGATAATAAGGATTAACCCTACGAAACTGGAAACATTAAAATTAACGCCCGTAACCCATAAGGCGCCTAGCACGCCGACCATGGACAAGCCATTGATGCATAAAATGGTCGATGGCGCTGCGAATTCACGGAATTGTATCAGTAACACAGAAAATACCAGTAACAAGGCAGCAACCGAAACGATGAGGAGGCCCAGAAACGATTCTTGCTGATTTTGATACAGCCCGCCGAATTCCACGGACACGCCCGTTGGTATTTTCATTTCTTTTTTCATCATGTGCTGGATGTCACGAACCGTACTTCCCAAGTCGCGACCTTCAATTCTTGCCGTAACGGAAATTACCGGTCGCAATCCTTCCCTGTGCCACTCTGCTTGGCCCGCCGTCACCTCGAAGGTGGCGATATTGGCAAGCGGAACAGGTTTCCCTACCCCGTTCAATAGGGTCAAAGCCCTGATCTTGTTCATGTCTTTGCGATATTCGTCCGGGTATCGCACGCGGATGGGTATTAATTTTTCCCCTTTTTGGATCCACGAATTCGCTTTTCCCCGTTGAATGGTTTCCAACTCCTCTTCGGCTTCACCGGGGAGAAAGCCCGCAAGAGCGGCTTTGCGATTGTTGATATGCGCCACGAAGGAGGGCCCGGAAATCACGATCCCGTCGAAGGCATCGACTACGCCGTCGATTTTTTGGATTCGATCTTTGATGTCTTTTGCCAATTGTTGCAGTTGACTGCGGTTTTCTCCAAAGAGTTTGATTTCGATTGGAGATGGATTGTTAGATAGATCACCGATCACGTCCCCCATGAGCTGCCCGAAATCAACACGCAAGGCGGGAAGAGTGGCTTCAATCTTGCCTCGCACTTCCGAAATCACGCTTTCAATATCGCGCTTCCGGTCTTTCTTAAGTTTCGCGATTAAATCCCCGCTATTGGGTTCGGTCAGAAAAAAACCCATTTGCGTCCCCGTCCGGCGGGAGTATGCGTCTACTTCCGGAATAGACATTAGGATTTGCTCAACCTGAATCAACATACGATTGGTTTCCCCCAAGGATGTGCCTGGGGGGCTTTGATAATCCAATACGAAAGAGCCCTCATCCATTTCGGGTAGGAACCCGGTTCCGACCTTGGTGTAAATCCACGCCGTAACGGCCAAGATACCTAGACTTACTGGAAGGATAGTCCATCGAAACCGAAGTAAGGTTCGAAGAAATTTTTCAAAATAGTGTATAAGTTTGGTTTTTTTGGATTCACTTCGGACGTGATGGTCAATGTCTTTTTTTCGAACCAATCCTACCGCCAAAAGCGGCGTCAAAGTCACTGAAAAGAAAAATGAAATAACGAGACTGAAAACCATGGTCATGGAAAGGGGGGCAAAAAAACTGCCGGTGAGCCCGCCCAGGAAGGCCAAGGGAATATAGATGACCAAGGTGGTGGCCGTTGATCCTAAGATGGCGGGCAGAATTCCTTTTAACGATGTTTCCGCTGCTGCAGAAAAGCCTTCTGGACCCGTCTCCTTTTTGGCCGCAAGTTGAGCAAAAGCTGCTTCCAAAACCACGATGGAATCATCGATGATGAGGCCCACGGCCGCTGCAATTCCGCCCAAGGTCATTATATTGATGGTTTGCCCCATCACTTTAAGACAGGCAAACGTCGCAGCCAAGGTGCAGGGAACGACAATCACAACCACGAGCGACACTCGAATGCTTTTTAAAAACAAAAAAAGAATCACCATGGAAAGGAGAATTCCAATCAAGATGCTATCCCGCGTTGAGGCAATGGATCCGCGGATAAAATCACCTTGGTCATAATAATTTTCCAGGAGCACATCCGAAGGCAGGTTCAGGCTGTTCAGACAAGCCTGAATTTGTTCGCCAATGCGAACCGTACTAGCCTGAGGCTGCTTGAGGACGCTGATTAGAACCGCGTCTTTACCATGCGCGGATGTGCGGATGAGATCATCCTTTATCGACGAGGTGACTTCCGCAACCCCAGAGACGGGAATAGCCACGCCATTCTTGACCGCCACTGTGGCTGAAAGAATGTCGTCCAAGTCTTTCATGGATTCGGATACCAAGGACAAGTAAATCTGATAATTATCCTCCAGCAGCCCGAAAGCGGAGATCTGGTTGGATTTGGAAATGGCATCGGCAACTTGTTGCACGGTTATGCCATACCCCTGTAGCTTTAGGGGTGAACATGCGACTAGATACTCACGGGACTTTCCGCCAGTAACTTCGATTTTTGCGATGCCGGGAATGCGGAGCAAAGCTGGCCGCAATTGATAATACGCGATGTCGCGCAATTCCACCAAATTTCTTTTATCTGATGTCAGGCTATAGCCTTGGACTGGAAAAACGGAAACGGTCATTTGCTCGGCTTGAACCGACGCTGTCGCAGGCAAGGTATTCCGAATATCGGATATTTTTCCTTGTAACATTTGTAGCGATTGCTTGATATCGGTTCCCCATTCCAGGAACAGAGATATCTCCGTGGATCCGCGACCGGTGACCGAACGGATTTGACGCACACCCTGCAATGAACTGGATACTTCTTCTAACGGCTGGGTCACTTCCGCCATCATCCGCTCGACAGGCTGCTCGCCATTGTCAGCCAGGATGGTAATCCGAGGAAAGGTGATATCAGGAAAAAGGGAAACCGGCATGGTTGTCATCAAAGCGATGCCGGAGAAGGCCAGCAAAATTACGACGAAGAGAAAACCCTTCGCGTGCTTCTTCAAAAACTCGATGAAAGAAGCCGGATTCATTGCGTGATGCGAATCCGCGTTGAATCGGTCAAGCCATACTGCCCCTCGACGATAATTTTCACACCCTTAGCTATTCCCTCTCCGGAAACTTCCTGCCGATCGCCTTGGCTCGCACCCACTTGAACCAACAGCACATGCGCAATCGAATCGGGTCCCGCGATAACCAAAGAGACCGTTTTGTTATCATCATTACGCAACAATGCCTTTTTGGGCGCCAGCAAAACGCCTTTTCGGTTTCCAAGAATAATGAAGGCCTCACCGGTCATATCCGCCTTCAAACCGCTGGTCTTAGCTCCCTTGGATTCGCTCTTGATTTTTAAACGAGCGGAAAATGTTTGACTGGAGGTATTGGCTTGGGGACTCAACGCCATTATTTCTGCAAGATATTTCAAACCCGGCAAAGCCTGAAGTGAAATCGTAGCCGACATGTGGACCCGGATTTTCGGGGTTTCTGTCAAAGGTATTTCAGCCTGGAAATCCAAGGTGGACAAATCCAGCACTGTGAGCAGGCTTTCGTTTTCATTGATCAAATTGCCTTCCTGCACCCACCTTCCGCTCACAACGCCGTTGAGTTTGGTCTTGAGGTTGATTTGGTTCTGAGTGGTTATGGCCAACTCGACGGCATGTTTGGCGTCTTGCTTTTCATTGACGGTTTTGGCCTGCCGCAAAAGTGCCTGCGCGCCTTCTATGACCGATTCTGACTCCCGAGTTCGGACCGTAGCGACTGTCTCTCCCGCATGCACAACGTCGCCTTCCGATACATTGAGCGCGACTAGCCGTCCCGCCATTGGAGAAGAGATGGTTTCCTTGATCAAGACATCTGTATGTCCTGTCACTAAAATTCCATCGTCCACATTGCCGAGAACGAGACTATCCACCTTGACCTCCACAACCGGCGTGGTAGTCTTGCTTTCGTCCGTTTCCTTCGCATGACGTGAACAGGCTAGACCGAACAGGAGTATCGCCAGCGAAAACCATTTAACCGAAAAAATCACCGTGCCTCCCAGGCCAAGAATCCCGCAACCGCGTCAATGGACATTGAGCCTTCGCATTTTAGCATTTAGCAAGCGCAAATCCGCGCGCGCTCGTAAAAGGGAAAGTTGCGTTTCCACCCATAGTCGATGGGCTTCTAAAACATCCGATGCCAAACCCGAACCGCCGGCATACTTGGATTGAGTTAGAAGAAAATTGTCTTTGGCCGCCTCCACATTTTCTTTTTCGCTATCCAGTTTATCCTTGACCGCTTTCCATTGCAACTCTGATTTTCGGTAATCGGCAATCAGGGTTCGACGTTTCAGTTCGAATTGCCACTGCATTGTTTCGACGGTGAGCAATTTTTGACGTGCGCGCAGACCTTTTAAACCCCAATTGAATAGGGGCCAGTCGACATGCAAACCCAGGGAACTTCCCAACATATTAGCTCGACTATTTGACGGCGCATCCAAGTTTTCCCATGAGGTCAGTAATCCCATATCCGCAAAAACCGAAAGTATCGGTTTCCACTCGGCGCCGGCGATCTTCGCATCCAACTGGGCTGCTTGAATATCCATTCTAGCGATTTCAAATTCAGAATTTTGAACGGTATCCCCTTTTTGAACAGATTCTACTTTAGAAGATACGTCGAGGTCTTCGAGTGAGCCTTTAATTTTCAGACTATCCACCTTCGAAAGTCCAATCAAATCAGCAAGTGTGTAATTATCGACAACCATCTCAACCTCGGCTTCATTCCATTCGGAATTTGCTTCAGACATTTGGATTTTTGTTTTTAATACATCCGTATATCCGGCTTGTCCGCCGCCTTGCATGCGTTGTACAAGCTTCAAGTAACCTTGCAATTGGATATGACTACGGCGCTTCAAATCAGCCACTGCTTGGGCCCGTAGGAGTTCGGTAAAAGCGACTTCAATATCATAACGTAATTCATTATTTGAAACCCGCTTTTCATGTCCAGTCCGAGCAAGGTCCAGCTCCAATTGCTTGAGCTTGAGTCGGCGCTGTCCACCATCATAAATGGTCTGTTCGACCACTATCTGACTTCCGAGTAGGCCGCCATTGGTGAGAGAAGGATCGTAACCGAAATGATGCGATATCGGCGCATATTCCAAACTTCCTTTGTATTTAATTTGCGGGTAGCGTTGAACCTCCAATTCTTTCAAAGAAAGATTCGCGGCATCGACCGCATGGGAGGAAATCTTGTATCTGGGATTACGGATTTCTGCGAGCTTGAGACAATCGTTCAATTCCAAGGAATCGGAAATGGCTCCCGACGCGCTCAACCAAACCAAAGCCAAAGCGATAAAGATCACCCAAGGAAAACTAGTCAAAATTATCGCCCACCCCTAGCAATTGAATCTCGGCTTTGGGTGGGCGGGCAACTCATTCGAGCTCAACGAACTCTCCATTTTTTCGGAAAGTAGCTTCATGCCTCTTCCCTTTTTGCTTAAAGGCGAGTTCATAGGTAACCGAGCCATCCGGTTTGGTCTGCCTTTCGACACGGTTTATTTTTTCATTCGAATATTTCGCCGCAAAGGCAGCCTTCGCCTCGACAGAGACGGAGTCGACGGAAACGATTTCCTCGGTTAGCAAAATAGAACCAGAGCTATCCATATCCATCTCGATTTTTCTTGCGTCCTTGGTTCGCAGTTTAACTTCAAATTGGGACTTACCATGGTCTTTTTCCTCTAGACATGAGGATAGCTTGGCTTCGGGATAGACTTTTCCGGCTGCGCTCGTTACCAATATTGGACAGGCGGATTTCGCATTGGCGGAAATCGATACCAAAACCAAAGCCGTCATAACCGTTTTCAGAGAAGGGGTATTCATTAACATTGTATCCTCTTTGTGATTTAATCGAGTTGTATTTACAAATGGATTACCTATAACCTACAGACTAAGTAAATTTAAAAACATTGGCACAACCGAATTCCTTCCTTATCAAATGCACCAATTTGATATTGCAAGGCTTCAGCCAAAGGCCCCCAGCTTCCATTTTTGCTGATAATTTCGCTTAATGAGGACTTGCTAAAAACCGATTATTACTCCTTGGGCCAGTTGCATGGCATTACTATTATCATATGTAATGCCTATGGACAAAAATTCCCAATCGCTTTCTTCCAATAAAATATCCTGCAAAATCCGATTTTCCCGTTCCTATTAAAACATCATTCGATGTCGAAACCTTGGCCTCTCCCGCGACTCCGAGTGCAGGAATCGTGCCTTGTTCTTCCAAAAACCGATAATTTAGAGTAACTTCCAGGTCACCTAGGCCGGAAGAATTTCGACCTTTATCCGGATGTATCCCTGTATAGACAACTGGTTCGACGAGCAATTCCAGATTATTAAGTAGGCCGAATTCCAGAGCCAGTGGTACGGCCATTTCGTATCCGTCTGCAGATTTTTGGTATTCGAAGGCAGCATTACCCTCCCACCAATTTTTGACAATTGTGCGCGCGGTTTCCGTTTCCATAGGGATAATTGCTTCGGGTTGGCAGGATGGAATCCCCAAAGCTAAAGCGGCCAAACCCATCGAAACGCGACGCGCCATAAACGAAAGCATGGATTTCCTAGGCTGAAGCCTTTTGATAAGATACAAATTCTCCCAAACTTACCGAATTTTTGAATTATTTTTAATTCGTATGCTTAATTTATACTGCAGGATTAAACAAGTTAAGTATATATGATACATGGGTTTAAAAATGACAAATTGAACTAAAAAAATTTATTTTAATTTTTTTTATACTTAAATTAGATTATTGTATATTCTCAGCCCTTTCCTGATTAGACCATTTTGAAGATGCAATTTTAAAGAAGGAAGAACGATGATCTCGAAACATCCACAGTCATTGCTCACCCTTTGGCTGGGTAGCCTTTTCTTGGAAATGTGGATCGGGTGCGTGGGAATCTCTTCGACACTGGATTATTCCCAGAATGCTTTGGCTTCCTCATTACATGTGACCAATGAAAATGGTTCGGAATCTGATCACGAAGACAATGCTATCGAAGAGAATCAGAATAGATTGGCAAGTTCAAGCTCTGATTTAAAAATCAGCCCAGACCCTACACGAACATGAAACCGGATATCTTTACCTACTTAGACTATCGCTCCTTTTTAAAGGACGCGTTCCGTTGGTTAAAGACGGACACACCGAAATTGTCCTACCGAACCTTTGCAAAAAAAACCGGTTTCTCCTCCCCAAATTTTTTACAACATGTTATCCAAGGAAAGCGCAACCTGAGCTCCAATTACACGGTTGTTACGTGCAAAGCTTTTAAATTGAATAAACAAGAAACGGATTTTTTTCAAAATCTTGTTGGCTATGATCAGGCGAAAATTTTTGAGGAAAAAAATCTTTTCTATCAAAAAATACTTAGGAACAAGCACTATACCAGAATCAAAACCTTAGACAAATCCCAATACGAATTTTTCACCCATTGGTATATACCCGTGGTTCGGGAATTACTGATGCACAAGGATTATTCCGGCCATAGTGAATGGATTTCGGAAAGAGTTTATCCACGTATTACCATCGCTCAGGTGGAAGGAGTCAAGGCTCTCCTTCAAAAGTTGTCGTTAGCTCACCAAGATGCGGTCACGGGGAAATGGTCGCTTTCCAACACGGTTATTAGTACTGCTTCGGAAGCGATGCATCTGGGAATGCGGAGTTACCATATGTCCGCGATTCAATTGGCCCAAGATTCCCTTAAAACTTTCAGCGCGCAAGAAAGAGACATTCGTTCCGTGACGATTGGCCTTTCCGAACAAGGGTATGGAGTGCTGAAATCAAAGTTGGAAACCGTGTGGAAGGAAGTTCTGGACTTTGCCGGCTCCGAAGTCAAAACCGAAAGGGTCTATCAAGTCAATATGCAGGTTTTCCCCGTGACGCGTGAGCCTACAGCCAAGGAAAGTAAAGGTTAAAATGTTCCACGCAAAATATTTTCTTGTGCTGGTGGGAGCTTACCTTGTATTGAATTGCGGATTCCAACAGGTTGCAGGCGGATCGGGAGCCGGTAACCCGCCACTGGCCACCGTCGCGCTTGCAGTGAAAGCAAATTCGATTTCGAAAACTGGCCTGATGAAAACGTTGATAGGGTCGATTCGAAACCCCGATGGCACCTTTACTATCAAAGATTCAGTTGGAAACAACGTCACTCTGAGGAAAATCGAAGCACTAGTGGAAGGCATTGATTTTACATTGCCGATTGCCATTCATTGTGACAATTTCCGCGTAAGCGAATGTATGGATGGAGAATTCTTTGTTCCCGGGCCTTTTATTATTGACTTACTAACTGGAAAATCCCAACCAACCTTAGCCAAAATTAAAATTCCACCCGGGGTCTATAAAAAAATTGGATTTGAATTAATTAAATCCGACACGGACACTCAAGGCGCCTATATCCCTACCCTGCAGAATATTATTATACGAGGAAAAATTGGAGCTGATTCTGGAATTGGCCGGATGTTTAAGATCGCATTGAATTTGCGCGATGGCCTTGACTTTCTGGACTCGACTGGGATAAAGTTAAGAACGGACACTGTGAACACTGTATTCTTAGGGCTGGTTGTCGACAAATGGCTGCAGGGTACGGACTTGAGAAAATGTGTGGACAGCGCTGTTGTGACTGACACTGGTGGGGCTGCTTTGTTGGAAGGTGATAATTTTTGTTTAGGATTAGGAAAACGTATCCGCCAAAACATTGAATTCTCCGGAGGTTTAGATACCACGGAAGAATTTTAACACCAATAAAACAGGTCTTCATTAAAATTGAAAGCCTGGAAAAACGGTTCATAATCATTAAAGAGGTCTGAATGAAAATTGTAAGATTGGGTATGCTGTGTTTTTTTTCGATTGGATCTTTGGTGAATGCTGGCGTAGTGCAATTAACGGGGAAAGTTGTGGGTAGTAATGCTGCGCCCCTTTCGGGTGCTTTAGTGAAGATGAAACATGGAGGTTTTTCCACCCTAACGGGAATGGATGGGTCCTTTTTAATTACCGAACCGACTTCCATTTTCATGGACTTCAACGAAAACAACTTTGGCAATGACCCGCAAGTCCATGGCCAAACCCTGATTTTCAAAGTAGCGCATTCAGGTGATCCCATTTCCATAAACCTATTTACAACAGACGGCGTTAGGATTGGAGCGGAGGTTAACAGTCGATTGAATGCCGGAGTCTACCGATTTTCTCCAACAAACATTTCTCCTGTTTCCACCGGTCTCATTATTGTAGTTCTGAAAGTAAATGAACATCGGTCTACACATCGAATATTAACTCTCACCGGTGCTAAAAATGGAAACGGTTTAGAATCCACCAACGAGCTGAACGGAAATTCAGGATTCAAAAAGCGTGTACTTGGAAAAATTGAAGCGATGGTTACCGATACATTGATCGTTAGTAAAGAATTGTATGTTAACCGGTCGGTTGCCATCCCCAATCTCATCTCCGACTTCGGCTCTTTAGTCCTCAACCGACTGGCATTGGATAGCACGGCCCTCATTGCGCTGGGTGCGGACAGCCTCTATAAATTAACTTTGGCCAGCTTCAACGCTGGAACTTACGATAGCACCATCGGACTGGCCAAAACTTACCTCGCACGCTTTACCAAAGGCATCAATGCCGAAAACGCCCAATATTATTTGGCCCGAAGCTTGTTTGCACAAGGTCAAAATATCGCATCTCGCGTCGCTTTTCAAGTTTATATTCAAGCTTATCCGCTTGGAACCAGTTTGGATTGGTCGCAGAATTATATCGGTCGCACCTACCTTAATCAAAACGAGTACGATTCGTCTCGAATCTGGTTTGGCTTGGTGCTCACGAAATATCCTGATAGCTCCTCTGCGGACAATGCCCAATACTATACTGCTCTGAGTTTCTATGAGCAAAAAAATTATCCACTTGCCATCACGGCATTTAACAAACTCATCTCGACTTATCCGAAGAGTTCGCTTTTGGCGGACGCGCATCTTTATCTAGGAAAAAGCCATTACCACCAAGGCGCATACCAAAGCGCGCAAACGGAATTTAATCTCGTCATCAACAACTTTTCCACTTCCTACTCCGTGTCCGATGCACAATTGGGATTGGGTGATGTGTATTTAGCAATGGGTGCTACCGATTCCACAAATTATCCTAAAGCCTTAGCCAGCTTTAAAATAGTGGTTGCCAATTATCCGAAGTCGGGGGCGATAACAGGTGCTATCGAAGGCGAAGGAGAAAGCTATTACTACTTGAAAGACTATGCTAATGCTAGGATGTGGTTGGGGAAAATTTCCACCGACTTTCCCTTGAGCATTTACGTTCCTGCATCATTTTATTGGCTAGGCCGAGTCAACATGCAAGAAGCCAAATATGACAGCGCATTAGTCTGGTTTACAAAATTGGAGACGGAGTATCCGAAGGCCGAAAAAGCCGGCATCACGCTCTTTCAAATGGGAAAATGCCAATATTTTAAAAAGGTCTACCCTGCGGCACTGGAGCGTTTTATGGCCTTCCGCACCGCGGATCCAAATAGCTCTTATGCGGACAACGGCTATTATTATACGGTTCGAATTTACGTGCTCCAAAAAAATTGCGTTCAGGCTAAGTTAGAATATACGGCCATGCAAAAACTGTTTCCGCAAAGCACGGTCCTGGCATCCACCCAAAAATACTTGAGTACGGGGGGATGTCCCTGATGGACATTGTTTCGCTATTTAGTTCTTCTAATTTCACCCTTATCGTCGTCACTGGCGTAGCGTTGGTTTTTCTTAGCATTGAAATGATTCGTTACCGAATCCATGTCAGAATTTTAACTAAAATCCCCGTTCGAATTCATGTCAATGGATCGAGGGGTAAATCTTCCGTGACCCGGTTAATTGGCGCAGCCTTGAGAAAATCAGAATCCCGCATTGTCACAAAAACCACCGGGACCGCGCCTCGTTTTATTATGCCGGACGGAAACGAACTACCGATTTTTCGCGCTGGAAAACCAAATATTATTGAACAAGTGAGGGTTGTAGCGCGAGCTCATAAAGAGGGAGCGACAACCTTGGTAGCGGAATGCATGGCCGTCACGCCGGAATATATCGCCACATTGGAAGACAAAATAATTCAGAGCACGATGGGAGTCATCACAAACATTAGAGAGGATCACCTGGACGTAATGGGCCCAACTATGTATGACGTCACAGTCAACATCGCTAAATCCCTTCCCAGCAATGGTGTCGCTTTCACGGCCGAAAAAAAATGGTTCAATGTCTTGGAAACGGAAGCCAAATCCAAAGGATCAACCTTGATTCAAGTCCATGGGAATACCGTTTCCGATGAGGATATGTCGGGCTTTTCCTACATGGAGCATAAAGAAAACGTGGCGCTGGCGTTGGCCGTTGCCGATCGCTTCGGGATTTGCAGGGAGATGGCACTCAAGGCCATGTACCAAGCCCAACCAGATCCAGGAGTGCTGCGGGAAACGATAGTACCAGGGAAAAATGGCACATGGTATTTTTTCAATGCCCTCGCCGCCAACGATCCCGATTCCACGCATTTGATCTGGAACATGGCTTGCGCAAGACGTAAAGGGAAGCGCATCGCATTTTTGATACTACGGTCAGACCGGATACAACGTACAGAGGGCTTCGCCCAATTGGTTGGGAGCGGTTTAAAGGCTGACATCTACATCGTGGTCGGCGACTCCGTTTCATTCGTGACCGCCAGCCTTAAAAAGAAGGGGGTTGCAGCAGACCGTATCATTGCCCTGCATAATCCGCAAGCGGAAGCGGTAGTGGAGACAATTGTGAAAACGGTCGAGATGGATGACGTGGTCGTCGCCATGGGAAACATAGTCGGGTTAGGAGAGGCTTGCGTGCTCAAAATCGAAAACTTAGCCCGAACACCTTCCAAGGAACGGGTATGATACTCACCGAGGCAATTGGATTGGGTTTACTTTTTTCCTTGTATCTTTCGGAAATGCTTGGCTTTGTCGCCGGTGGCTTGGTGGTTCCAGGGTACTTTGTAGTCATTTCTTCCAAGCCTTTCATGTTGATTTCCACTATCGGGGCCAGCCTACTATCCTTGCTCTTCTTAAAACTCGCCTCGCGTTACGCGCTTATTTATGGACGCCGCCGGCTGTTCCTTTCGGTAGTGTTAGGGTTTATTTTCGCTGAAGCGAGCCGGCTTTTGTTCTATGTCGCCCCCAGTGAGTTGTTGTTGCAATTACAGGCTTTCGGTTTCATTCTCCCGGGATTATTGGCTTATTGGATGGACAAGCAAGGGATTTTACCCTCCCTGGGAATGCTATCGGTCGTGGTGACCTTGGTACGACTTCTCCTAATCTGCATTCACGGAGGAGCGCAAATCCTATGAATCTTCATCGGCATAAATTGACTTTTGTAGAAATTGTCACGCTTGGTGTTGTTGGCGCCGGAGTTATTTGGATTTCAAATATGTCACTCCGAACACGTCCCACATCCAGGGCAGATATTAAACGCGCCGCGGCGGTAAAAACCGCCCAAGCTTTTGAGTGCGTGAAAGCCTATCGTATACAAACCCAAATGGGTATCGACTCTTTGGACGATCCGCAGGAAAGTGGATTAATCGGAGTGGATAAGTCTCCAATTACTACTGATATTGGGGATTTGGAATCGAAACTCACTTCCGTCAATCCGAATTGGGCCGCGATGGTTATCGATAATTTGGTTAAAGCGAATGTCAAGCCCGGAGAGGCCGTGGCCGTGGGCATGACCGGATCCTTCCCAGCTCTCAATACCGCCGTCATCATCGCCCTGGAAACCTACGGCGTCGAACCCTTGTGGATCAGTTCGGAAGGTTCCTCCAATTGGGGCGCGAATATTCCTGGACTGACTTGGTTGGACATGGAAAGGTTGATGCGGGAAAAGGGATTAATCAAAGGCCACGCTCTTGCTGCTACCTTAGGGGGTGCAAACAATGTCGGTGGTGGACTCACCCATGAAGGTCGGGACATTCTTCGCGATGCGATTCACATTAATAAAGTGCCGCTGATTGAAACCCTACCCCTTTCCGTATCTGTTGAGAAGCAATTGGCAGTTTATTCTAAAGCGGCTGGAACCAAGCCCATCAGTCTCTACATCAATGTGGGTGGGGGCCTCGGCAGCCTCGGTACCTCTCGGGTAGCTGGCGTGCTTAAACCCGGCCTCAATCATCCCCGAATCTACCTTGAAATCAAGGATGAACCTGTTCAGGGCAATGTTGCCTTTTTTCTAAAAAAGGGTATCCCTGTGCTCAATTTATTGAATATCGTTCCTCTAGCCCGTAGCGTGGGGCTTCCCGTCGCAGCGGGGGCGACACCGGATCCAGGTGTTGGCTCTTTGTTTTCCCTACCGGCATACTCCTTGTTGATTAATGCATTGTTATTTCTGGCATATGGCGTCCTAGTGCTGGCTGTTGCATTTGGCTTCACCGATTCTTTCATCAAGAATCCTCGGAAAGAACAGGTCGTATGAAAAGTTGGTGCTTGTTTTTCCCAATTTTATTGCTCTTCACTTCGCACCTTTGGGCCTCATGGAACAATGTGACCGATTCCAGTTTTATTGTTGGCTCTCGAGTATCCATCGGTTCACAAAATGAAAAAAAAGTATTCGTGGAACTAAGGGTAGGAAAACCAACCCTTCTCAACCTGGAAAAAAAAGGCAGTACACGATGGAGGATCCATGCGGAAGCCAAAGGAATACTTACGATTTCCCTTGGAAGCTCTCAAGTCCAAGCTAAGATACTGGCTAAAGGCGAAAACGATTTGAAAATATTTTTGGAGTCTGGAAAATACGAGATAACCACAACGATTGGTGCCCGCGCCGAATGTTTCCTTTGGAAAAAAAGAAAGCTATCCTCGTTGGTGCCTGATGGAGGCGGATTTGCGACCTATATGCAGGCAGGGGATGTGCAATTTGCGTACTATCGGGCAACGATAGATACTGTACCGGTGCTTAGTGTCAAAGGGCCAACCATGGCCTTCGTATTTTTTCGTGCTGACATGCCGAAAGGGGCGCAAAAAATTTCCGCGGATGTTGCTGTGAAGGAAAATGATTCCACTGTGATCCACAAAATATCCGA
>JAYVCH010000072.1:0-3371 GCA_043750055.1 Fibrobacteria bacterium
CCAAAGCTAGGGCATTACCTACACTGAATAGAAAGACGAGAATTAGAGTTGCTCGACCCCAATGGCAGGTTTGGGTCTGGTATGCATTCATTTTGGTACCGCGTCGAAGGATTCTAGGGCTTAAAACTAATTACGTCATTTTAGATTAAGTCCCTTTGCCCGTCTACAGCACCCTTATTTTCACTCTGCTCTGCATTCCTTCCCTAATTTTCCTTCCCTAATATTCCTTCCCTTTCCCCGATTTTACTGGCACGGTTTCCGTTCCCTCGGCCTCTCCGGTCCTGTGAAAGACCTTGCAATTATGGTAAGTTTTTCTTCTACTTTTTCGAAGAAATCAAAGCCGAATTGGGAGAGGCAACATGAATGAACTGGAACCAAAAAAAGGAAATAGCAATACCTGAGGAACCAGGTAAGTTTTATTTTACGGTGCGACAATTGATGGAAGCGCTTAAAGATTTACCTCAGGACTTTCCGGTTTTAATAAGCGGACAAGAGAGTGGGTATGAGAATTTTTTTCATCCTTTTATGGTGAAAATGATTCATGAACCCGATAGTTATCATAAGGAAGGTGAGTTTCAGATTTTTGAGGAAATAAACCCCAAGGGAGTAGGAACCTTTGAAGCGGTATTGTTGAAGAGGGTAGTTCGGGATGACTGAGTGGAAGGAATGTAAGATTGGTGATTTATGAACTCATAGAGTCGGTAGTATGTCTACGGAAAATGAAGACTTATTGAGATTCACTTTTTCAACTCCCTTCCCCCCCTCAACTTCAAAAAATAAAATCCAGTGCCACCGAAAAAGCACATCGCTGAAGGAATGAAAATGGAATAAAAGTTTACGAAATGAAATGACCACATCCCCAAAAGTCCGCCTCCAAAAAATCCAACGAGTAGCGAAAGCAGAAAATAAATTTTCCACAAATTCGGCTTTTTATGTTTAAAAGTTTGCCCAATGAGTACACCTAAATCGGTTACGATTCCAGTTAAATGCGTTGTCCTGATCACGAGTCCCAAATAATTACTGGCCATGGCATTTTGCTGACCACAGGCAAAGGCAACAAAGAAGAGCGCGAATTTTGAATTCGATTTAAAAAGGAAAAATGACACTCCCAATAGAACGGATTCGATGATCAACAAAACCGAATACTCAAGCGATGGCCTAAATTTTTGCACACCAATGATTACTCCAGAAAATATCGCCCCGAAAAAAAAGCCAGTGATGATAAATAAAATATTTCGAAACTCAGAATAATCAAATGCAGCCGCGTCAATGCTAAGACGAGTTACCGCACCCGTCATATGACTGATGGGGACATTATAGTAAGACAAAGATATCGCATTCACAAAGCCAGCAATAAAGGATAGGTAGACCGCGCCTAACAAAATCGTTGGATCGAGCTGGATTATTTTTTTAATCCGATCGTGTTTAGTGTAAGGCATTTAAAGCTTTGCCATTATTATTCATATTGCCTATAAATATAAATATAATTGTACATTTTGAAGAATGAGCCAACTTAACGATACTGTTTCCTTTTTGAAAAAACACGGACCATGCCGAGTGCGTGATCTGGAGGCAGCAGGCTTCCGTAGGCAGGATTTGCAATACCTGATTAAAATGGGAAGTGTCGAACGCCTCACGCGGGGAGTGTATCAGGTGGCCAAGGCCCCGATGCTGACCCATCCCAGTTATGCCGAAGTCTTTCTGCGCGCCCCCAAGGTGGTGCTTTGTCTGCTCTCGGCCTTGAATTACCATGGATTGACGTCCCAGCTTCCCCATCAGGTTTGGATCGCCGTTGAGGGTCTGGCCCGAGCACCAAAACTAGAATATCCGCCCGTGAAGGTCGCCCGTTTTTCTGGCGGTGCTTTTACGCAGGGTATTGAAAAACATAAAGTCGACGGCGTCACCTTGCGCGTTTACAGCGTGGCCAAGACCGTAGCGGACCTGTTCAAAATGAGGAACAAGGTGGGACTCGATGTGGCGATGGAAGCCCTGTTGGAAGCACTAAAATCCAAGAAAGCCAGTCGGGCCGAAATAGTGAAAATGGCCAAGGTCTGTCGCATGGAAAAAATCATGCGCCCGTATTTGGAAATGGAAGCGGCGTCATGACCGATATCTCCCATTCCGTGGCCCAGCGTCTCCTCAATTTCAGCAAAGCCCACCAGGAAGAATACAATTTCGTTCTCGCCCGTTATGGCGTTGAGCGCCTGCTGTACCGTCTCTCCCAGTCCGAACTTGGCAGCCGCTTTGTCCTTAAAGGGGCCAGCCTTTTCCTCGTTTGGTTCGGGCATGCTTTTCGTACGACCCGCGATGTGAATTTGCTGGGCGTAGGTCCTTCTGATTCGGAAGCCATCGCCCAACTTTTTCGTGAACTCTGCGTACCCGATACCTTGGCTGTGGATGGGCTGGTTTTTCAAGCGGAGACGGTGCGCGTCAATCACATCTAGGAAGATCAGGATTACCAAGGCGTGCGTATTTTGCTTCGGGCCTTGCTGGGCAAAGCTCGGATTGATTTGCAAGTGGACGTAGGATTCGGGGATGCGATTACACCGGAGCCTGAGCGAATCACCTTTCCCACCTTATTGGATGGCCCGGCACCGGTGCTATTGGCTTATCCGCCCTATACCGCGATCGCCGAAAAATTTCAAGCCATGGTCGTGCTCGATATGGCCAATTCCAGGATGAAGGATTTTTACGATATCTGCGTCATGTTCCGGTCCTTTCCCTTGGATGCCGAAATACTGGCGAAGGCCATACAGCGCACCTTCGCTCGACGTGACATGGCGTTGCCCGGAAAAATGCCAATGGCATTGACACCTGATTTTTCCGAAGATCCGCTCAAGCAAATTCAGTGGAATGCATTCGTCAAAAAAAGTCGGCTGACCGTACCTATGGGTGATTTGCCTAACGTTGTTGCCGAATTGCGCGGGCACTTGCACCCCATGCTCCGGATTTTGGAAATGAAAACCGAGTGATCAATAATCGTATGGTCAAGCTAGGCTTGTGGGTACAAAAACCATTACCCCTAAACCCTCACCCCACCCCCAGGCCCCGCAAATTCGGCAATCGACTCGCCCCCACAGACTTCTTCCTATAGTCGCTAGGCGACATCAACATTTCTTTTCTAAACTGCCGATTAAAATGACTGAGATCATAAAATCCATTGTTCAGCGCAATGTCAGAAATACGCATGCGCCCATCCGCCAAGGCTTGGCAGGCCGCATGAATCCGCACCATCGTGATATACTTTAACTCCTTGACCCATGTGGTAAATGCCGCCAGAGTCAATTTGAATTTCCCAAGCCGCTCCTTCATCGCTGCCATAAACCGGTTGGCATCACCCCGTAACTGAAACCCGGCGACAAAGTCGTCCG
>JAYVCH010000073.1:0-5294 GCA_043750055.1 Fibrobacteria bacterium
ACCAAAGCCGAACGCTTTTTACGGGCTGGCTTAGAAGACTCAGTCCTCAACCCGATGTCACTTAGAAGACCATTAAATATGGTTTCGGAATTAAAATCTGCTGCCCTTCTGAGAGCCAAGGCGCTTAAGGATTCTAACCGATCCGGATTTTCCAGGAGTGCGATAGCCATTTCGGACATTTCCTCCGTTCCCTCGGCCAACAAACCTCCGCGACCTTCGGATAAAATATCGCGAGGACCATTGGTGTTGAAGGCGATAGCGGGAAGCCCGCAACTCAGCGCTTCGAGAAGTGAACAGGAAAAGGTATCGAACCAAGAAGGCAAGAGGAGAAGGTCAGCTTGAGAATAGGTTTGAGCCAATTGATCCGGAGCCAACCAACCCAAAAAGGATGCTTCCGGGCATGCGGATTTCAAATCCTCTTGGCATGGACCTGTACCTGCAAAAGCCAGGCGGGCATTGGGAATCCGGGACTTGATACGGTGGAAAATTGCTGGCAAATCCATAACACCTTTTTCTTCACTGAGCCTACCCGCATAAAAAATCACCGGGCCTTGGTCCGATTCTTTTTTGAATAGGGAATCTGTTGTAACCTCGCGCGGATAAAATCGTGAGTCGGTCCAATGCGCCGTTAGAAAGAGCCGGTCAGGGGAAATGCCCATTTCCGGTGAGGAGAAATAGTCTTTTTGTTCGGTGTTGAGTAGGAAGATTCCGTCAAAGCGTCGATAGAAGGCCCGTAAGAAACGACGCAACCGATCTAATTTCGGCTTGTCGAATTTAAGCGTGCGTCTCGCGAAGTCAAGCCAATCGGTGTGCATGTAAAAATAAGCGGGCACATTAAACGCGCTTTTCAGGTACAGGGCGAATAAGCCCATTGGGGCTTCGGTAGAACAAACGATACGGTCATAGCCACCCTCCAGAAATGTTTTTTGCAATTCAAGCATTCCTGGCAAACGAATGATTTGTTCCTGATAGAAGGGTAAGGTAAACTCGGACACTGCGGACATCAAATTTAAATGTGAACCGAGCATTGGGTCACTGTCCTTGCCATGCGAGCAAGCGAGAAAGTCCACGGGTAAGTTTCGTCTACGCGCTTCGCCAAGCATGGACTGTAACACATGGGATACCCCATTCTTGTCTTGCAAGGTATCGGTGAGCCAAAGGGCCCTTTTGGGATGTTCATAGCGGCCCAGTCGCTTGGAAAATTCCTGTAGGAAGGGACGGTCTCCGTAAAGAACTTTGGAAGCGGCGAAGGCTGCCCCGCCCAAAATGCCAGCGGCGAGAGCTGGGAAAGGCAAGCCATCGCTTAATTTGCCGACATCGATTCCTCCTTCTCCTGGCTCTGTATTGGCGGCCTCCAAGCCAAATAAGGATCGGAAATGGGTGGGCAATTCGATTTTTTCGATCAAATCCGAAGTGCTGAATGGAACTCCCTTCGACTCCATCTTTTTCACCTTCGCCTTGATTCTATCCGTCAACAGGGTCGTAAGTTGATCAAACATGGCGGGCAAAGCGCTACGCAAGACACTGACGAGCTCCTCTGGAGATTTTGCACGACCCATAGCAATGGCTTCCATCTGCAGAAGCAAAGGCTTATAGTCTTGGCTTGTCATCAAGGACGTGAACCAGCCGGGTTTTCGCCCTTGTAAACATTCATGGAAAAGGCCAAGGAACCTTGAGGTGTAACGATGCCGACGTAATTCGAACATGCCATTCGCGATGGCTAGCGCCTGTAGCTTTTCGGTCGTGGTGCCTTTGTGCAACAACAGTCGCAGCAACCCAGGGTCTTCCATGTGCAATGCAACTTGGCAGAAAAAATCCAGAAAGGCAACTGTAAGCTTTTCCTCTTCACAGTGGCTGCCATAGGGACCCATATCGCTGTTTCGCAGTGCCTCCAAAGCCAATTGGGCTTTGCTTTCCTTGCGGTTACGCCAATCGGGAATATGCAGCCGGGTCCCGGTGGAACCTGAGAAAATTCCCATATGGCAATCAGAACCGCCTGTGATTCTTTTCACATAAGGGTTTCTACTAAAAGCTCCAGGCTTCATACCGGCTCTTTTTCCGGCGGCTTCGATGCTTTCTTCATCCAAGCCCTCGACCCAAGTTAAGGTCAACAGATTTTGCCATGCATCGCGCTGTCCGTTTACGCCCTCGAAGCGTTCAAAGAGCACGGCGAAGCGGTCCATCAGCTCCAAAGGGGGCAGGCCCTTTGGGCTGTAGAAATGGAGCGGGTGGGCCAAAACGGTGGGGATGTTTTCCGCAGCGGTGAATTCGAGAAAACCGTAGAGGTCTTTCCTAAGCTTGTTCAACTTGGGTTCATGCTCCGGCGTGAACCCGAAGGTGAGAACGTGCACGCCGATTTCCAAATCCGGCAAAGTGCAACTGAATTCCGCGCCGGATAAAATATCCTCTCCGCGTTCCATCGCTTGCCAACAACTGCGCGCATTATTGTGGTTGGTAATGGTCAAAGCATCGGCACCGTTGGCTTTCAGAGTTCGTAACAATTTCGCCGTGGGCAGCCAGGTTTCGCGAATTCGCAAGATACGTCCCAGGGTCTCATCGGGCACATCACTGTTTCTGTCATGGCAATGCAAGTCTATTTTCAAAACGTCTTCGGATCGATTTCCCCCGAGCTGCATTTCCTGCCGCTTGACGAACGAATTCAGGTCGCGACGCATTCCCGATCTGAAACTTTGGGGGTTATCCATTTGAAACCCTTTGTTGATAAAATTCATTTTTGATTTTTTCAGAAACTGGAACTTTGACAATTGGATGATTGGGCGCGTAAAAAAGCATTTCTCCAGAGGCCGAAGGTAGTTCGATTTTAAAAGCATTGGCAACGATAGGGCATGCAAATCCGGGCTGAACTCCGGAGGAAACGGGCAGGCTGAAAAAAGCTTTCCCAGAATCCTGATGAGGCATTTTGTCGATGCACCAATTCAAAGAGGCGGCGACCATTCCCTGTCGATACGAATATTCCACCGTTCCATGCGTGGTGGGCGCATCGGATACGGCGAGATGCAAACCAGCCTTGAACCATTTGGCTGGCGCGCCTTGGGCCAATTGAAGGGATCCGAAGTGATCGGAAACAAGCATGTCTCGAATCAAATTCAAAAATTCCGCCGCGGACCAACCATGGTCTCCATCTCCCATGCATCCTCCGAACATTCTGGGATGCATCGCTTCGGGCCATGTGTAGGTTGGGGAAGCCCTTTGAATCAGGGTTTCCAAAATCGCGAACCATCGCGCATCCCCGAGCATCATCAGCGCACGCGCCATTTGCACAGAAAGGTAAGGGTTAAGACCTGTATGAACGATAGGTTGGAAAAAAAGTCCGTCTCGAAGATTGTGCTCCATCAAATAATTAAGGGTGCCTTTGAGCCAAGGCTCATTTTCATCAATGACAGTTAAGGGAGATAATCCGACTAAGTTTCCAATCGCCGCGGAGTCGAGCGACCGATAGGGAGAGCAAGGCAGAGCTTTGCATCCGTATTTTTTCCAGGCCCAATCCATGGATGCGGACAGGTCCCCGCAATACTCCAAAAATTATCCCAGTAATAATGATCATTAGGGCCGAAATGTTCGGCTGAAAAACCGGAAGGCATTAAACCGTAATGGGGAGAAGGCGTGCTTCGAGTACTCTCACGCATCTTTGAGATCCACTTGGCTCCCTTGATAAGGGAGGGATAATAATGTTCAAGCAAGGCCGGCGCCCCACCCATTTTAACGTGATTCACCATGGTCCACATGGCCTCGCCATTGCTATCCCATTCACCTCTTTGGCTTTTGAAAAAACCGTCTTCGGTTTGATGCTTGGGATAATGGATCAATTTAGGAGCCACCCGCTTTCCCCAGCCAACGTTTTCAAAGGCAAGGGCGATGAATGCCGAATCCCTGAACCAATGATTATGGTAAAGAAATGTCCCAGGCGAAAAATGCGTGCCATCATCGAAAACGTGAATGTGGTTTTTAACCGCTAGGAAGGCCTCTTCCAACTTGACATCGGGAACCGTAATCCGAAGTCCTTGGTCCTGTTTTTTACGCAAGGATTCAACTTGATATTCCCGCGCTTCGCTTAGCGTCTTCGTGTTTACGGAGATGGGTCTTGGAGTCGGCACATTATAACCGTGGCTTCCCAGCATGCCGATGGACTCAATGATATGGGTTTGTCCTGGCTTCAGTTCAATATCAAATTCAGCTTGGCCGCAGGCGATACCAGAACGGGACTTTAATTGGCGTCGTCCGGATATCAGCACATCCTTGACTAGGGGATCGCCGTGATGACGATCCGAAAGCGTGATGCGGGACGGCTCCTCAAACAACATCAATCCTGGTTGGCCATTCACACGCCACAACTTATCCTGGTACTGGATGGAATTAATATGGCCCATGGTCAGGGGATTGTAGGGCCGTAATGCCAAGCCGAACCGAAGTGATAGATGGGAGTCGGAAATATTTTTTAAGGTATGAGTAAATGCGATTCGCTCTTCGCCATCTAATTCCAAAGCCACCGCTTCAGATTTCCATTCGATTCCGGGATGGACTTGGTATTGCGTGATGACCCAAGGAAGTGATCCTTCCAATAAACTTTGGCAGGCTTGCCATCTTGGTATTAATTTCGGTGGAAAATAACTGCGCTCATCCATGCGAAGATAAGGGAACACGGACCATCCATAAGGTTGCAGCGTGAGCATGCCAGCCGGGTCGATCATGGCTTCGCGCGGACTATCTTCCAACCCAATTGACGTCCAGTTTCGACAAGTTAAATTGGTTTTAATCAGGTTGATGGCGGTTGGAATGAACTCTTCACCCGACGGGTCCATTTGCCTTTCCACCCACAAAGGCCAGATCCAATCCAAATTACTTTGGATGGCCATGGTATTGTTGAATCCCGATAGAATAATGGCCAGACCTTGCTCCATTAATTCCATAGGAAAAAAAACGGACGAAGGCCTTCCCAAATGTGCCAAGCCATTTAGAAACGGAATGAGATAGCCCTTCTTCGATCCCTTTAAGTATGCATGTAAGATTTTTTCTAGCATTTTCCCAGTCTGGGTTGAAGCCCGAGGACCGGCTGTACCCCATAGTTTTCCACAGAGTATAAACATTTAAATGCGGAATTTTGGTTCGAAAGAGCCTTCGCAATCGAATTGAAACAAACCTTCCAAAAAGTTTCAAATACTCTAAACTCACACAGAAAAATTTCCATTTTGAAATCATTTAGAAAAGGAAATGAAACATCCTGCCCTTACGTTTAACCCCACATTCCGGTCAATTCGGCTGGATAAGGCGAAAGC
>JAYVCH010000074.1:0-6461 GCA_043750055.1 Fibrobacteria bacterium
CGGTGACTTGGTCAGTGACCGCAAAGTCCTCAAAATCACGGCTAAAGAAATCACGATGGAAAACGATTTCGAAATTTTCACTTATGACTTGGCCGGAAATCGGACCTACCAACACAAATGACCGCCATGAGCCCATCACAAGTCTCTGGGCCCATTTACTACTTTGGACGACACGGAGAATCGAGAATGGCACAGCAAATAAAGGGGTTGAAGACCCTGGCGATTATGGCCTTCATGGGTTCGGCCCTCTCCTTAATTCCGAATTTGGCTTTTGCCGAATCCCCCATCATCACCAAAGATCCCAACCCCTCTTTGCGTACACCCATTTCCTTAAACGCACAAGATGCCAGCCTCCCGGAAATTTTAAAGGTGTTGGCCGAACGCTCTAGCATGAATTTTGTCGCAGGTGAGGGCGTACAAAAAGCAAAAATCTCCATCATCCTAAATAAAACACCCGTATCTGAAGCGATCGATTTAATTGTCCGTGCAGCAGGTCTTTCATATGAAATCATAGGTAACTCGGTACTCATTGGCGAATCCGGAAAACTAAAAGATGAAGTAGGGCAAAGCGGCTATGTCATCGCTCTGAACTACGCCGATGCCGAGGAAGTGGCGGGCATGCTCGCCGACTTGAGCAAAAATATCAAGGTTGACAAGGGTGGCAATCGCCTTATCGCTTATGCTAGCCCACGCGTCATAAACGAAATCGAGCGGATTGTCCGCGCTCTCGACCATCCTCATACTCAAGTTTTATTAGAGACACGACTCATCGAAGTTTCCGTGGACGAACAAAATAAATATGGGATTGATTGGGGTGCGCTCTCCCCTGTTCAGACTTCGCTGGGATTTCCCGCCACTGCCATTGCGCAAGGTTTTCTCCTAAAAGGCGGCTTGCGCGGACCCATCAACTTGAATTTAGCCCTAGACATGCTCATTCAAAATGGCGATGCTCGCGTCTTGATGAATTCCAAACTCACAACGACCAACAACCGCGAAGCCACCTTGCTCATTGGAGAAAAAATTCCTTATGTCATCCAGTCTTATAATTCAGCCGCGACGGCAGGCGGCGGTGCGAATCAACAGGTGCAGCATGAAGAAGTGGGCGTCAAAATCAAAATGCAACCGCATGTGAATGAGGATGCGGAAATTACCTTGAACCTCGAACCTGAAGTGAGTTCCATCACTGGATTCAAAGGGCCGAATTCAGATTTGCCCTTGGTCAAAGTCCGCACCACTAAAACTACCGTTCGCGTAACCGATGGCCAAACAATTTTCCTCGCAGGATTGCTTTCCGAAGACGAGACTACCGAATTAAGAAAGTTCCCGGTGCTAGGTCAGATCCCGGTATTGGGCGCGCTTTTCACCCACAAATTCATGGTCAAACGCAAGACGAACTTGATCATCGAAATACGCCCCAAGATTATTCGCAAGTCTTCGGATTTAGCATTAAGTGGGCAGCCTGCTGCAGCCGATTCCTCAGGCTCAAAATAGGATTGTCTTTCCTCAAAAAGCCACAGGAGTTACCTTAAATTTGTTATAGGTAAAGCTCAAAAACCCTTTGGGCTTCCCGGAGGAAAGGATTTATGTTTATTCCTGTCTTGTGGAATACAGGACTAGAGATTTTTCCGTCTTCGATTCCAAATAATGGAACAGCAAAAATATGATTACTGACACAAAAGTAGCCGTTGATGCCGTTGAAACTGATGCCCCTGTGGAAGCCGCTGCGCCTATCAAAACCACTTTATTGGCATACCGAAAAGAATCGCTTCAGCAATTTTCCCAATTGCTAAAGGGAGCTGAAGTTGGTCCATTTCTCTCTCTGTATGCCAGCAATTTCGGCCATTCCGATAAACTCCTGTGTGAATTGGCCTTAGCCATTTTTAACCCGGGCGATTCCCTAGAAGCATTTGTACATGATGTAGCGACATTAAAACTTATCGCCAAAATCCCCTGCGTTCTTGCGGTTATTAACGAAGGGGGAATGACAGAAATCGAGGAGGCCAAAACCGAATTGGCTGCAGATGACATCCTTTATCTCCCGCTTCCTCCTCAGGAAATGGGAAAAATTCTTAAGACTTACGTGGCATCATTACGAATTGAACAAAAAAAGCGCACCCAGCGGACCGATTTTTCGCCAAAAGTCCAAGCCCTTGGGGCGATTTTGGTGGAGAACAGCATTATCACTTCTCTGCAACTGAAAAAGGCGCTGGATTTTCAGAAGGAGACTTCTAACCTTCGCTTGGGAGACGCCTTGGTCTCACTTGGATTCATCGATGACTTTCAGAAAACTCACTTTCTGGCCAGTCAATTGGGAGTGCATGTAGCCACGCCCAAACAGTTCGCTTCTGCCGATCTCAATATAGTGGCCTTGATTCCTGAACGCGTGGCCCGGGAATACCGTTGTATTGCTTTGGAAAAAAACGACAATGAACTCGTGGTCGCCATGCTCGACACTTCCAATCTACGCCTTCTCGACAATCTCCGCGATCAAAGTGAACTACGCATCTCTCCAATTCTGGGAACCCTTGAAGACATCTCCGTTTCCATCGACCGTTATTACCGCGATATCGCCTCGCATCGAAGCGCTTCGGACCTTATGGCCGACTTGGCAACGGATGTTCAGTATATTAAAAAGGTAGAAGAAGAGATGGGGGTCGAAGAGGCCGCCACTGCCGGTGCGGAACTCGGCATCATCAAACTCGTCAACATGCTTATCTCCAATGCCGTTCGGGATCATGCCAGCGACATCCATATTGAGCCGATGGAAAAAGCACTCTCCGTGCGCTATCGTGTCGACGGTGAATTGCGTCGAGTCATGTCCCCGCCACGCCACTCCCATCAAGCCATCATTACACGTATCAAAATTCTTTCCGATCTAAACATTGCGGAAAGGCGTTTGCCTCAAGACGGACGCATGGTCGTGAAAATCGGCATGAAGGAAGTGGATGTGCGCGTGTCCATTCTCCCCACAATTTTCGGCGAGAAATGCGTGTTACGTATCCTAGACAAGGAAGCCTATGAGAAAAGCATGTTTAATCTCGGTTTCACGGAGCATGAACAAAAGATTTTTAGCGAACACATCGCCCGGCCACATGGGATGGTTGTAGTAACGGGTCCAACAGGTTCAGGAAAATCCACGACATTATACTCAGCGCTGCAACAGATGAAAGACGTGACCACCAATATCATCACCGTGGAAGATCCCGTGGAATATCATATGGATGGCGTCACCCAGGTTCCGGTGAATGCCGCTATCGGCATGTCCTTCGCCAATGCCTTGCGGTCCATATTGCGTCAGGATCCGGATACCATTTTAATTGGAGAAATCCGCGATCATGAAACCGCCGATATCGCGGTCAAAATGGCACTGACCGGTCATATGGTTTATTCATCCATGCATACTAACGATGCCTCCAGTGCAGTCGCTCGCTTTATCGATATCGGAATTCCGCCTTTGCTTCTCGCGTCTTCTTTAAATCTCGTGGTTGCACAACGGCTTATCCGAAAAATCTGCACACGTTGCAAAGTGGCCTATGCGCCCTCAGAAGAAATGCTTGAACAATTGCATTTGAAATCCGATAATAACTTGAATGTTAAATTTTATCGTGGCGAAGGCTGCGTCACATGTAATGGCGCTGGCTACTCAGGTCGAATCGGTGTCTTTGAATTGATGCCTGTTTCTCGCGAGATCCGAAAACTCATATTAAAGAACGCCTCCACAACCGACATTCAAGAATGCGCCGAGCGCGAGGGCATGAAAACATTAAGGCATGCTGGCATTGAGCTCGTATTAAAAGGTGAAACCACCATCGAACAAGTTCTGGCCGCAACCACGGAACTCTGAGAAAGCAATATGTCCGATATTTCTAAAAATCAGGAATTGGATTGGGATAATATGGCAAATCCGGTTCCCATGAACCTGATTGATTCTGATTTTCCTGAAGCCGAACTTCTTCCTAAAACCACACCTGAAATAACGCGTCCCACCTTATCGACCGTTGCTTTGGAAGAAGCCGCACAGCGTGAACGTTTAGACCAATGGATGGCCAATGCTCGTGCTCGTTTGCAAATGGCGGATGAAGAAACTGCCGTACCAGGCCGCCCTTTTAAACCGCGTTGGGATGCCAGTCCGAGTCTGATTCGCCGTATCGAATCCCAAAAAACTATTTTTGATTCGGGAGAGGAGACGGTTCCTGGTTATGAAATGGATAGCGGCTACCGAACGGGTAAAATTTCCCTGGATGGAAAATTCGATCCGATGGCCACCCTTATTGTCCCACGGGAAACTTTTACTAATACTCCTGAAAATGAAAACCTCGACCCTAAAACAGAAAAACTAAAAGCGATCGAACGTCAAGTCGCTAAAATCAAACTTAATGAATCGGGGGCAGAGACCCTGATTATGGCCACCCCACAAGCACCCAACATGGCGAATGTGCGCTTGGCCCTTTGGATCATCGCAGGAATCACACCAGTCACTATTGGATTGGGATTATTTGCCTTGATGAAAATAGGATACCTTGATAGTGTAGAAGATATATTCACCTCGATCACGGGCCAGGTTTCGCATCCGCTTCCCACTACGATTGTAACTCCCGTAGAAGCAACCTCGGTCACAGCCATCGTGGTCGCAAGCAACGTGGTCGCAACCAAAAACGTAGCTCCAAAGCCCTTGCTTCCGAAGACTACGACTAGAAATACAAATGCGACTGAGACTCCAATCACAAATGCACAAGAAGACCTATCCACTTCTCCTCCAGACGCCCAACCTGTAAAGACCGTTGATCCAGCAATAGTGGCTATGTCTGACGCGTCTAGTTTAGCAGCCAAATCCCTAGCCAGGGCACGCCTCAATGCAGAAGTCTCCATGGCGGGTATTCAAGTGGCCAAACCATCCTTCCATAGTGAAACCGCAAGCGCGGCCAATGGCGAAGCTGCCTTAAAAACGAATGTACAAGCCGCTCTGAATGCCGATGCCGAGAATATGCAAGCGATGTATGAACGTTTCTCTATATCCACTCCCGGCCTTACGGGTGATATCATTATCGGGATCACGGTTCTTCCAAGTGGTCACATCGTGGAAGGAAATGTTTCTTCCAGCTCAATTGGCGATCCCACCTTCGATCAAGATTTGCTACGAAAAGTGTTAGTATGGAAACTGCCTGCCTTTCCGGATAATCGCCCCCGTTACGTGGCGATTCCGTTTCACTTTCAACCAAGAGACCCCTGATCGGAATTAAATGACTTATTTCAAAATCATACGACGAGGTAGGCTCATTTTACACTCAGGCCTAAGCGCAATTCTGAGCGTGGCTTTCCTCGGTGCGTGCGCCGGTGGGATGAAAATGCATAAACCCGAACAGGGTCTATTCGGCACGTTCACAACCTACGGATTAACCCAGGAAATTTTGGATTGTACATCCAAGGTCACCCAGTTTGAAAAAGACTCCTGTCGCAAAGAGAATGAACGCGTGGTGGAAGAACCATATCATGGTTCCTTCAAAATCCGAAACCTAACCACTTCAGAGACCAAGGATGTGGAACTCGATTCTAAAGGTGATTTTCGAATTCCTCTTATTCCGGGTGAGTATGAAGTATGTGTGAAAGGCGAATGCAGTGATCCCATTGAAATCCGAATGGGAGTTTATTCTACCTATGGTCAGCGAATTCCTAGAGCTGGCGAACCAACCAAATCCCCAAAATAATGATCAATGTCAGGGATGTTCCCATCACTATTTTTCTTCCCAAAGTCAATTTTGTCGAACTAAAGCCTTCGGCCTCCAATCCATCTTCATACTGACCTTCTTCGAGCAAGTCGATGCCATCTAAATAAGTGTCATTAGACCAGCCTGTGCGGTCATCGGAGCCGCAGTACCGGCAAGACTTGGCCTTACGTTCTATTTCTTCGCCACAGTGGGGACAGGCCACCCAATTCGATTTATCCATTGGTCCCATTACTCCTCATCAAATAGAAATCTACTTTCCGTGCAATGATTTCCAACGACCCGCTACTACGATTCCATCCCCTTGTCCAAACTTGGTTTCGAAACCAAGTGGGAATGCCTACAGAAATTCAGCGCGAGGCTTGGATTCCCATTGCGGATGGAAAACATGTGCTTCTCACGGCCCCGACCGGTAGTGGAAAAACGCTGACCGCCTTTTTGTGGGCCCTGGATCGGTTTCTCTCCGGCGCTTGGCCACCCGGTTCCACTCGTGTGCTTTACATTTCTCCTCTCAAGGCATTGAATAACGATATTCAGCGAAACCTGTTGACGCCTTTGAATGCCTTGCGGGAAGTGTTTTCAAAAGCGGACGTCGCGATTCCTGAAATTCGGGTTTTGGTTCGCAGCGGAGATACTCCCGCGACGGAACGACGTCGCATGCTCAAGAAGCCACCGGAAATTCTCATCACCACCCCGGAAAGTTTAAACCTGCTCCTTTTAACCGCCGCGGGTCGAGAC
>JAYVCH010000075.1:0-13064 GCA_043750055.1 Fibrobacteria bacterium
CAATATTTTAATTCTGACCACCTACATTAGCTTCCTTCTTTACCGTCGGGGCAATAAAAAGGCCACGGTTTCTTGGGCTAAAAAAGGAGACCTCGCCGAATTCTTGATATTCGCGACCACGGCCCTTTTCGTAATCTCATTAGGTATTCTTGGATATTTCGTGGAGGCAAAAGTTCGCATTCGTCTGTCCGTGCCTCAAGTGGCTTCGGTGATTACCGCTATGATTTCTGTCACAATTATAGACATTTTCATGTTTCGAAATGCAGAGATCACCGGTAAGATCAAGTGGGGTAAGATATCGTGGAGAGCACAATACGCCTTATTCCTCCTTGCTATCACCTTTACTTGGTTGATGGGATTGATGGGTTATGTGCGCTCAGGCATTCGTCAACATTGGCATATCTATGGTGTTCTCAAGGATACTTCGGTTGATGCGTTTACACCCACTCTTGGTTTTGCTGCAAAGGTCGTTTCCGTAACGGTTCTTATTTTCTTCTCTTTTCTCGCCATTATTTTCTGGCTAACAGGACTAACAGGCAAGGACAACTGGAAACCTTCCAAGGATAAGAAATCGTGAAAGTTGTCATCAAACTTCTTCTCTTTACTTTGCTGGTTACGGGCTTCTACACCTATGTGGGACAAATGGTCCCTCAAACAGAAGTACATCCACCCAAAGACCGAATCATTCGTTCTGACATGACAACAGAAGAAATGATCGAAATTGGGCAGGATATTGTGGGAGGCAAGGGCACTTGTCTTGGATGCCATACGATTGGTTCCGATAAGCCTGGACGATTTCCGGATTTAGGTGGCATCGGTGCCAGGGCGGGAAAACGAAAGCCAGGCATGACCGATGTTGAATATCTGGCCGAGGCTCTTTATGAACCAAGTGCGTATATCGTGGAAGGCTTTACACCGGGAATGCCTACCATCAACAAATCCCCAATTGGACTTTCCGATCCGGAAATCCTAACCGTGATTGCCTATTTGCAATCTTTGGGGGGTACCCCCTCAGTTACCATACAAACACATTTGAAATATGCCAGCCCAGTTCCCGCTGCCAATCCCGAAATAAGCACAACGGGCACCGAGTCCCATGGTGTTGCTAGTGCGCTAACTTCAGACATAACCACGGCAACCAAAGGACTATTGCCATCAGGTATAGGTTTGTTACAACGAAATAGCTGCCGACAATGTCATGCCATGGAGAAAGGAGAAAAATCCATCGGGCCCAATTTCTTCGGCGTTGGAAGCCGATTGCAGCCCGCACAAATTTATGAAGCCATTATGGACCCCGATGCCTCGACTGTCAAAGGCTACCCCAAAGGTTTGATGGCAGCGACATTGAAGGGTTCAGGATTCTATGACAAAACTTCGGCCCAAGAAATCAAGGCCATGGTAGAATTTTTGGCCACCCAAAAGGGGAAGGGTGCTAAATGAATTTTTGGATAATTGGAGCGGTATTGCTGGCTTGGGTAGGAATGCGATTTCTGCGCTCCAATATCCTGGGATGGTTGGCTGCTTGGTGGATAGGATGTTTTCTGATTCTCAAATTCGGAATCGCCCCTCCGTTGCCATCCTCAATCATCGGATTATTCATGGCCATCTTGACAGCGGCACTTGCCTTATATGGGAGTACCGATGGTGAAAAATTAAAAATCATCAGCAGCAGTATTCTCGCATTCCTCACGGAGAGAAAATTTGCACCCCTTTTATGGAGTTCCTTTATTTTGATTCCCCTGATGGTCGGTTTCATTGCATTTCGGAATGCGACCAGACCGGTAGAGGCCCCGGCAGTAGGCCGTACAATTCATCCAGCGCCACCGGCAGAGCTCTCCTTCAAGGGAAAAAAAATCAATATTCTGAAAGCATCCAATCCCTTTAGGTCTTTAGAAAATCAGGACAAACCCACCTTTGTCTCCCATGTAACAAATGGTCGCAAGGTCTATTATCAGAATTGTGTTTTTTGTCACGGGGATAATATGCAAGGCGATGGAATTTATTCACATGGATTTGATCCACAACCGGCCAATTTCGATGACCCCACCACAATCGCCATGCTGCAAGAATCCTATTTATTTTGGCGCATAGCCAAAGGTGGTCCCGGCCTCCCGGATGAATCGACGCCCTGGGCCTCGGCCATGCCCGCTTGGGAAACCACGCTTTCCGAGGATGAGATTTGGGACGTCATTCTTTTCCTTTACGCCTTCACCGATCGAAAACCCAGAGCACAGGAGCATGTAGAATGAAGTTGCTTCCTTGCTATTCACGACCTGCTTTAAGGCTTTGCATCTGTTTAATTTTTTCCGTTAAACTTTTTGCAACACCATCTCCCAATTCTAGCCAAGGGGATGAATGCAGAAAAGGCAAGGAAATTTATTTAGCCAAATGTTCACAATGCCATGGCGAAAACGGGGATGGAAAAGGAGTTGGGGCAGATTTTTTCAAACCACGCCCCCGGGATTTCACTTCTGGCGCTTTTAAAATAAGAACCACGGAAAGTGGTGAACTTCCCACCAATGCGGATTTAACCTCCATCATTCGCAAAGGCATGCCATATACTGGCATGCCCGCTTGGCCGCGTTTCTCTGACGACGAAGTTTCGAATCTTGTATGCTATGTCAAATCCTTTAGTGCAGACTTTTCCGACACGTCAATCCATGCTAAGACCATTGCTATCCCCAAACCTCCAGCCTTCTCCTTGGAGTCTGCGGAAAAAGGCAAAGCCTTATATAAAGAAAACAAATGTATGGATTGCCATGGAGCCTTGGGCCGTGGTGATGGGGAGTCTGGCCCGACTTTGAAAGACGATTGGGGCAATGCCATCCGACCCGCCGACTTGACCCGACGTTGGACATTTCGAGGCGGTGCTCGTCGTGAAGATATCTACCGCACCTTTACCACCGGATTAAATGGTACACCTATGCCCTCCTTCTCCAGTTCCATTACCGAAGACGACCGCTGGCATTTGGTGGACTATGTTCACTCTTTATCACCGGGAGATGAACCCGGCTACGCCAGTATGGTTACAGCCGATTCCATAACGGGAAAATTGGATTTGGAAAAAGGAAATGAGCTTTTCAAAAATTGCAAGCCCGCGCTTTTTCCCGTGGTTGGGCAAGTGATTGAAGGCGAAAGAAATTTCTTTCCTGCAAGCAATGCCATAGGCGTACGCGCTGTTTATGATGACTCCAATATTGCCATTCTGCTCTCTTGGCATGATATGAATCCTCAAAAATCAGGTTCCAATTCGCCACTCGAAATACCTACTTCGACAGAAAATTATTCCGATGCTGTGGCGATTCAAATTCCCTTCAAACAGGGTGAAGGCAATGCAAAACCTTATTTCCTTTTCGGTGACAAAAAGACACCTGCCGAAATTTGGTTTGCCGATTTGGCGGGAACGAGTTCTAAAGTATTTATAGGCAAAGGTCGTAGCGCACTTACCGATTTAGAAACTACAGTCTTGATTAAATCAACTTATGCTGATGGGGAATGGTCGGTGATTATGATGCGCAGTAAAAAGCCTGCGAAAGGTTTGGCGATGAGCGGGGGAACGTTTATGCCAATTTCCTTTTCACTGTGGGATGGGCTTAGTGAGGAAACGGGTGTTAAGAGGGGGGTAACAGCTTGGTATACACTTTATTTGAAACCACCTACACAGGGATTGCCTATTCTGCCAGCAGTTGGGAAAGCGGTTGCTCTCTTAGCGATCCAGGCTATGGTGATATTTTGGGTGCGACGAAGTAGACGTAATTCTAAAGCGAACTCGGGTTTTCAACCACGTCACATTTCAAAAAAAAATTTTGACTGAATGCCACCGCCATGACAAAATGACAACTAATCACGACTGTGAATACGAATTAATTCCAATAGATTGGGTATATGAGAAATTATTCAAAAAAAATTGGTACTCAGGTTTTTGGCACAGTGATTGATGTTTGGTACTCAGATGCAAAAATTTCATCTTAAAAAAGATGACGAGAATTCAGAAGGGTAGGGAAAGAGTGGAACATAACCAAATGAAAATAGGGAATCCATCCCTCCTCATATTTCTTCAGCTTGCCCTGCTTACTACTACCCTCTATGCCAATGCAACAAAGCTAAATACCATGCCTCCTTCTGTGGCGAACGGGGAAAATGTTTATTTAAAATCCTGTGCCGCATGCCATGGTGACAAGGGAAATGGAACCGGTGCGGCAGCTCCATACTTGAACCCACTTCCACGGAACTTTACGGCAGGCATGTTCAAGTTCAGAAGCACTCCCAGCGGCGAACTCCCAACTGATCAGGATTTGCTGCGTGTTGTCGAGAATGGGATTCCAGGTACGCAAATGCCCGCGTGGAAAGCCATTCTAACCCTTCAAGAACGTGTCGATGTCGTTGCCTACTTAAAACTATTTAGCGAAGATTTTCAAACCCCTGCACCCGCACCGGTAACCATTCCTGAACCTCCCGAGGCCTTGGAGAAGTTCGCTCCAGAAGGCAAAATGGTTTTTATGCTAATGGAGTGTTGGGCCTGCCATGGCGGAAAAGGCAGGGGTGATGGAAAGTCGAGTAAAACGCTTAAGGATGATTGGGGAGCAAAAATTCGCCCTTGGAACTTAACCCGTTCTCAGTACAAATCCGGAAATGATGCCCAATCTCTTTTCCGAACTTTTACCACAGGATTAAATGGAACCCCAATGCCAGCCTATGCTTTAGATGGATTCTTAATTGGCGGGGATGCAAATGTGGACCCTTCCAAATACAAAGAAGAATTTACGCCCGGCGAAATAGAAGCCTTAAAAATTTGGTTAAAAGCCCAGCCCTTCGATGCGGAATTACAAAAAATGTCCGCTGATAAAAAGACCCAGTTAGGGGAACATCGAAAATGGGCTTTAGTCGCATATATCCAATCCCTTGTCAAACGACCAAATTTTTTGGTACGCATGTTTACGGAAGACACCGAGACCACTCCTTAATTGGATCAGGAAAGCGTCATGAAAAATAAAACTTTACCATTTTTAGTTTCGCTTGCCATATCCGCATTGATAGGGATCAGCTGCATGAAAGCGGGTGATGGTGTTGGTTTGACCTCATCTGGTAGTGTAGCGATACACATTGATACCTGTTTGAACAATCCCAAGGGAATTAGTTGTCCAACAAATTATTGCATCACCCACCCAACTTTAGCCGGCTGCCATATACACATTGATTCTTGCACGCTTACTCCAAAACCCGCTGGATGTGTCCTAGTGGATTCCTGCCTTACAAATCAAAATCTTCCGGGATGCAAAGAAAAAAGATGCAAGACTGATTCAACTTTGGCCGAATGCAAACCTGCGGTGAATTGTTCCACCTTGCCTAACGTAGCAAAGAGCGTGAAGTGTTTGGACAGTGCCTATTTCGTCGAAAAAGTTCTACCCATTTTCACAGAGAAATGCATAGCGTGCCATGTACGGCCGGGTGGCATCGGTTTTATTCAAGGTAAGCTTACGCTAGAAACTTCCGCCGCTTGGGACAGCCTTGTGAATATTCCCTCTTTCCAATTAATGGATCAAAAAGAGATTACCATGATGCGAGTGCGGCCTGGCTTGCCTGATAGTAGCCTGATTTTTCTGAAGGTCTCCAAGGATTCACCCCCGGTTGGAGTACAAATGCCAATGACCGGTGCGTTGTTGACCCAAGCCCAGATCGATATTATCAAAACTTGGATCATCGGGAAACTGTGAGGACTAGATGCGAAGTATAAACCGTCTTTCATATCAAGCTTTCATAGCGGCTGCGTTGTGCCTAATATCCCAATCCTTTTCAGAGCCCTATATTGCCGTGCGCAGCGGATTTAAATGCAGTGTGTGTCACGTGAATGGTACAGGCGGAGGTAAGCGTACAGATTTTGGCGAAGTGTACACCCAGTACAAGCTGTTGATGCAATCTCCCATGACAGAAAACCATCCTTATTCCTTTGATCAAAAACTCAACAAATCTATTTCTGTTGGTGCCAATTTCCGCATTGAACAGTCCTATGCGCCTAAACTCAGTTCGAAAGCAGCCAATCTCGGAGATACGATTAAAACGGCGGAGTCCATTTGGAATCCTGGTGGATTTAAGGAACGCAACCTTTATATAGACGTGGACTTAGTCAAAGACTGGCTGAAACTTTACTATGACAAAGATATGGGAGGAGGATTCGCTCGAGAGCTTTGGGCTAAAGTCAATCTTCCAGCCAATACCTATTTCAAGTTTGGCCACATGCTGCTCCCCTACGGATACAGACTCATGGATGATGAAGCCTTCGTCAGAAGCACAACAGGTTATACCTATTCCGTATCCACATTAGCGTATGAAGTGGGCATTGAACCCGGTCCGTTATCCTTGGTGACCAATTTAACGGCAACGTCAATCACCTCCGTGGGTTCCCTCGTATTTAACCATATGCCTTTCATTCGTACTGCAAGATTAGGCGGGTCCATTAGCCGAAGACTCAAAACCAAAGAAAAAGATCATTACGGATCTTACGGAGTATTTGCGGGAACGGCTTTTGGAATGTTCACTTTCCTGGGTGAACGGGATTATACCAAGGATTATGATGTCAGCAAAAAAGTGGAAACCAATAAGGTTGAAGACTATATGGAAATGGATTTCCTTCCTATACGAGGCTGGAATATTAAAACCGTCTATGAGTCTCTATGGCCTGATAAAAAAATCGATCAGGGATCCAATAACCAAACCCGACTCACCGTTGGCCTTGAACCTTTTGTAACTCAATTTCTTCAACTGGGACTTTACTACCGAATGAATGCCTGGATTCCACAAAATCCCGAAAAAAATCAAGATCAAATCGTCGGCCGGCTGCATGTCTTTTTCTAAACGGCCTAAAAACATTAACCTATCACGGAGGATTCCTATGAAAACCGCAAACAAAATTTCCGCATTATTGCTCTCTCTTGCGATTGCGGCCATGGCCCAATATTCCAGCGGACCGGTTGCCAATGGTGGATCGATTTCTGGAGTGGTAAAAACGAAGGGCAAGCCACCGGCAGATGAAGAAAAAATTGTCCATAAAAATGCGGAAACCTGTGGAGCTAAAATCGCCGCGCAGAAATACGTCGTTTCTGCCGCCGGTGAAGTTGAATGGGCCGTAGTGTCTCTCGATGGAATTACGGCAGGCAAAAAAATGGACGCGCCTACGGATCTCGTTTTCACAAATACCAATTGTCATTTCGTACCGCATGTGCTCGTTGCGCCCATGGGAGCGAATTTAAAGGTTCGCAATGACGATGACATGCTTCACAATTCCCATTTCTATCTCGTGGAAGGTGCAACTAAAAAAAACTTGATCAATATGGCTTTGCCCAAGAAAGGTCAAATCATCGAGAACGCAAAAATTCTACGTAAGGATGGATTGGTTGCGGTCAATTGCGACGCTCATGATTTTATGCAAGGATACATTTTCGTTTCCCCAACTCCCTATGCAGTTGTAACGGATGCAAAAGGATCTTTCAAAATGACCGATGTTCCCGTAGGCACCTATAAGCTTAAAGTTTGGCATGAAGGCCTGGGTGAGAAAACCGTTTCCGTCACTGTGGTGGCTGGCAAAGACGCCAAAGTCTCGGTTGAGTTGTAAAAGCCACGGAGGATCTTTTTCAGAGTGAACACAATATGGAAAAGAATCCCGATACTTATATCCCCTACTTGGTGGCCGTCAATCTCACCAAGCGATGCAATCTCAGTTGTGCCCATTGTTATATGGATGCGGAACAACGCGCCGCAGTAACTGAAGGTGAATTAACTGATAACGAACTCATCACCCTTTTTGCTGAAATAGCCTCACGCGCACCCGGCACCATACTGGTATTGACTGGAGGTGAACCTTTGTTACATCCAGGATTGGAATCTTTGGTTCGAGCGGGCTCCCAAGTCGGATTAAGAATGGTGCTTGGTACCAATGGCGTTTTACTCAATGTAAACATGGCTCAACGTCTGAAGGCAGCGGGCCTCGAAGGAATGGGAATCAGCCTCGACTCCGTCAATGAAAAATCCCATGATATGTTTCGCGGCCAGTCCGGCGCATTTGCGAAAAGTTGCAATGCCGTCCGTATTTGCAAGGCTGCCGGAATGCATGCACAAATTCATTTTACCGTGACGCGTTGGAATCGAACTGAAATAAAAGCTGCCGTACAAATGGCGAAGAATCTGGGCGCAGCAATTCTGAATTTTTTCTTTTTGGTTTGCATCGGTAGGGGTGAAGGCAAAATGGATTTGTCCCCATCCGAATATGAATCAGCCTTACGGGAAATTGCCGGCTTGCAGAAATCGGAAAAAGCCCTGATGGTACAAACCCGTTGCACGCCGCATTTCAAACGCATCCTTCATGAAAGCGATGCCGAAAATCAATTTACCCGAGCCGTGGGTTATGATGGCGGGGGATGTTTAGCGGCCACGCATTATTGCCGTATTACTCCAAAAGGCGAAGTCACCCCTTGCCCTTACATTGAACTTTCCGGAGGCAATATTCGGGAAGGTGGATTTTGGCCCGTTTGGGATGGAAGTCGTCTGTTACAATCCTTACGCAATCCGAGCCTCTTAGAAGGTAATTGTGGAAAATGCGAATACAAATTAATGTGTGGCGGATGTCGCGCACGCGCGCTCGTTGACGGTGGAAGTTTAATGGGTGAAGATCCCAATTGCGAATATATCCCGAAAGGCGGATCCATCGTTGACGCCTTGGTACTCAAGTCTACGGATGAAGTTGATTGGACACCGGAAGCGAAAGCTCGATTGGCAAAGTTACCTATTTTCCTGCGCCCGGTAATAAAGAAAAAACTTGAAGCCCGCGCCCGCGAGGAAAATATTCCTGTGACTGTGGAATTGATGCAAAAGCATCGGCAGGAACGGGAACGCGACCTCGGTATTAAATTCAACTGAAGAAACGGATCCACAATGCAAGACAATCTCGCTCGACAAATTTCCGAATCCAAGCGTGTGCAAATTGTAGATAACCAAATCGTGGTTGATCTTGAATCCGGTTCGACTAAAATGCCTCTCATTCCGCTTCCAATGAAATTCGTGGAATGGATTGAACAAGGGCGTCGCTCCATGTATGCCAAGTTGCAAGGCCAAACCAGCCCTGGCTTTTTCACTTCCCACTTGCCTGTCATGGTGACGCAAACTTTAGGTCAAGCCTTCCCCTTCAATTGTTCCAATAAAGGCGTGGGCTATCTTCCCAAACCAGAATACCTGGAGGGCTTCGTCAAATTGTTTCGGGAAACGATTGAACGTACGAAGGGTCGTCCCTGGCAAGAGTCGATGGACGAACGCATTAAAGCCGTCTCCAGTTTTTATTTTGACCGTGAAAAAATCGACTACCGATCCTTAAGTAGCTTGGAGATTTTCGAAAAAACCACATTCAATAACTTGGCCCGCACACCCCTCAGTGCCTTGCATTACACTGGAAACGGTCCCGATTATATCAGCTTTCAAGTCAATTGTGCCGTTGAAGTCATTGGCCCAAATGATCCCCGTCACGAATTTGTAAAGCTTGCCAGAGTCATGTTTGAATTCGACAGTTTTCATATTTCCCAACACGAATTCCCTTACGCTTATGTTTTTTGGATTTCTGAAGTCAATGATAAGACTCCTTTTCGAGTTCCGGAAAAAAATGACAAGATTATCACACTTACCCATAAAGGCGCGATGAAATGGGACCCGGAAGCGATCCAGTCGATCAATAGAGCGCCGGGAATGATTCGACAATTTATTACCGATGGCATTGAGAAGTACGCAAAGGAACGGGGCTTCCAAGAAATCACAATGGAATTAGTCCGTGAAGCTCGCGAAGTTTTGGAAAGAACACCACAACCCAAACCGGATTTAAGCCATACTAAAGAGAAACCCGATTTGAGCAAGGATAAACCTAAAGTAGCGGCCCTTGGAAACGGCACCCAAGAATTTCGAAAATATGGGAAAATTTATGTGGGCTTGGACAGCTCCGAACTCTCCAATCAAGCCATGGACATGGCTATTTCAATCGGACTGGCGGAAGGGGCCGAAATGATCGGCAGCCATGTGTATGCCGCAAAAATGCATGACAACCGTTTCCGCGCAATGGAAGGCGGGCTTCCGGAAGAATTTCAAAAAGAAAAAGAATTAAACCGTCAACGGAAAATTCATGACTCTCTGATCACCAAGGGATTGGAACTGATCACCGATTCCTATCTCGAAGCGATGGCCAAAGTTTGCATCGCCAAAAATCTTCCCTTTACCGCCAATAGTTTGGAAGGCAAAAACTGGAAAGCCATTGTAGAGGATGTGGAAAAAAATGAATATGATCTGATCGCCTTGGGCGCGCATGGAATTGGACGTGTAGGGCATTCCCAATTAGGAACCGTTGCCGAGCGCGTGTTAAGACGAGTTCGGAAGGACATCCTCTTAACCAGATTAAAATCCGGTGAAGTGGAATCGGATATAATCCTAGTTTGCTTGGACGGAAGCACGCGAAGTTGGGGCGGCCTACAACGCGGACTAGCTTTGGCAAAATCGATGAACAAAAAAGTGGTGGCCGTTTCCGCTTTCGATCCCTATTTCCATTATGCCATGTTTAAGAGTCTCAACAAGACTCTCACTGAGAAAGCGCGTAAAGTTTTCAAGTTTGAAGAACAAGAAAAATTACACGAAGACATTATCGATTCTGGGTTAGCCAAAATTTATCAGTCCTATCTCAATATTGCGAAACGTCTAGCTTCCGAAGCAGGAGTTGAAATCGAAACCCATCTTCTTGATGGCAAGCCATTCGAAAAGATTATTCAATTCGTTCAAAAATCCCCGCCATGGCTCCTTATCATTGGTCGCATCGGCTTCCACAGCGACGAGGATATGGACATCGGTGGCAACACGGAAAATATCTGCCGATTGGCTCCATGTAATATTTTGGTTGTCGATTTCCAAGCCAAGCCCCCGGTTGAATTTCAAGCGGATGAAACGGTAAGTTGGACTAAGGAAGCCAAGGCCAAGATGGAACGCATTCCCGCTATGGCACAGGGCATGGCCACCAAAGCCATTCAAAACTATTGCGTTGCCGAAGGTTTTACCGTGGTGACCGAGTCCATCTTGAATGCCGCCATCAAAACCTTACTTCCCGCAGAGGCGCTAATTCGCATGGGAATCATTACCGAAGAAAGCCAAGCTGCGGACGAATCACATGATAAAATCGCCTTGAGCTTTAAATGCCAAGCCTGTGGTCATGTGCATCATGGTTCTCGTCCCCAGCTCTGTCCCATTTGTGGCGTAGCTGGTCATCTTTTCAAATTAATAGAAAGCGCCATGGTTGAGGATGGCCAGGTTCTCCACGCGATCGGAGATCGTCAACTGATTTGGGAAAAGCCCGCGCTTGCTACCTTGGAGGCGATTGTCGATCCAATCCTGCGGACCCAAGTCCGCAACAAATTGGAAAAAAAGGCGCTGACGCAACGTATCACCGCCATTACCCTTGAGATGCTGCGTGCAGAAATGCCTGCCCTAAATGCCAAGGGAGAAGCGACTAGTGCAGACCCAACACTTTTTCCCACAGCATCTGCCCCTACGCCATCGTCCGTATCATCTGCCGCTCCAATTGCATTACTATGGACAGAAGACGCCTTAGCCAGACTAAATCGAGTCCCCGAAGGCTTCATGCGCAATGCAGCGAAAAATATGATTGAGGAACATGCCAAAAAATCGGGTGCTTCGGAGATCTCCTTGGATACCGCCGAAGCAGGTTTAGGTAAGGCAAGAGATAAAATGCATGCCGCCATGGATCCTGGTGCTGCGGTTGTTGAACCTTGGGAATGTCATCTTTGCGGTTTTGTCGTGGATGGTCCTCGTCCCAGTAAATGTCCGAATTGCGCTACGTCACATTTTACCAAAATGTCCGATGAACAAAGGGCCAAATCTCATCCCGTCGCATTTATAAAATTAGAGTGGGATGCGGAATCGCAAGCAAGGCTTGAACGGGTTCCAGTAGGATTTATGCGTGAAATGACCAAATCTCGGGTAGAAAAATGGGCACGTAAGGGCGGCGCGGAAAAAGTCACGGTGGAAGTGATGGATGGAAAATATGGAGGATGGGCGGAAGGTGGGGCAACGATCGCTTTGGAGCTAATCTGGAGCGAAGAGGCATCAACGCGAGCCGGAAGAATTCCCGATTTCATTCGCGCCATGGTTCAAAAAGAAATCGAACGTAAGGTAAAAGGCGCGGGTAGAAATACGGTGGAAGGAGCGGACATCGACAGTGCCATGAGTCACTGGTCTGGTTCGGGTAACTTCCACGGACACGGGTAAGGTCCGCTTTCAATAAGCCTGTCAATTATAAATCAAACTTGCCGGCAACAAAAATCGTCCAACCTCCCCGGATGGACGTATAAAACCATGCTCTGATTCTCACACGATTTATATCTTAAGGGTGATAATCATGCAAACCCATTCCACCACCCTGGTTTGGCTTCGCCAGGATCTTCGCCTGTCTGACCATCCCGCCCTTTCAGAAGCATCCAAACGCGGACTAGTGATTCCGGTTTTTATTTGGGACCCTGATGGGGATGGAGCCTGGGCCCCGGGCGCGGCTTCGAAGTGGTGGCTTCATCATTCACTTATCGATCTTGACGTCTGTCTGCGCAAGATAGGGTCCCGCCTTATCCTGCGGTGTGGCGACTCTCTCACTGAGCTCCGTGCCTTGATTCATAAAACCGGGGCGACGGCCCTGCACTTCAGTCGCCGTTATGAACCTTTGGCAGCAAGTCGCGATCATGCCGTGGAACTGGCCTTGCGTGACGACGGAATTGGAGTGGAAATTTTCGGTTCTGCACTTTTGTGGGAACCGGAAGCCATCCGCACTCAGAGCGGTGGTTCCTATCAGGTTTTTACGCCTTTCTGGAAGGCATTGCAAAACACTCCGAAACCTCTGCCACCCTTGCCCGCTATACGCAAACTGATGTTACCAAAAACTTGGCCTGAGTCTGCAAACATAAGCGCCTTGGATCTTTTGCCACGCATCGCTTGGACCACGGCGATGCAAGGAGCATGGCAACCCGGCTTGAGCGGAGCGC
>JAYVCH010000076.1:0-14473 GCA_043750055.1 Fibrobacteria bacterium
TGGCCAAACAGGCTAAAGCCAGAGTAGATGCTTTAGCACAAGCGAAGGCTGAAAAATTAGCAGCGGCAGAGGCTGATCGAAAAGCGAAGGAAGAAGCCGGTCGATTAGGCAAGTTGGAAGCGGACAGGCTTGCAAAAGTACGTGCCGACAGTTTAGCTCAAGCCAAGGCCGAGAAATTAGCAGCGGCGGAAGCGGATCGAAAGGCAAAAGCAGAAGCGGATCGATTAGCGAAGGAAGAGGCGGCCAAACAGGCTAAAGCACAAGTGGAGGCATTAGCCAAAGAGAAGGCCGAGAAATTAGCAGCGGCGGAAGCGGATCGAAAGGCAAAAGCAGAAGCGGATCGATTAGCAAGGGAAGAGGCGGCCAAACAGGCTAAAGCACAAGCGGAGGCATTAGCCAAAGAGAAGGCTGAGAAATTAGCAGCGGCGGAAGCGGATCGAAAGGCAAAAGCAGAAGCGGATCGATTAGCGAAGGAAGAGGCAGCCAAACAGGCTAAAGCACGTGCCGATAGCACAGCGAAGGCCCAAGCTGAAAAGTTGGCTGCCATCGAGGCGGATCGAAAAGCTAGACTGGAAGAGGAACGTAAGGTCAAGGAAGAAGCCGCTCGAATAGCCCGCGAAGAAGCGGCGCGCAAGGAACAAGTTCGCGCCGATAGCTTGGCCAAAGCTGAAATAGAACGCAAAGCGAAGGCTGAAGCCGATCGGATCGCAAAAGAAGAAGCTGCAAAACTTGCCCGTGAAGAAGCCCAAAGAAAAGCCAAAGCAGAAGCCGAACGCCTTGCTCAAATTGAGGCCGAAAGGAAAGCGAAAGCGGAAGCGGAGCAAATTTTTCAAGAACAAATCACAGCGCTGATATCTCAGCAGCCATCAAAGCTAGATACGACAGCGGTATTAGAAAAAATCCATGACAAGCGTGCCATGTCAAAACTTCCTGATCCTCGCCTCGTCGAGGCTGAAGCCGTCATTGACTTCAAACAATGGAATTATAGAGCCGCGGCCTCAAATTTGGGCAAGTTGAAAGTGATGAGTCCCTCCGCAAATCGAATGATGGCCTTGTCATTATTCGAGTTACAGGATTATCCAGCAGCCTTGAAGTACTTCCAAAAGTCTCCAACCTACTCCGCGAATCGGGCTGATTGGGGTAAGTTCATCAAAACCCTCATTGAGACCAAACTCAAAGTCAAAGCGGTGGAAGAATACGAAAGCTATTTGACGAAATATCCCGATGCAGACGATGCGATCTCTTTCTTAGTGGGCTATTATCGTCAGCCTCTTCAAAAAGAAAAATTGATCCCAAAGCTGGAATTACAGTTAGCTAAAAATCCCAAAGATGCTGCCTTGCTAACAGAACTCATTGGGCTCTATGACAAGACAAGTCCGAAAGTCATAGAGTATCGAGTACGTTACCTTGAAGTAAACCCTGATGATTCAAAGCAGGCCACGGCCTTAGCCCAAGCGTATGAAGCTAAGGGCAATGCGCCCGAAGCATTAAAAATTTATCAGAAATTGGCGAAAGACGCACCCTCGGATAAAGCGTTGAATCTCCGCTGCGCAGAACTCTTATATGCGAACAAACAAATCGAATTAGCTACAGGATATTTTGAGCATGCAAACCTCGCTGATCCGACCGACAAGAAACTGGCCCTTCGATTGGCCGGAGTTTATGAAGAATCAAAAAAAACCGATAAAGCTAGCGAAGTCTATGCGCGAATCCTGGAAGCGGATCCCAAGGATAAGGCTATGCAAGTCAAGTTGTTCCAGCTTTATTCGGTTAAGGGCGACAAGGACCAAATTCGCGCGCTTCTCATGAAGATTGATGATGCCGATCCTACTTCTCATCAAGCTCAATTTCAGTTGGCGAAATCCTTTTTAGAGGCCGGTGACAAGGAAAAGGCTTATGTGTATTTGGAAAAAGCCTTACGAAATCAACCCTCTAATCAAGAGTACCTTGGCTTATTGCCCGCTGTGGTTACCAGCGAAGACCAAGTTACGGCTCATTTTGCAGCCCTGGAAAAATCTGTCAATCTTCCTGGTGCCAAGCCTGAATTGCAAGCGATGATGGCTCGTGGTTATGCGAAGCGAAAGAACAACGCTTTGGCAGCCCAACTCTATGCACAAGCCTATGCTAAGGCGCCAAAAGCCGTTGAGGGCCAACGGGAGGCGATCATTGCGCTTTATGACGCCAAAAATTTTGAGTTGGCAGGAAACCTGGCAGAAAAATATATCGCTATCGATGATAAAGATCGAGTCATTCGAGAAATTGAAGTTAACTCTTTCATTGCAACTAAAAAATCCCCGGACAAGTTACGTGAAGCCATAAAAGGTTTATCGAATCTAGATCCAGATGGTGCTGCGAAATGGTCGATGCGTTTGGCTCAATTTGACTTGGATGCAAAAGATACCGCTTCTGCCATTGAGCATGTCAAGAGTTGGTTGGACAAGAACCCCAAGGATGCCCAAGGCTGGCGTTTCCTATTGGGCTTGGTCGCCAAAAGGGTCGGTCAAGAAGAAACCTATATCCAAACTTTGGAAAAATTAGTTTTACTGGAACCGGCAACTCGTTCTCGCTATGATTTGGAACTTGGAAATCTCTATCTCAATAAAGGAAGTTTTGAGGATGCTGAAAAGTCCCTGCTTGCTGCCTCCAAGGGTAATCCGACCAATGCCCAACTTTGGTTCAAATTGGGTGAGACCGAAATCAAACTTCGTAAAGATAAAGATGCAGAGGACAAGTATCGTAAAGCCTATCAACTCGATCCCAAGAATTTAACCTATGCAAGAGCCTATGCAGCAACGGTTGGAACCAAAGAGGAGGTCAAAGTCAATTTGCCGCTCTTTCGATTACTTGCGCAAAATGGTCCAAGTGTGGACGACCGAAAAAAATTGGCCCAGGCTTATTTCTTAACAGGAGACTTCGCCAATTCTGCCAAGGAATGGGACTGGCTTCTAAAAGCAGACTCATCCCTCGCTGCTACCGAACCGATGATTGCCGATGCCTTCATGCGATCGGGTCAAAGTGGAAAAGCCCGTGGTTTATATGAACGTCGATTGAAGGAGGATCCAAATAACCTTCAGATGTTGGAAACCATAGCCGCTATTTATAAGAGTGAGAACAATCAGGCCGGATATGTTTCAACGCTAGAGAAAATTGTGGCGGTAGATCCCAAATATAAGGGATTCCAATTGGTACTAGCAACGGAAAAAGAGAAGAGCAAGGATTTTAAAGGCGCGCTAGAACAGTATAGTGTATGGGTATCTCGAAATTCTGCCGATCTTAATTCGCTCAAGGCCATGCATCGATTAGCGGATCAACTAAAAGATACGACTCAATTGATGGACGCCCTTGTGAGGCTCAACCGTGAAAAGACTGTGGACATTCAGTATAAATACCAGCTTGCCGAGCTGGATTTTATTCGTTCCGGAAATATTGGGAATGTCGAACGTTTGGTCAAAACGCACCCGGACTATAAGAACGGAAAATCGATACTTGTCCGTGAATATCTCCGGCAAAATGCGAAAGCGAAATTAGTTCCATTTATGGGGTTTTTGTTAGTTGAATCCAAATCCAATAAAACCCTACTAGAACCCTTGGCCGATCTTTATGCTATGGGGAAGAAAATTGCATTGGCAAATACTACCTATCATGAACTCTTGATCGCCTATCCCAAAAGGGCCGACATTTATGCAAAGGTGTATAAATATTCTTCTATAAACGCTTCACCGTATCTACCGGATATTCTTCGTATAGGATATGAATCGTTCCCAGACGATATGGATATTAAGCGAGGCTATGCCGCAACTTTAGGCAAAACCCCTAAGGCCCTGGCCATCTACCAGGAAATTTTAGCAAAGGAAATGGATGTAAAGGTCGTTGCCCGCGCCTTGGATATCGCTTTGGCTTTACAACAAGCTACAGTGGCATCGGCCCTGTTGGACAAGTGGATCAACATTGAGCCCAAGGAACCCAAAGTTTGGGAACAGGCACTTGAAGTTCATACTCAACTGACCAATAAACCGAGAATGACGGAAGACCTCGAACAACTTGTCCGTTTTTATCCTCAACGTAAAGAGTTTCCATTGCAACTGGGCAAACTTTATGAAGATCAAAAACAATTGGACAAGGCCACGGGGATGTATCAAAAGGCCTTAGCGCTTGATGCCCGTAATAAGGCGATTCAAATCAAGTTGGTCAATCTATTAACTACCCAAAATCGAACCTCTGAGCTGCAAGATGTCTTGACGAGTATTGATAAGAACGATCCTGGAGCTCATGAAGCTCAATTCCAATTGGCCAAAATTTATTTGGCAGCCAATGATCGTGAGCATGCTTACACTTATGCTATCAAGGCCGTCAAAAACCAACCTTTGAATGCTGAATACTCAGCGTTGTTACCTCGCACGATAACCAGCGATCAGCAGATTCTGGATAACTTTGGAGTTTTGGAAAAGCAGGCATTACAACCTGGCGCCAGGCCAGAATTGCAAGCATTGGCTGCGCGTGGGTATGCGAAGAAGAAGAATTCACTGATGGCATCGAGATTGTTTGCTGACGTCTATGCCAAGGCGCCCAAACTTCTGGAAGGAAATCGAGATGCCATAGTCACATTGTATGATGCCAAGAATTATGAACTGTCTGGAAGCTTGGCAGAAAAATTCTTGAACACGAATTCTACGGATAAACCGATTCGTGAAATCCAGGTGAATTCCTATTTAGAGACTAAGAAGCCAGCGGAAAAACTTCGGTCTGCGATAATTGCCCTTTCGAGTATTGATTCCGCAGGCGCGACCAAGTGGTCGATGCGTTTGGCGGAATTGGATTTGTCGGTAAGAGATACATCCATGGCTATTTTGCATTCACGTCAATGGTTGGAAAAAAATCCCAGAGGCGTTGATGGGTGGAAATTCCTATTGCCCTTGGTAGCAAAGAGACCTGGGCAGGAAGACGTCTATATACAAGTTTTGGAAAAACTGGTCGTTTTGGAACCCGCCAATCGGGCGAGATATGATTTAGAACTTGGAAACCTTTATTTTGACAAGGGCAATTTTGAGGAAGCGGAAAAATCTTTGTCCAATGCGGTCAAAACCAGCCCAGCTAATGCGAAGTTATGGTATCGCCTGGGCGAGACGGAAATCAAATTGCATAAGGATAAGGAATCGATTCCAAAATTTGGCCGGGCCTATCAACTTGATCCAACCAATCTTACTTACGCCCGCTCCTATTCGCGTAATGTGACCACAAAGGAAGAAATCAAAGGCAACCTTCCGCTCTTTAAAACGTTGAACCAAAGTGGGCCGAGTGTTGAAGAACGAAAAAAACTGGCCATCTCTTATTTCCTCAATAGTGATTTTCCGAACTCAGCAAAGGAATGGGACTGGTTGTTAAAGGCCGATTCGAGTTTAGCTGAGACGGAACCCATGGTATCCGATGCGTTTATGCGGTCCGGGCAAACCGCCAAAGCTCGTGGCCTTTATGAGAAACGTTTGGTAAGCGACCCTAATAATTTGACCGTGCTTGAAACCATCGCTGGCATTTATAAACAGGAGGGTAACCAAAAAGGGTATGTGACGACGGTTGGACGTATTGTCACCGTGGATCCTAAATACAAGGGCTATCAACTTGTGCTCGCTGTCGAAAAGGAAAAGGCTAAAGATTTTAAAGGTGCTCTGAAGGAATATGCCGAATGGGTTGTCAGAAACGGGGATGACGAGGCGTCCTTAAAGTCTATGCACCGACTAGCGGATCTTCAAAAGGACACCGCTAATTTGATGGATGCATTGGTCCGACTCAATCGCAAAAAGAATGTGGAACCAGTTTATGCCTTTCAAATGGCCGAAGTGGATTATGTCCGGTCTGGAAATATTGCTGGGATTGAAAAGTTGGTCAAGCTTCATCCCGAATATCGACGGGGAAAAGTGATTCTTCTCAAGTCCTACTTTAAGAAAGGTGCAATCGTGAAAATGGTTCCCTTCCTTCCTTTTCTCGCAAAAGAATCAAAGGAAGATCGAAGCTTAGCTGAACCCTTGGGAGATATATATGCGTTCCAGAAGAAAAAGGGTCTAGCCAACGAAGCCTATTTTGAAGCTGCTCGAAATGACAAGAAGGATCGGGAGCTCTTCAATAAAGTTTATAAATACGCGAAGGACAACGAGTCTCCTTATAGGGCCGGCCTCTTGAAAGCCGGTTACGAAGCCTTCCCCGACGATGTGGACTTGAAGTTTGATTATGCCTTGACTTTGGGGAAAACGCCTAAGGCACTGGATCTCTATAATGAGATTCTGAATAAGGATCATAATCATTTAGGGTCACTGAGAAATGGATCAGAGATTGCCGTTGCTCTGGCGAAAACGGATATGGCGATGGGCCTACTTCAACGTTGGGTTTCCTTGGAGCCCGATCAAGTTCGCCCTTGGGCCTTATTGGTGGACCTTTACACCCAATCTAAAAACGACGCGAAGTTGGCCGAAGCCTTGGAAAAATTGTCTGCCTTGACTCCTAAAAATGGAGACCTGGCATACAGAGCGGCAATGGCGAATAAGAAAATTGGTGCCAAAGATCGTTCGTTGGAATTGTTGACTAAAGCGGTGGCGTTGACTCCAACAAATGCTGCCTACCAAAAAGAGTTCGGCTTAACTTTGTTTAATGCCGGGCAAATAGCTCCTGCAAAAAACCCGCTACTTATCGCAGATCGAAGCATTAAGAATGATGAAGCGATTAATTCAGCCCTCTACAATATTTTCCTTTCCGAGAAGAATAAGGGCCTAGCGCGGGAGCGATTGCGCATTTTGGCTTCGATCAAACCTATGGATAAGAATTATGCCTTCTCATTGGCTCGAATCGAATCGGAATTGAAGAGCCCTGCTGAAGCCGTTCGAATTTTGGAAAAGCCAATCTTCAAGGAATTTTTAAATGCGGAAATGTCTTTCCTCCTTTTGGACGGCTATTTTAAATTGGGGCAAAAAGATAGGGCCGCGGCGCTGGGTCCTCAACTGATTCAGAAATATCCTCAGGAAGCCAAACAATCACTTCCTTTGGCAATTTTGTTCTATGAAACCAAGAACCGGGTTAAAGCCAAGGAAATTTTGGAAACCTTTGTCCGCAATAATCCAATTGAAGAGGCATTCTATTATCTAGGCAAAGTTTACTTCGACGAAAAAAATTGGCAAGGAGCGATCAACAACCTCACTCGCGCCGATATGAAGCGAGTGGATGTACTTAGCATGCTTGGTCAATCTTACATTTCGAATAAGGAACCAGAAAATGCCATCAAGGTTTATGAGGATTATTACACCAAAACCAAAGACATTAAAGTTTTGGTTGAGTTGTATAACCTTTATAAAAAAACCAATGATGAAAATGGAACCAGAGCCCTGCTGGAAAGGCTCATTGCTGCCGAGCCACTTAATTACGATTACCGTGTCGAATTGGCTGAACTCTATCGAACCCATGGCGATATCAAGAAAGCAGAGTCTCAATACGAAATGATCTTGAAGAAAATGCCTACTCATCCGGCGTCGAATATGAACCTGGGTATGATTTTGGCAGCACGTAAAGATTATTCACGCTCCATTAAAATGCTGGAAACGGGATTAGCGAAATATCCTGACAGCGCAACCGGTTGGCGTTATTTAGGCGATGGTTATCGCAGTGATAAGCGATATGCTTTTGCTTTGCAGGCTTATAAAAAAGCATTTAAACTTCAGCAAACGAGCCTGCCTCTTGCTATTGCAAAAATGCAAATGTCGAAAGAATTGAATTCAACAGAAGAACTACCCGGTGCCTATGCCGATGTAATTCGACTCGATTCCGGAAATGTGGAGGCAGCGTCTTCTTTAGCTGAAATTCGATTCGAGGATCGCAAATATGGAGATGCCGCAGCTTTGTATGGCCGAGTTACCTCCACAGGAAAAGCAATTGATAAGTCGATTTGGGCCAACTATGGCTATGCCTTATTAGAAACAAAGCGAATCGATGAAGCCAAACGCGCATTCCAACGGGCGGTGGATTTGGGTGAAAAGAGCCCTCGCGTCATGACCAGTTTGGCGCGGATATATAAAGAACAGGGCAATGTGGAAAAGGCCGAAACCATTTTATCTGAAATGGTGAAAAAAGATCCTCGCAATCACTTGGCCTATTATTGGTTGGGGCAAATTGCCTCAGACCGAAATCAACCAGGTGTAGCTGAAGATTATTTCAAAAAGGCTCAAATGCTTTCCCCTGCTAACCCTGACTATTGCGAAGCTTTGGCGAGAATGTCTTACAATAAAGACGAATTTTCCACGGCGTTAAAAATGTTGGATCCGGTCAAGACCAGTCTCAGTTCGGCCGGGCGCCTCATGTATGGGGATTGCTTGATGAAAATGGGCCGAAATGATGCCGCCTTGGCTGAATTCAATACCGTTTTTGCAAAGGATCCTTCCGCCAGTGTTTTGGCAAAGTTGGCTGAATTGCAAATTAACAAGGGTGACAATCGATCTGCCATTCGAACCATTGAAGGTTCAGAATTCCAACAAGATTCTTCTGTGCAATTCGCCTTAGCAAAAGCGCGCTTGGCTTCCCATGAATTAGAAAAATCACGGGATATATTGGAACGCTTACTTCGAACCTCTAAGTACAATGCTTCCTATTATCACTATCGTGGTCGCACCTATTTTGAGGAAAAAAACTATTCAAAAGCAAAGAAGGATTTTGACTTGGCGCTGAAATACAACCCCGATTACATGGATGCCGTTTACCATATCGGCCTTTGTTTGCTTCGAGATGGTCATATATCCGACGCCAAAAATTACTTCAAAGAGCTTTCCCAGCATTCCAATGCCTCTAATCAGGCAAAGGGATTCCTTGGCTTAGCAATGGCTTTTGAATCTGAAAAGAAGTACGAAGCTGCAGAAAACTTTCTTCAAAAATCCGCTGTCATTGACGAGTCACCTGAAGCGTTGAGTCTTTGGGCTAAAGTACTTCTGAAAATGCGCAAACCAAATGAAGCGGAGAAACACGCTCGTCGCGCCTTGGAATTGCAGCCCGGTAATGCAACGGCAGTAGTTGCTATGGGCGATGTCCTGCTTGCCCAAAATAAGAAACAGGATGCATTGGCCCTTGCCAAGAAATCCCTGGAGGGAAATCCCGGGTCCTGTGAACTGCTTATCGGTTCGGCAAAAATAAATTTCGCAGCCGGAAACTATGAAACCAGCAAATCGAATAGCACTTATGCGATTTCGATTTGTCCCGAGGAGGCGACGCCTTATTATTATGCCGGGGTTGTGGCGGATAAAAAATATCTTAAAAAGGAAGCCAAAGATTTCTTCAAAGCTTTTCGCAAGCATGGCGGTGATGAGGAAATGCTTCCTGCGGATTACCGATAGGATGAGTTAAATAGAGAGTCACCAGACTCTATATTTAGGATAGAAGGACGAGGGTAACCTCGTCCTTTTTTTTGATTAGCCTACTTTTCCTCAAGAACTGTGATTTTTGGGTAAGACCAATTCCATTGCTCTGGAGCGGACTCAATTGCGGACTCCAAGAATGAACATAATTTGGTTTTCAGTGTCACGCTTTGGGATGTAGCGTTTTGAGTCGTCCTCTCTGCCAATTCCCATTTAGCGTGGAAGGTGAAACTGGATTGTCCATTGGCAAGCACCCGGGTTGAAACGGGAAGGAAGAAAATCTTTTTAGATATCAGAAATTCAAAAAGTCGCTCGGGGTAGGGGACTTCAATTCTGCCCCACAATTTAAGCGTAGCGACGCTCTGAAGGGGTGTAGGATCTTGGTCACACATGATTGCCAAAATACCCTTGCTCTTTAGCATCGTTTTAATTCCCGATCCGAAACTTTGCGAGGCACCCGAAATTCTATTTGGTTGGGTCTCCTTTTTATTCGACAAATTTATTTTTCCATCAAGCTTACGTCCTTTCGCCATATAGGCACTTAAGGCGGGAGCAAATGCGGGGGCGGTTAGGATGAAGAAGGGTCTATTCGGAGGGGATTGGGGAATACGATGAAGCAGTTCATAATCCCCTGAATGCAATCCGATCAATACCACCGGCTGTTCTGAGGCCAGAGCTTGTGTATAATTTCCCAATCCGGTGATGAGGTGGTCTTGATAGGGAAGGCGGCGACCATGATATTGCAATGCCCGTAGAATAAGGTGAAGGCGCATTTGATAATAGCTACGAATGCCTAATGTAGCCTTAAACGGGGAGGCCTGGAAGCGGGCGGTGAGTCGCTGGATATGCCGTCGCCGAAAATGGATGTAAATTGGAAGCAGATGCCCCAACAAGGTTTCGACCATGGGAGGAGGAACATGGGACAGCATGCGCAGTACGGTCACACAGAAGTGACCGGTAGCACGGGTGAGTAGAGAATGCGTTTTGATTTTAGGGAAGGCCTCGGAATGCAAGGAAAGCCACCAAGGTCCCGGTCATGCCAAGACTAAATGCGGAACATTTATCTGGAGTGTCGCCTAGAGTATGCCAGGCTGGATATTCAAAGTCGATGATATCTATGGCCCGAATGCCTTTGGCCTGCAGGGGCATATGGTCATCCAAAACATTAGGTCCCCTTCCGGGTTTAAAGGCCGAGAGTCCCAGATCTTGAGCTACTTTCCAAATTGATTTTACCAAGTTTGAATCTTGGGCATATGAATTTTGTTCCATCTGCAATTTCAAATCATTATCACCTACCATATCGAGAAGTAATGCATAATCGATATTGGTGGCAGGAAGATGTTCAGAAAAATAGCGAGCACCCAAAAAATATTCCTCGATATTTCCCTCGCGACCATAATCCTCCCCATCGAATAGAACAAGTATCACGGTTTGCAGAGGAGTTTTTTGATTAAGTAGGTTTGCCAATTCCATCAAGACGGCGGTGCCGGAAGCCCCATCATTGGCGCCTAGGATTGGCCGCTCATGAAGCGCTGCCAACCTTTCCTGATCGGCCCTTGGGCGAGTATCCCAATGAGCACAGAAAATCACCGGTTTTCGTTTTGGTTCTTTACCATTAATCGTGACAATGAGATTAGTCAATTCCACTTTTTCACCCGTTCGCATATCGGCGTGGACAAATTTTTGGGGAACGACCGTCAAACCTAATGACGTGAAATGTTGGGTAAAAAGTTGGATGGCCCGATGATGCCCCTCACTACCAGTATTACGTGGCCCAAGCGCGCATTGATCAGCCAGGTATTGAAAAGCACGCGTCGAGTCAAAAACCGGATCGGGCCCGTGATGTGAGAGTGGTTTTGATTTCACAGTCTTGGTCAACCCGGAAACGACAGGTTTGAACTTGGTTGTTGCCGTTTCCGCCGATTGAAGCAAAAGTCCAGTCAAAAATATGGCAAGAGAAGTCATTTATATAATGTAAAAACAAACCTCTTAACTATCCCGTTACAAGCCAACCTACCGGGTGCGTCCAAACTATGGTATGTCCAGATAAAGCCCTAAATGCTATACTCATGTGGAATTTAAAAAACGAACCCAAATTAGGGACGTGGAGACTGTAAAGCATGTTTATACTGCTAATTCAAAAAAGATTTGGGCCTTTTTTTGGCGTTCAGTTCCTCGGTGCTCTTAATGATAATCTGTTTAAAAATACCATGGTCATCATGATTGCTTTTCGAGCGGCGACGGAAGCCGAATCGGGGATGCTGATCAATTTAGCGGCAGGATTATTTATCCTTCCCTTTTTTCTTTTTTCCGCCGTGGCTGGACAGATTTCGGACAAGTTTGAAAAGTCTGGGATTATGAGAATGCTCAAAGCAGCCGAAATCGGAATCATGATCATTGGGGCGGTGGGTTTTTATTCTGGCCACACCATACTTCTTTTTGTGACCCTCTTTTTAATGGGGGTGCATTCGGCATTTTTCGGTCCGGCGAAATACAGCATTCTTCCCCAACACCTTGAGGAAAATGAATTGACCAACGGCAATGCCCTGGTTGAAATGGGAACTTTTCTGGCCATATTAATTGGGACTTTGGCTGGAGGACTTTTGGCAGGCAAACAAGATGTGCTAGCTATATGCGTATCCATCTTGGGGGTGGCTCTATTGGGGTATTTCGTATCCAGGAAAATTCCGCTTGCTCCTGCCATGGATCCAAAACTTAAACTGAATTGGAATATATTTAGCGAGATGGTCGCACTCACCCGAATCATTAAAAAGAAAGATTCCATTTTCAATTCCATTTTGGGTATATCCTGGTTCTGGTTTTTCGGAGCGACTTTACTTGCACAGTTGCCTAATTTCACTAGACATATGCTGCAAGGCAATGAATCTGTGGTGACCATGCTCCTGGCGGTCTTTTCAGTTTCCGTTGGATTGGGGTCCATGCTTTGTGCCAAACTATCGCGTGGTGAAATTGAATTAGGACTTGTTCCCCTCGGAGCCCTGGGAATGACATTATTCCTCGCCGACCTTTCCTTCATTACCTATCCACCCACGACCCTGGCTTTAATGGGAGTCAAGGCCTTACTTTCTGGCCCTTATTCAGGTTCTGCACTCCGAGTGATGATGGACCTGGGGATGGTCGGCGTATTCGGTAGCTTATTTATTGTTCCACTCTATGCATTGATTCAACATCGGTCTGATCAGGAAACTCGATCGCGAGTGATTGCGGCGAATAATATTTTTAATGCCGTGTTCATGGTTGGCTCGGCCCTCATCACCATGGTACTTTTCAAAATTGGTTTCAATACTGTAGAGATCCTTTTCTTTACGGCTATTTTGAATTTAGTTGTCAGCACATACATTTTTCTTTTGATCCCCGAATTTGCAATGCGATTTTTAATCTGGATATTAGCGAGTACCATCTATCGAATTCGTTATACCAATCGTGGGATGATTCCGCGCCACGGACCGGCAGTCATTGTATGTAATCATGTCAGCTTCATAGATTGGTTTGTGATTACGGCGGCATGTCGTCGTCCCGTACATTTTGTGATGGATAATGGTATGTTTAAAAATCCCATTCTCGGTATTTTCTTCCGACTCTCCAAGGCTATACCCATTGCTCCAGCTAAAGAAGATCCTTCCGTTAAAGAACGGGCCTTCGAACTGATTTCGAACGAGTTAAGGAATGAAAATCTTGTTTGCATTTTTCCGGAAGGAAAAATCACCCATGATGGTGCCATGAATGTGTTTCGACCAGGGGTAGAGCGGATTTTAGCTAAAGATGCCGTACCCGTTGTCCCCATGGCGATCCATGGATTATGGGGGAGTTTCTTTAGTCGTAAGGGCGGGAAAGCAATGTCCAGCTTGCCCAAACCAACACATCGAAATATTCTAATTACCATCGGTGTTCCCTTATCTGCGTCAACGAAGGCTTCGGAAATGGAAGCGACAGTTAGGGAATTGCTCGGGTCAACATGAAAACTTTGGCCCCAAGTTGCGACGGAGCTTGAAAAAGCCATTGAAGAAGATATGGCGCCTGGACTATTTCGGCATTTTCATGATGTCGCCGAACACTTCCTTCAAAATGCTGGAAACGGAGGAAGCTAAATTTTTCACATAGCTGAATGGGTCACGGCGAATATCCTTTTCTTGTTCTCCCACTAAATAAAAGAGCCCCGCTAACCCTTTTTCTGTGGTCCATTGTCCCAAGCTTTGGGTTTTAATCGGTTGATTATCTACAGCTTTTAATTTGTCTACTTGAAGCGAGGGGACTTGGGAAACCACCACATTATTATTCCAAGAAACTTGAAAAGCGACAGCCGTTTTGTATTTGGCCAAGACTGAATTATAGAGGGATCGAAAGTCACCCCAATACTGGGCCAACGGGACTAGCGACAATGTGGAGTCCACAATAGGAGTATACGAAACTACAAGCGGGGCAAAGGTTTTTCCATTTAAATACGACGTCGCCGCGGTGCTATCGGCATTGTTGAGCAAGGACAACCCGTCAGCTATGGACATGTTGGTAATCACATTTTTGAAAATAGGAACAGAACGAGGCGCAGCTAATTCTGCGGCTCGATTCATGTACTTGACCAGAGAATCGCCAAGGCCTTGTAATTGTGTGATTTCTGTCAGAATAGAAGCAGATGTTTTCAAGTTATTGGTGAAGCCGTTTTGATCGATACCGGAGGTAAAATCTACAACTGATTTAATCGAGCTGAGTTGGTCGGAAAAGGGCTGGACATAAGCACCCACTTGCTGGGCCGCAGCCAAAGCCTGACTCGCTTCTTCAGGCAGTAAAATTTTAATTGCCTTGTTGGCCAAATAGCCATTGACTTTGGAAGCGAGTCCAGAACTGGAATCAATTCCTACCTCCAACGCTGTTTTTAATCCAAGCACTATTTTTTCGTCAAAAGATAGTGCCCCATTGGGATCGCTTGAGGTAGTTAGGAGGTCATCGAGTGTGCAGGCGGATACCAATAAAGTCGCAGTGAATAAGGCTGCGATAGATTTCATTGATTTGTTTCTCATGTTTACCCTTTCAATGGGGGAATGGAGATTTTCATAGGACCATACTTTCACATCGTG